>CAYUFA010000007.1:0-64870 GCA_964443845.1 uncultured Ectothiorhodospiraceae bacterium
CGACGCCGCCGGACAGGTGCACGTTTTTACCGATCTGCGCGCAGGAACCGACCGTGGCCCAGGTGTCTACCATGGTGCCGGAGTCCACGTAGGCGCCGATGTTGACGTAGGAGGGCATCAGCACCGCGCCCGGCGCGATGTAGGCACCCTTGCGCGCGGTGGCCGGGGGCACGATGCGCACGCCGCCCTCGCGGAATTCGCGCGAGTTGGTGTCGGCGTACTTGGACGGCACCTTGTCATAATAGTTGGTGAAGCCGCCCTTGATGAAGGCATTGTCCTCGATGCGGAACGACAGCAGTACCGCCTTCTTCAGCCAGTCGTTGACCACCCACTTGCCGTCCAGTTTCTCGGCGACACGGGCCTGCCCGCGGTCCAGCAGGTTGATGGCCTCGAGCGTGGCTTCCTTGACATGGGTTTCCACGCTGCGCGGGGTGATATCGGCGCGGCGTTCGAACGCCTCTTCGATGGTGGACTGCAGGTCGTTCATGAGGAAGCTTCTCCGGATCGTGAAAGTCAGGCGCCATGATACCCGTCACAGCCCCTCGATGTATGCCCTGATACGCGTGGCCGCCTCGACGCTGTCTTCCAGTGGCGCGACCAGCGCCATGCGCACATAGCCGCTGCCGGGATTGAAACCCTGGACCGCGCGCGACAGGTAGCTGCCCGGCAGCACGAGGACGTTGGCCCGTGCGCGCAACCCGCGCGCGAACTCCGTGTCGCTGCCGGGCGTGCGGGCCCACAGGTAGAAACCGGCCGCGGGTGCCTGCACGTCGAGCACCGGGCCGAGGATGTCGAGCACGGCGCGGAATTTCGCGTCGTACAGGCGGCGGTTGTCCGCAACGTGCTGTTCGTCGGACCAGGCGCGCACGCTGGCGGCCTGGGTGGCCGGCGGCATGGCGCAGCCGTGGTAGGTGCGGTAACGCAGGAAGGCCTGCATCAGCCCGGCGTCGCCGGCCACGAATCCGGAGCGCAGTCCGGGCACGCTGGAGCGCTTTGACAGGCTGTGAAACACGAGACAGCGCCGGTAGTCGCTGCGCCCCATGGCCGCGGCGGCCTGTAACAGCCCGGCCGGCGGGGTGCCGGCCGGCGGGTGGATTTCGGAATAGCATTCGTCCGAGGCGATGATGAAATCATGCTTGTCCGCCAGCCGGATCAGACGCTGCAACTGCTCCACCGGCATGACCGCGCCGGTCGGGTTGCCGGGCGTGCACAGGTAGACCAGCTGGCAGCGTTGCCATACCGCGGCCGGCACCGCGTCCAGGTCGGGCAGGTAGCCGTTCGCGCGCGTGGTGTTGAGAAAATACGGTTCGGCCCCGGCCAGCAGCGCGGCACCCTCGTAGATCTGGTAGAACGGGTTCGGCATGGCGACCAGCGGCCGCCGCGCGCGGTCGACCAGGCACTGCGCGATTGCAAACAGCGCCTCACGGGTGCCGTTGACCGGTAGCACCATGCTGGCCGGGTCGATACTGCCGGCCGGCAGGGCAAAGCGGCGGGTCAGCCAGCCGGCGATGGCCGCGCGCAGGGCATCGCTGCCGCGCGTGACCGGGTAGCTGGACAGGCCGTGCAGGTGCGTGATGACCTCTTCCGTGATGAAACCGGGCGTTGCATGGCGCGGTTCGCCGATGGACAGTGCGATCGGTGCCGGGTGCGCCGGCGCCGGCGTGTCCGCGAACAACGCGGCCAGCCGCTCGAACGGGTAGGGCTGCAACAGGGACAGGTCGGGATTCATGGGGCGGGTTGCGCCCGGTGGCCGTGTGCATGATGGTTCCTGGGCCGGGCAGGGGCATCCCCTCTTCCTGCGGAAGCAGGGCACAATGAGGGCATGCATACGGGACAGATCATTTATTATCTCCCCACCCCGACCCGCTCCCGGCGGGAGCGGGGGCTGGTGAAGTGCTGAAATGAAAGTATAAGGGAAGCCATGAACGTCGCCAAACCAGGCAGTGCACTGTTGCCGGTCCTCAGCCTGCTGTTCACCGCCACCCTGTGGGGACTGGTGTGGTACCCGCTGCGCCGGCTGGAGGCGGCCGGGCTGAACGGGCTGTGGAGTGCGCTGCTCAGTTACGGAACGGTGCTGGCGGTGTTTTTCTGGATCTTCGTGCGCGACCGGCGGCTTGCACTGGCCAACGTCCGGGCGCTGGCGTGGATGGGGCTGGCGGCCGGCTGGTGCAACGTGGCCTTCATCATGGCGGTGCTGCACGGCAGTGTGGTGCGGGTGCTGCTGCTGTTCTACCTGTCGCCGTTCTGGGCCGTGTGCCTGGGCTGGCTGATGCTGGACGAGCGGCTCGACCGGCAGTCGCTGCTGGTCTTCGTGGTCGCGGTGGCCGGGGCGCTGATCATGCTGTGGAACGACCAGGTCGGCCTGCCCTGGCCACGCGCTGCGGCCGACTGGCTGGCGGTCTCGTCCGGGTTCTCCTTTGCGCTGAGCAACGTGTACGTGCGCCGCATGCAGTCGGTCGGTGTCTGGCTCAGGTCGGCCACCAGCTGGGCCGGCGTGGTGCTGGTGGCGCTCGCCTGGATCGCCTGGACCCATGCGCCGCTACCGCGGGTCGCCGGCGTGGCCTGGCTGGGGGGCGCATTGCTCGGGTTGTGCGGTTTTCTGCTGATGACCCTCACGGTGCAGTACGGCGTGTCACGCATGCCGGTACATCGCTCCGCGGTCATCCTGCTGTTCGAGCTGGTGGTCGGGGCGGTGTCCTCGCTGCTGCTCACGACGGAAAGCGTGCAGCCGCGCGAGTGGGCGGGCGGTGCGATGATCGTGACGGCGGCCTGGCTGGCGGCGCGGATTCACGCGCGGGAGGGTGCATGAGCCGGGTCACCGGTCTCCATCACGTCAGCGTGCTGGTCAGCGACACCGCCCGCGCGCTGGCGTTTTACCATGACCTGCTCGGCCTGCCGGTCGTGACCCGGCCCGGGCTGGGCTTTCCCGGTGCCTGGCTGGATCTGGGGCAGGGTCAGCAGGTGCACCTGCTGGAACTGCCTGGTGCCGGACAGGGAGGGCACGACCGGCACGGGGGGCGTGACGCACACATGGCCCTGTTCGTCGATGATCTCGATGCCATGCTGCAACGGCTGGAACAGGCCGGTACGGCCTGCACGAAAAGCCGCTCCGGGCGGCGCGCGCTGTTCTGCCGCGACCCGGACGGCAACGCGGTGGAACTGGTGGAACGCGCGCGTTAGGAGTCAGACTTGCGGGCGGCAGTCGTCCAGATCGCGTTGCGGTCGGTCCAGCGCAGGCTCAGCCAGTACCAGAGCGTGACCGGGACCATCAGCGCAAACCAGCTCCAGTCATCGACCAGGAACAGTCCGGCGAGCCGGCCGGGCAGCGGGAATAATTGCGGCCACGGGACGCAGTAGAGCGTGCACAGCACGCTGGCGCCGATCAGGGCCAGGGCGCCTCTTCTGGTCCGGATGCCGGAAAATGCCAGGTAGACCCAGATGGGCATGCCGGAGGTTCTTTCCATGGGGCACTCCGCCGCTGCCGGACGCTAGATCCGGTAGATCACACGTTCGTCCGTCCGCGGTTCGTCCAGGTGGTGGTGGATCGACCGTTCCAGGCATTCGAACTGTGCGTCTTCCCGCAACGGCCGGTTGTCGAGGTCGGTGATGTAGAACACGTCATCGGCGCGGGCGCCGAGCGTGGCGATCCTGGCATTCTGCAGGCGCACCTTGCAGTCGACAAACGCGCGACCCACGCGGGACAGCAACCCGGGCCGGTCCGAGGTGATCAATGACATGACCGTGCGCTGGTCGATCTCGTCCGGCTTGAAATCGACGTGGGTCTTGATCGGGAAATGCTTGTACACGCGCGGCATCCGGCGCGCGACGTGCCAGATGTCCGGCTTGCCGTGTTCGAGCTCGGCCTGCAGGGCGGTGCGGATTTCCTCGCTGCGGCGCATGCCGGTGATCGGCGCGCCGGAAACCTCCAGCACGTGGTAGGTGTGCAGTCCGTGGCCGTCGTTGGTCGTGATGATACCGGCATCGACCACGTCCAGTCCGAGCTGGTCGAGAACGGCGGTGATGCGGCTGAACAGATCATCGGCGGCCGGCGCGTAGATGAAGATCTCGGTGCCGCCGCGCTCGGTCAGCGGCTGGATGTCGACCAGACTGTCCTGTTGCGGCGCGCGCGCGTGCAGCAGGGTGGTGTGATGGGCCACCTGCCAGGGAATGTGGCGCAGGAAATACTCGTCACCCAGCTGCCGCCACAGTGGATCCACCCCGGCGCGTCCCAGGGTGAGCAGTTCCAGCGCCGCTTCCTGGACCTTCTGGATGTGCTCGGAGCGTTCCATCGGGTCCTGCAGGCCGCGCTGCAGGGCGCGGCGGGTACTGTAGTAGAGCTGTTTCAGCAGGGCGTCCTTCCAGCTGTTCCACAGCCCCGGGTTGGTGGCGCGAATGTCGGCCACCGTGAGCAGGTACAGGTAGTCGAGGTGCATCGGGTCGTGCATGAGCCGGGCGAAGCGGTTGACCACGACCGGGTCGCTGATGTCCTGGCGCTGCGCGGTGGAGGACATCATGAGGTGGTTTTCCACCAGCCAGGTCACCAGGCCGGCATCGTACTCGCTGAGGTCGTGCTGCAGGCAGAAGTCGTGCGCGTCGTGTCCGCCCAGCTCGGAATGGTCGCCGCCGCGGCCCTTGGCGATGTCGTGAAACAGTCCGGCGAGGTACAGCAGTTCCGGCTTGGGAATGGTGGCGACGATGTGGCTGCAGAGCGGGAACTCGAGTGCGCAGTCCTGCACCGTGAAGCGGCGCAGGTTGCTGATCACGGTCAGGATGTGCTCGTCCACGGTGTAGATGTGGAACAGGTCGTACTGCATCTGACCGACGATCTGGCCGAACATCGGGAGGTAGGCGGCAAGCACGCCGTAATTGTTCATGCGGTGCAACGCGTGCGTCACCCCGTGGGGCTGACGCAGGATCTCCATGAACAGGCTGCGCGCGCGGATGTCCTGGCGGAACCCGTCGTCGATCAGGTGCAGGTGCGCGCGAATGGAGCGGATGGTGTCGGCGCGCACGCCTTTCAGTTCCGGGTGTTGCTGCAGGATCAGGAACACCTCGAGCAGGGCGTGCGGGTAATAGCGGAACACCGTCGGCCAGGCAATCTCGAGAAAGCCGTGGCGTGACTGGAAGCGCTTGTTGATCATCACCGGCGCGCCCGGTTCGCCGGGGAACAGGATGTGCTCGTGGAACAGCTGCAGCAGCATTTCGTTGAGGCGGCCGAGCGACATGATGGTACGGTAGTAGTCCTTCATGAACGCCTCGACGCCGAGCCGGATTTCATCGTTCCGGTAACCGAGCAGCTCGGCCAGCGTGCGCTGGTAGTCGAACAGCAGGCGGTCCTCACCGCGGCCGGTCAGCATGTGCAGGGCAAAGCGGATCTTCCACAGAAAGGCCCGCCGCTCGGTGAGTGCGTGATATTCGTGCTGGGTGAGAAAACCCCGCTCGACCAGTTCTTCCAGCGAGTCGGTGCCGAAATGACGGTTGGCCACCCAGGCGATCATCTGGAAGTCGCGCAGTCCCCCCGGGCCTTCCTTGATGTTGGGTTCGAGATTGTAGGCGGTATCGTTGTATTTCTGGTGGCGGATACGCTGTTCCTCGCGCTTGGCCATGAAGAATTCACGGCTCGACCAGATGCGCTCCGCTGCGGTGGCGTCCAGCATCGCGAAAAACAGTTCCATCGAACCGGTCAGCCAGCGCGCCTCCATCAGGTTGGTGATGACGGTGATGTCGGCGAGTGCCTGTGTCACGCAATCGTCGACGCTGCGCACGCTGTGACCGACCTCCAGGCCGATGTCCCAGAGGAACGTCAGCAGGGCGGTGAGCGCCGCATCGTGGCGGCTGCCGGCGTTGTCCGGCAGCAGGATCAGCAGGTCGATATCGGAACCCGGCATCAGCTCGCTGCGCCCGTAGCCGCCGACCGCGGCCAGGGTCAGCGTCTCGGCGGCATCACCCAGGTGCAGTTCCCAGGCGTGCACCAGTACCTGGTCGACCAGCCAGGAGCGTCCCTGCAGCAGGGTGTGGGTGTGGTAGCCGCTGTCGAAGTGCTGCTTGAGGACGCTGCGGCCGTGATTCAGGCACCGCTTGTAGGTACCGATCAGCGCGGCACTGCTGCCGTGGCGTTCACCCAGCGGTGCCAGGTTGAACCAGGTTTCGAAGTCCTGGGGTGCGGCGGGTGTTTGCAGCATCCCGGCGGGCTAGAGCTCGTCACCGGCTAGACAGGTCAGCACTTCGTGTCCGTCCGTGGTCACCAGGATGGTATGTTCCCACTGGGCCGACAGGCTGTGGTCCTTGGTGACCACGGTCCAGCCGTCGGGCAGCAGGCGGGTGTGGCGCCTGCCGGCGTTCACCATCGGCTCGATGGTGAAAATCATGCCCGGCTGCAGGCGCAGGCCGGTGCCGGGTCTGCCGTAGTGGAGCACCTGCGGATCTTCGTGGAACGCGCGGCCGATGCCATGGCCGCAGTACTCGCGCACGATGGAACAGTGGTTGGTTTCGGCGTATTCCTGGATGGCATGGCCGATATCACCCAGGGTGATGTCGGGCCGCACCAGGTCGATGCCGATCTTCATGCATTCGTGACTGATGCGGGCGAGCCGCTCGGCGGCGACCGGGGGGTCACCGACAAAGAACATCTTGCTGGTGTCGCCGTGCCAGCCGTCCTTGATCACGGTGATATCGATGTTGATGATGTCGCCCTTCTTCAGCTTCTTGTCCCCGGGGATGCCGTGGCAGACCACGTGGTTGACCGAGGTGCAGATCGACCTGGGGAATCCCCGGTAGTTGAGCGGGGCGGGAATCGCCTGCTGCTCGTTGACGATGTAGTCGTGACAGAGCCGGTCGAGTTCCAGCGTGGTGACGCCCGGCTGGACATGTGGCCGGATCATGCGCAGGACTTCGCCCGCGAGCCGCCCGGCGACACGCATTTTCTCGATCTCATCCGGGGTCTTGATGGTGACGGGCATGTAAGGTCCTGTTTGCAGTAGGGTCGGCGCCGCGATCTGGACACAGTCCGGATTGCCGAGAAAACGAGTGTATGGTATAAAAGCCGGCTTGTTAAGTGGTCCGCTCCCGGGCCGCCCGACAAAATCCACACATGTACCGGCACATTCGGCAGGGTGCCCGCGTCGCCTGGCGGCGGAGCGGGTTGCAGGAATGGGGTACATGGAAGACCAACCCTGACAATTTGGAGTGATCGTAATGGCAGATGTAACCATGCGCCAGATGCTGGAGGCCGGCGTGCATTTCGGGCACCAGACCCGCTACTGGAACCCGAAGATGAGCCCCTATATCTACGGCGAGCGCGGCAAGATCCACATCATCAACCTCGAGAAGACCCTTCCCTTATTCCAGGACGCAATGAACTTCATCAGCAGCATGGCCGCCAACGGCGGTACCGTGCTGTTCGTCGGCACCAAGCGTTCCGCACAGAGTGCGATCCGGGACAACGCGGCCCAGTGCGGCATGCCGTTCGTGAATCATCGCTGGCTCGGCGGCATGTTGACCAACTACAAGACGGTACGCCAGTCGATCCGGCGCCTCAAGGATCTCGAAACCATGTCCACCGACGGATCCTTCGACCGGATCAGCAAGAAGGAGGGCCTGATGCTGACCCGCGAGATGGAGAAGCTGGAGCGCAGCCTGGGCGGGATCAAGGACATGCGCGGCATTCCGGACGCCCTGTTCGTCGTGGATGTCGGCTACGAAAAGATCGCCATCAGCGAGGCCAGGAAACTGGGTATCCCGGTCGTGGGCGTGGTCGATACCAACAACTCCGTGGACGGTATCGAATACGTGATACCCGGCAACGATGACGCCATTCGCGCCATCCAGCTGTACGTCGAGGCCGCCGCGAACGCCGTCGACACCGGCAAGCTCAGCGTGGCGCATGTCATGACCAACGCCAGCGACGAGTTCGTGGAAGTGGCCGAGGAAGGGGACGACAGGCCGGCGCGCCGCAAGCCACGCGGCACGGCGGCGAAGAAGGCACCGGGCAAGGTCACCGTCAGGAAGAAGGCCGCCGCGGAGCCTGCCGATGCAACCACCGATGCAACCACCGATGCCACCACCGAGGCGAGCGGTGAGGCGACCGGCGAGGCGATCGCGGATGTGGCGGACACCGAACACGGTGCCGAGTAGCCCGCCTAACCCTGGATAACTGATAGCGATTTGCAGAGGAATTCGATATGGCAATAACCGCAGCGCAGGTGAAGGAACTGCGCGAACGTACCGGCTCCGGCATGATGGAGTGCAAGAAGGCCCTGGTGGAACACGACGGGGACATGGACGCGGCCATCGAGGCGCTGCGCAAGGCCGGCATCGCCAAGGCCGACAAGAAGGCCGGACGCATCGCCGCCGAGGGGCTCGTGGTGGTCGAACTGTCCGACGATGCGAAGACGGCCGCCGTGGCCGAGGTCAACTGCGAAACCGACTTCGTGGCCAGGAAGGACGACTTCCAGGCCTTTGCCAGCGCCGTCGCGCGGCGCGTGCTGCAGGACGACCCGGCGGACCTGGATGCCCTGCTGGCCATGCCACTGAAAGACGGCGCGAGCACGACCATCGAGGAGGCCCGCAAGGCGCTGATCGCAACCATCGGTGAGAACATCACCGTGCGCCGCTTTGCGCGCATGGCGAGCAGCAACCCGATCGCCACGTACACGCACGGGGTGCGGATCGGCGTGCTGGTCGATTTCACCGGCGGCGATGCCGCGCTGGGCAAGGACCTTGCCATGCACATCGCGGCACACGATCCGCGTCCGGTCTGCGTGTCCGAGGACCAGGTGCCGGCCGCACTGATTGCTGCGGAGCGCGAGATCTTCACGGCGCAGGCACGCGAGTCCGGCAAGCCGGACAACATCATCGAAAAGATGATCGAAGGGCGCATCCGCAAGTTCCTGGCCGAGATCACCCTGCTGGGCCAGCAGTTCGTCAAGGACCCGGACCAGACCGTTGGCAAGCTGCTGAACGGTGCCGGTGCCGGGGTGGTGCGTTTCGAACGCATGGAACTCGGCGAGGGTATCGAGAAGAAGGCCGAAAATTTCGCCGACGAGGTACTGGCGCAGGTCAAGGGTGGCTGAGGCCGGCCGACCGGGATGTGCCTGCGGGGCGGTCGGCCGCCAACCATAGTCTCCCTCTCCGTCCGCTCCAGCGGGGTCGCCGTCCGACCCCGTTTTTTATGGCAATCCGCGCCAAAAAGTACGACAATGCGGCCGGGGCGAAGGCCTTGAAATCCACTATATCTGACTGAATTCAAAAGGCTACCGACATGTCATACCGGCGCATACTGCTCAAGCTCAGTGGTGAGGCGCTGATGGGCCAGGGTGGCCACGGGATCGACCCGGACATCCTGCAAAGGCTGGCTGGCGAGATCCACGCCGAGGCACGCAAGGGCGTGCAGGTCGGGCTGGTGATCGGGGGCGGTAACCTGCTGCGTGGCGCCGGGCTTGCGTCGCAGGGCATGAGCCGGGTCACCGGCGACCAGATGGGGATGCTGGCGACGGTGATCAATGCGCTCGCCATGCAGGACGCCCTGCAGCAGGCCGGCTGCGAATGTGTAGTCATGTCCGCGCTGATCATGGACCAGGTCTGTGAATCCTACAGCGTGCGCCGTGCTGTCGCGCACCTGGCCGCGGGCCGGGTGGTGATCTTCGCCGCCGGTACCGGCAACCCGTTCTTCACCACCGACTCGGCCGCGAGCCTGCGCGCCATCGAGATCGGCGCCGAACTGCTGCTCAAGGCCACCAAGGTGAACGGGGTGTATTCCGCCGACCCGGTGCAGCATCCGGACGCGCGCTTCTACGAGCAGCTGCGCTATGCCGATGCCCTGGAGCAGAAGCTGGGCGTCATGGACGCTACCGCCCTCGTGTTGTGCAGCGAGCATGCCCTGCCGCTGCGGGTTTTCAACGTGTTCGTTCCCGGCCAGCTGGGCAGGATCGTCGCCGGTGAACCGGTCGGGACGCTGGTGGAGTAGAGAGGCGAGTATGATCAAGGAAATCGTGCAGGACGCCGGCATGCGCATGAGCAAGTCGATCGAGACACTCAGGACGTCGTTGAGCAGGGTGCGTACCGGCCGCGCCCACCCGAGTCTGCTGGATCACCTGCGGGTGGATTATTACGGGTCGGACGTGCCGATCTCACAGGTGGCGAACATCGGCGTCGAGGACGGCCGCACCCTGGTGGTGACGCCCTGGGAGAAACAGATGGTGCAGCCGATCGAAAAGGCCATCCTGATGTCCGACCTGGGGCTCAATCCGAACACCGCGGGTACCGTGATGCGCATTCCCATGCCGCCGTTGACCGAGGAGACCCGGCGTGACCTCGTCAAGGTGGTGCGACAGGAAGGCGAGGCGGCCAAGGTGGCGATTCGCAATATCCGCCGGGACGCGAACAGTGACTTCAAGAGCCTGCTCAAGGAGAAGGAGATATCCGAGGACGAGGAGCGCCGCGCGCAGGATGACGTCCAGAAATTGACCGACCAGCGTATCGGCGAGGTTGACAGGGTCCTGGCGCAGAAGGAACAGGAGTTGATGGCGATCTGACGCGATGGGGAATACCGTTCATGGGGCTGGCCATTGCGTTCAACCGCGGCGGCCCGGAAGGCCCGGGGACCGCGGGCGGGCGACCGGCACCTCGCCAGCCCAGCACGCCAGCCGTGATCGTGTAACCCGCCCGAGTACGGCAAAGTGACAGAACCGAGAGGCAGACGCGATTGAACTCCCACGCCAGGCAGCCCGGTAGCCAGCCGCAGCACGTGGCCATCATCATGGATGGTAACGGGCGCTGGGCACGTGCGCGCATGCTGCCCCGTGCCATCGGTCATCGCGAGGGTGTGAAATCGGTCCGCCGCGTGGTGGAGGCATGCATCGACCGGGAGATCGGCGCGCTCACGCTGTTTGCCTTCAGCAGCGAAAACTGGCGGCGGCCCAGCGAGGAAGTCGGACTGATCCTGGACCTGTTCGTGAACACGCTGAAGAAGGAAGTCGATGCGCTGGACCGCAACAACGTGCGCCTGCGCTTCATCGGCGAGCGCGCCGCCTTTCCCGATAACCTGCACCGCCTGATCCGCGAATCGGAACAGCAGACGGCGCAGAACCGCCGGCTGGAACTGGTGATCGCGGCGAATTACGGCGGGCAGTGGGACATCACCCAGGCGTGCCGGCAGCTGGCGCAGCAGGTTGCCGACGGTTCCCTGCAGCCGCAGGATATCCGCAGCGAGGACATCAACAACGCCTTGTCGATGCCGGACCTGCCCGAGCCGGACCTGTTTATCCGCACCGGTGGCGAACGCCGCATCAGCAACTTCCTGCTCTGGCAGCTTGCCTACACGGAGCTCTATTTTACCGACCTGCTGTGGCCTGAATTCGATGCCGGTGAACTCGACAGGGCGCTGGACTGGTACGCCAACCGCCAGCGCCGCTTTGGCCGTACCGGCGAACAGGTGGAGCAGGTCAAGGGTGCTTAGGACCCGCCTGATCTCCGCGGCCATCCTGGTGCCGCTCGTCGTGGTCGGGGTGTTGCGCCTCGACACCCGCATCGTGGCCGGCATCCTCGCGCTCATCTTCTGTGCCGCCGTCTGGGAGTGGTCGCGGCTGGTGCCGTTGTACCGCGGCTGGTCGCGCGCGGCCTACACCGGGGCGGCGGCCCTGCTGATGTGGCTGCTCTGGCAGGTGCCGCCGGAGCGCATGCTGCCGGCGTTGCTGGGCGTGGCCGGCGGCTGGTGGCTGTTTGCACTGTTCTGGCTGGCACGCCCCGCCTTCTGTGCCGGGCACGGCCGCGGTTGCACGTTGCTGAAGCTGGTGGCCGGCCTGCTGGTGACCTTGCCGGCCTGGACCGGGCTGGTGGTGCTGCACCGTCACGGTGCCCGGGGCCCCGAGCTGATGCTGCTGTTGCTGGTCATGATCTGGCTGGCCGACAGCGGCGCGTTTTTCGCCGGCCGGTTCTTTGGCCGACACAAGCTGGCGCCCGCGGTGAGTCCCGGCAAGACGCGCGAGGGCGTATACGGCGGGTTGCTGGCGAGCCTGCTGTTTGCCGCTGCGGCCGGCTGGTGGTTCAGCCACTCGCTGGCGTGGACCGTATCATTCTGTATGGTATCGCTGCTGGCCATGCTGTTTTCGGTGGCCGGTGATCTGCTGGAGAGCCTGATGAAACGCCAGAGCAACAGCAAGGACAGTGGCAGCATCATTCCGGGCCACGGCGGCATTTTCGACCGCATCGACAGCATGACGGCCGCGGTCCCGGTCTTCCTGGGCGGCTTCCTGTGGATGGGGCTGTGATGAATACCCCGCCGGCGCGCCAGCCTGCGGGCGTCACGCTCCTCGGTTCGACCGGATCGATCGGGGTCAACACGCTGGACGTGATCGGGCGCCACCCGGAGCGTTTCCGTGTGATCGCCCTGACGGCAAACCGCAACGTCGACGTGCTGGCCGAACAGTGCCTGCGCCATCGCCCGGAGTATGCCGTGCTGGCCGATGCCGATGCCGCGCAGCGCCTGCAGGAGCGCCTGCAGAAGCCGCTGCCGGAACTGCGGGTACTGGCCGGCATCGACGGACTGGTGGAGGTCGCCGGCCTGGCGTCGGTCAGCCACGTGATGGCCGCCATCGTCGGTGCGGCCGGTTTGTTGCCGACCCTGCAGGCGGCCCGCTGTGGCAAGCGCGTGCTGCTGGCCAACAAGGAAGCACTGGTGATGTCCGGGGACCTGTTCATGCAGGCGGTGCGTGAGCACGCGGCCACCCTGTTGCCGATCGACAGTGAGCACAACGCCATCCTGCAATGCCTGCCGGATCACTATCGCGCCGGGAGCGCCCCGCGCGGCGTGCGCCGCGTGCTGCTGACCGCCTCGGGCGGGCCGTTTCGCACCCTGCCGCTCGCGCGACTGGCAGGCGTGACACCGGAACAGGCGTGTGCGCACCCGAACTGGGTGATGGGCCGCAAGATCTCGGTGGATTCCGCCACCATGATGAACAAGGGGCTCGAGGTGATCGAGGCCAGCTGGCTGTTCGGGCTGTCCCGGGAACGGATCACGGTGGTGCTGCATCCGCAGTCCGTCATCCACTCGCTGGTGGAGTACGTGGACGGGTCGATGCTGGCACAACTGGGCAACCCGGACATGCGCATTCCGATCAGTCACGCACTGGGCTGGCCCGAACGGATCGAATCCGGTGCGCAGGGACTGGACCTGCTGGCGACCGGCATGCTGCAGTTCGCCCCTCCCGACCATGCGCGCTATCCCTGCCTGGCGCTGGCCCTGGCGGCATTGCAGGCCGGCGGTACGGCACCGGCCGTCCTGAATGCGGCGAACGAGGTGGCGGTACAGGCATTCCTGGAACGGCGTATTGCGTTTCCGGTCATTCCCAGGGTGATCGAGGAAACGCTGGCGCGCGTGCCGGCGCAGGCTGCCGGCAGTCTGGAAACCGTGCTGGCGGCCGATGCGCTGGCCCGGGAACAGGCTGCTGAACTCGTCGTGGCGAGCAGGGTCACACTGGCACAATGAGCGACGTCATCCATTCCCTGGCGGCATTTCTCGTCGCCATCGGCGTACTCGTCACGGTGCACGAATTCGGACATTTCTGGGTCGCACGCCGGCTCGGCGTCAAGGTGCTGCGGTTTTCGATCGGTTTCGGCCGGCCATTATGGAAGTGGACCTTCGGCGCCGACCGTACCGAACTGGTGGTCGCCGCCCTGCCGCTCGGCGGCTATGTCAGGATGCTGGATGAACGGGAAGGCGAGGTAGCGCCTGCCGAACTGCACCGTGCCTTCAACCGCAAACCGGTTCCGACCCGCATCGCCGTGGTGGTGGCCGGCCCCCTGTTCAACTTCCTGTTTGCCATCCTCGCCTACTGGGTGATGTACGTGGTCGGCGTGCCGGGCCTGCGGCCGGTCGTCGGCGCGGTGATTCCGGACTCGGTTGCCGAGCAGGCGGGCATCGTGCAGGGCGACGAGATTCTCGCGATCCAGGGGGTCCGGACACCGACCTGGGACAGCGCGATGACCGCCCTGCTGGAAGCCGGGCTGGACGAGCCGCGGACGCTCGAATTGCAGGTGCGCGGCGCGCACGGCGGGGAGCGTCAGCTGGAGGTGCAGTTCTCCGCGCCGGACCGGCTGCTGGAAAAGGGCGGGGTGCTGAAGAATTTCGGGCTGGTCCCGTGGCAGTTACCGGCCGTCGTGGACGAGGTGGTGGCGGGCAAGGCGGCGAGCCGGGCGGGGATGCGTCCCGGTGACCGGATCGTGCGCGCGGACGGCAGGAAGATCACCGGCTGGAACGAGTGGGTGGAATACGTGCGCGCCCGGCCGGAACAGCCGATCGAGGTCGTGGTGGAGCGGGACGGTCGGCAGGTATCCCTGCACCTGGTGCCGGAACGGGTCAGCGGGGACGGCGGTGAACACGGTTTCATCGGCGCTTCGGTACGTCTGCCCGACGCGCAACAGCGTGCTACAATGCGCGTCGATGTGCGCTACGGGGTGCTGGAGGCGCTGCCTGCGGCGGTGAACAAGACCGTGGAAATGTCGACGCTGACGTTACGCACACTCTGGAAAATGGTTTCCGGCCGCGCGTCGGTCGAGAATCTCAGTGGCCCGATCAGTATTGCCCGCTATGCCGGCGAGTCGGCCGCGATCGGCCTGAGTACGTTCCTGGCGTTCCTCGGGGTGGTCAGCGTCAGCCTGGGTGTGCTGAACCTGTTGCCGGTCCCGGTACTGGATGGCGGTCACCTGATGTATTACCTGGTGGAAGCGGTAACCGGCAGGCCGGTCTCGGAAGCGGTGCAGCTGGCCGGGCAGAAGCTCGGGATCCTGTTGTTGCTGCTGTTGATGAGCATTGCCTTTTACAACGACCTGATACGACTGTTTGACTGACGGACTGACATGCCCCGGCCACTGATACGCCTGCTCTGGACGCTGCTGCTGGGTTGCTGCATGTGCACGACAGCCCGGGCCTTCGAGCCGTTTACGGTCAAGGACATCCGCGTCGAGGGACTGCAGCGCATCTCTGCCGGCACGGTGTTCAACTACCTGCCGGTCAAGGTGGGTCAGACCCTCGATACCAAGGGCTCGGTGGAAGCGGTCAACGCGCTGTTCAAGACCGGGTTCTTCGATGATATCTCGCTGGAGCGCGACGGTGACGTGCTGGTAGTCGATGTGCGCGAGCGTGCCGCGATCAGCAGCATCAAGCTGGAAGGCAACCAGGATCTGGAGACCAAGCAGCTGCTGGACGGACTCAAGGAGATCGGGCTGGCGGAAGGGCGGGTGTTCGACCGCTCCCTGCTGGAGAAGGTGGAACAGGAACTGCAACGTCAGTATTTCAGCCGCGGCAAATATGCCGTGCGCATCGACACCACCGTGACGCCGCTCGAGCGCAACCGGGTGGGAATCCTGATCCACATCTCGGAAGGCCGGGTTGCCCACATCCGGCAGATCAGCATCATCGGCAATCACAACTTTCCGGAAAAAACGCTGCTCAAGCAGTTTACCCAGACCACGCCGACCCTGTTTTCCGCGTTCACCAAGAAGGACCAGTACTCGAAGCAGGCGTTGTCCGCCGACCTCGAGACGCTGCGTACCTGGTATCTTGACCGCGGCTACCTGAATTTCCAGATCAAGTCCACGCAGGTGTCGATCACCCCCGACAAGAAGGACATCTACATCACGATCAACATCAACGAGGGTGAGCAGTTCCGGATCAAGGTGGTGAAACTGTCCGGCGACCTGGTCGTGCCGGCGCAAAAGATCTTCCCGCTGATCCACATCAATCCCGGTGACGTCTTTTCGCGCAAGCGGGTGACCGAGGCGGTGGATCGCATCAGCTCCCTGCTGGGCAACGAGGGTTATGCCTTCGCCAACGTGAACACGGTGCCGGAACTGGATGAAAAGAACCGCGAAGTCTCGCTCGGTTTCTTCGTCGACCCGGGCAAGCGCGTCTACGTGCGCCGCATCAATATTTCCGGGAACACCACGACCCGGGACGAGGTGCTGCGCCGCGAGCTGCGGCAGATGGAAGGCGGCTGGTATTCCGCGGAACAGGTGGAGCGGTCCCGTACCCGCCTTGACCGCCTCGGGTTCTTCGAAAAGGTCAACGTCGAGACACCTTCGGTGCCGGGGACGGCGGACCAGCTGGATGTCAACTACGCGGTCACCGAGACCTCGTCCGGCAGCATCACCGCCGGTGTCGGCTATTCGCAGACCGCCGGCGTGCTGTTCAATGCCAGTATCCAGCAGAACAATTTTCTCGGCAGTGGCAAGCGCGTCGCCTTCACCTTCGACAACAGCCAGGTCAACAGCGTCTACAGTTTCAGCTATGTCAATCCATACTGGACCATCGACGGTGTGAGCCGCGGCTTCGGCGCCTACTACCGCACGACCGATGCCAGGCGCGCAAACCTGACCGATTATTCCACCGATACGCGCGGCCTGGACGTCAATTTCGGCATCCCGGTCAACGAGTACGACACCCTGCGTTTCAGCGCCGGCTACAAGGGTCTGGACCTGCACGCGAGCAAGTTCTCGCCGGTCGAGGTGACCGATTTCGAGGACAGCTACGGCAGTTCCTTCGGTGACCTGGTGCTGTCCGCCAGCTGGAGTCACGATTCCCGCAACAAGATCCTGGTCCCCACCGACGGCGGGCTGCAGTCCCTCAGCCTCGAGGCGACCATCCCGGGCTCGGGCCTGGAATACTACAAGCTGGATTACCAGCAGCAGCGTTTCGTGCCCCTGACCACGAATTTCACTCTCGGCATGAAAGGGCGTGTCGCGTACGGCCAGGGCTATGGCAGCTTCAGCAACCTGCCGTTTTTCGAGAATTTCTTTGCCGGCGGCATCCGTTCCATCCGTGGCTTCAACGAAAACACGCTGGGCCCGAAGGATTCCAATGGCAACGCCATCGGTGGCTCTTTCCTGACCGTATTCAACCTGGAAATGCTGTTCCCCGTGCCGTTCATGGAGACCAGCGCGGGTACACGCCTGAGCGCATTCCTGGATTTCGGCAACGTGTACCAGAGCGCCAATGACTTCAATGTCTCCGATTTCAGGTATTCTGTCGGCCTGGCAGGGTTGTGGTCGTCACCCCTGGGGCCGATCTCGGCGAGCATCGGCGTGCCCCTGAATGCCCAGTCCGGTGACCGCAAGCAGCTGTTCCAGTTTACTGTGGGAACCTTCTTCTGACGGATCTGAACGTATGTACGGAGTGTGAATGTGAAAACTTGCAAACTGACTGTATTTGTCCTTGCCCTTGTGGGTGCATTGTCGTTGATTCCGGGGCCGGCGACGGCGGCCGGGGACCTGAAGATCGGTTTCGTCGACCTGGCCAAGCTGAGCGAGAAGGCGCCGCAGATCACCGCCGCGCAGAACAAGATCGACGCGGAATTCTCGGGGCGCGAGAAGGAAATCGTCGAGTTGCAGCGGCGGGTGGCCAAGATGGAAGAGGCCATGACCACCAACGGCCCCGTGCTCAGCGATTCCGAACGCAGCACCAAGGAGCGTGAGCTGCTGAGCAAGCGGCGCGAACTGAAGCGCATGCAGGACGAGTTCCGTGATGACCTCAACATTCGCAAGAACGAGATGCTGCGTTCCGTGAACGAGGAGATCGGCAAGGTCATCGACAACTTCGCCAAGAGCGAGAAGTATGACCTGATCCTGGCCCAGGGCGTGATGTACGCCGGCAAACGGATCGATATCACCGATCTCATTCTCAAGAAGCTGGGGGGGAAATAATCGCCAGCGATTCGCGGGGCGTACGCGATGGGTATCACCCTCGGGGAACTGGCCGGCCGGATCGGCGCCGAGCTGCACGGGGGCAGACCGGATACCGGGATTGACGCGGTGGCCACGCTGGCCAATGCCGGACCGGGTGACCTCAGCTTTCTGGCCAACCGCAACTATCGCCGGTTCCTGGCCGGCACGCGCGCTGCGGCGGTCATCCTGGCGCCGGAGCACCTGGCGGAGTGCCCGGTACCGGCACTGGTGTCCCCCAACCCCTATGCCAGCTACGCACGCGCCGCCGCGCTGATCGTGCCGCGGCCGGCGCCGCGCAGCGGCGTGCATCCGGCGGCGACCCTGGAGGACGGGTGTACGGTCGATGCATCGGCCTGGGTCGGTCCGCACTGCATCGTGGAGTCCGGTGCCGTGATCGGCGCCGGCGCGCAACTGGCGGGTGGTTGTTTCATCGGTGCCGGCAGCCGTGTCGGCGCGCACAGCCGGATCGCCGCCAACGTGGTGATCTGCCACGGCGTGGTCATCGGGGAGCGGGTCGGCATCGCACCCGGGGTGGTCATCGGGGCAGACGGTTTCGGCCTGGCCAGCGAGGACGGGCGCTGGCTCGATGTGCCGCAGCTCGGCGCTGTGCGGATCGGCGACGATGTCGAGATCGGCGCCAATACCACCATCGACCGCGGCGCACTGGACGACACCGTACTGGAAGAGGGCGTGCGGCTCGATAACCAGATCCAGGTTGCGCACAATGTCTTTATCGGCGCGCACACCGCGATTGCCGGCTGCGTCGGGATCTCCGGCAGTGCCAGGATCGGCCGCCACTGCATGATCGGCGGCGGTGCCGGGATCGTCGGCCATCTCGAAATCACCGATCACGTCATCATTACCGGCATGACGATGGTGACGAAATCGATCACCGCGCCCGGGGTCTACTCCTCGGGCGTGCCGGCGCAGGACAACGAAAGCTGGAACCGCAACTACGCGCGCCTGCGTCAGCTCGACCGCATGGCGCGGCGCCTGCAGGTGCTGGAGCGCCGGGTGGCGGCCGGCAGCGACAATCACTGACCGGGACGCGACCCTGCGCCGGTAAACGAAACTGACAACCGACGGGTAACCCGGAACCATGAACATCAACGACATACTGCAGCATCTTCCCCACCGTTACCCGTTCCTGCTGATCGACCGCGTCATCGAGTTCAACCCCGGTGAATCCCTGGTCGGCTACAAGAACGTTTCCTACAACGAGCCGTTTTTCCAGGGGCACTTCCCGCAGCGCCCGATCATGCCGGGCGTGCTGATCCTGGAAGCAATGGCGCAGGCCACCGGGCTGCTTGCGTTCAAGACGGTCGAGCGTGGCGCGCGGCGCGAGAGCCTGTACTATCTCGTGGGCATGGATAACGCCCGCTTCAAGAAGCCGGTCGAGCCCGGCGACCAGCTGATGCTGTATGCCCGGCTGGTCCGCTCCCGGCGCGGTATCTGGGTGTTTGACTGTGCAGCGAAGGTCGACGGCGCGGTCGTGGCGACCGCGCAGATCATGTGCACCGAACAGGATATTCACCCTTGATCGACGCCCGGGCAGTCATCGATCCTTCCGCCGAGCTGGCGGAGGGTGTGAGCGTGGGCCCGTTTACCGTGATCGGGGCCGGGGTCACGATCGGTCGGGGCACCCGCATCGGGCCGCATGCCGTGATCAACGGTCCTACCCGGATCGGCGAAGACAACCATATCTTCCAGTTCGCTTCGGTCGGCGACGCGCCCCAGGACAAGAAGTACGGGGGGGAGCCCACCCGGCTGGAGATCGGCGATCGCAACACGATCCGCGAGTTCGTCACCATCAATCGCGGCACCGTGCAGGACGCCGGACTGACCCGCCTCGGCAACGACAACTGGATCATGGCGTACGTGCATATCGCGCATGACTGCCGGATCGGCAACCAGACCATCTTTGCCAACAACGCCTCCCTGGCCGGGCACGTGCACGTGGACGATTACGCGATCCTCGGCGGCTTTACCCTGGTGCACCAGTTCTGTTCCATCGGGGCGCACGCGCTGACCGCCTTCGGCAGTGGCATCAGCATGGATGTGCCGCCCTATGTCACGGTGGGTGGCACTCCGGCACGACCGCACGGCATGAATATGGAGGGCCTGCGCCGGCGCGGCTTCCCCGCGCCGGCGCGGCGCGAACTCAAGCAGGCCTACAAGGTGCTGTACCGCGAGAACCTGTCGCTGCGGGAGGCGCTGGCCAGGCTGCGCGAGCTGGCCGTGGACTGTCCCGAAGTCGGCGTGCTGGTGCAGTTCCTGGAAAACCAGAAGCGCGGTATCGTCAGGTAATCCCGGGTGAGCCGGGGCGCGACAATGGTACCGGCATGACCAGGTCCCCGGGACCGCTGCGTATCGGTATCGTGGCCGGCGAGGCTTCCGGTGACAACATCGCGGCCGCGCTGATCACCGCACTGCGCGCGCAGGTGCCGGACGCGGTGTTCGAGGGTGTGGCGGGACCCCGCATGCAGGCGGCCGGCTGCACCACGCTGTGCCCCATGGAGCGCCTGTCGGTCATGGGGCTGACCGAGGTGCTGCGCCACCTGCCCGCGCTGCTGGGCCTGCGGCGCCGCTTGCGCCGGCACTTCACGGCGCACCCGCCGGACCTGTTCATCGGCGTCGATGCGCCGGATTTCAACCTGGGCCTGGAACGGGCCCTGAAACGGCGCGGCATCCGCACCCTGCACTATGTCAGTCCGTCGGTGTGGGCCTGGCGGCGCTATCGCGTGCGCAAGATCGCCGCGAGCGTGGACTGCATCCTGACGCTGTTCCCGTTCGAGGAACGTTTCTACCTGGAGCAGCACGTGCCGGCGCGCTGCGTGGGGCATCCGCTGGCCGACCAGGTAGCGGACGAGGTGGACCAGGCGGCGGCGCGCAGGGCACTCGGCATCCCGCCGGGCGGGCCGTTGCTGGCATTGCTGCCCGGCAGCCGCACCAGCGAGGTACGCCAGCTGGCGCTGCCTTTCCTGGCGGCGGCTGCCTGGTGCCAGGCGCGGCGGGACGACCTGCACTTCGTGGTGCCGCTGGCCAACGCGCGTTGCCGCGCTGCGTTCGAGGAGGCCGTCTCCCGGCTGCCATCCGTCCCGCCGCTCACCCTGCTCACCGGCCGGGGGATGGAGGCCATGGCGGCCGCGGATGCGGTCCTGCTCGCCTCGGGTACGGCGACCTTGGAATGCCTGCTGTTGCGGCGCCCGATGGTGGTGGCGTACCGGCTCTCGGCGCTGACCTTCCGGCTGGCCCGCCGGCTGGTCCGGGTGCCGTTCTTTTCCCTGCCGAACCTGCTGGCCGGTCGGGCGCTGGTGCGGGAATTTCTCCAGCACGACGTGACGGCGGAAAATCTCGGCCGCGAGTTGCTGGCGCTGGTGGAGCAACCGCAACGCGCGGCAGCGCTGGCGCACGAGTTTGCCGCGATCCATCGTGACCTGCGCCGGGACGCCAGCCACGCGGCCGCCCGGGTCGTATTGCAGATGACGGGGAGGCTGCCCGGTGCCTGCTGAGGCGATCATCCTGCCGGCAGGGCGGGTGGCCGGCGTGGACGAGGCGGGCCGCGGGCCGCTGGCCGGACCGGTCATCGCCGCTGCCGTGATCCTCGACCCGGCGCGGCCGCTGTCCGGACTGCGCGATTCCAAGCAGCTGAGCGCGCAGCGCCGCGAGACCCTGTACGGGGAAATCGTTGCGGCGGCTCTGGGCTGGGCCATCGGCCGGGCGGAGGTGGAGGAGATCGACCGGATCAACATTCTCCAGGCCACGCTGCTGGCCATGCAGCGTGCCGTGGCAGGCCTGCAACCGGCGGCCGAGTATGCGGTCATCGACGGGAACCGCTGTCCGGTGCTGCCGATCCCGGCACGCGCCATCGTCCGGGGGGACAGCCGGGTGGCTGCCATCAGTGCCGCGTCGATCCTCGCCAAGGTGGCGCGGGACCGCGAGATGGTGGAACTGGACCGGCGTTACCCGGGCTACGGGCTGGCGCAGCACAAGGGCTATCCCAGCAAGGCGCATATCGCCGCGCTGGAGGCGCTCGGGCCGACACCGCAGCACCGGCGCTCCTTCGCGCCCGTCAGGCGTATTGCCGGGTTGACGGGTGCAGGGGTCTGAGGTTTCCGGGCAGTACGCCCAGCGCGTGGTCATACCAGGTGACCAGGTTGCGTCCCACCTGCTTGCTGCAGTGCAGCGCCTGGTCGGCCAGGTCGAATACCTGTTCCGGTTCGTCCACCGTGTACGGGTAGGCGGCAATACCGATGCTGGCCGTCACGGTGACCCGGTCGCCGTCGACGTCGATCGAGGTATTGCCGATCGCCGCACGGATGCGTTCCGCGCAGCGGGTGGCGTGCTCGCTGCCGATGCGCCGCATCAGGATGGCGAATTCATCGCCGCCGTAGCGCGCCGCGATGTCGCTGGCGCGTACCGAACGCCGGAGGGTGGCGGCGACACTGCGGATCAGACGCGTGCCGGCATCCTGGCCGTAACGGTCATTGATCCCCTTGAGGCCATCCAGGCCGATCATGAACACGATGAACGGATCCCGGTAGTCCCTGGCACGTTCCAGTTCCTGCTCCAGCAGCAGGTGGAAGGCGCGCAGGCTCAGCAGGCCGGTCAGTTCGTCGGTCTGCGCAAGCGCGACGACCCTGTGCCTGGCAGCGATGATGTCAGCGGCCAGCATGGAGGTGACGTACGCCACCAGCAGGAACGGCGAGAATCTGGCAACCAGGCTGCTCAGGGTGTCCGCTGCAAAGAGGTCGGAGGCATCGCGGGTGTAGCCGGCCAGCAGGTAGCAACAGGCGATCAGGACCACCTCCAGCAGCGTCATCGTTTTGCCGAGGGTGAGCGCGCAGACGATGATGACCAGCAGGTACAGGTTCAGCAGCGGACTCTGCTGGTAACCGGTATGCATGATGGCGATCGTGATAAACCCGATCATGATCCAGGTCTCGACGGCCAGCTTGAGACGGGTTTCCCGGACGCGGGACCGGGAATACCGGAACAGCAGCACGAAACCGGCGTACCCTGTCATGACGAGGATCATGCCGTCCGGGTCATCCAGCGGGCCGGTCGGCAGGAAGTAGTACAGGATCACCAGGATCAGCAGCAGCCAGTGCAACTCGGCGATGCTGCGGGCAAATCCGCTCAGCTGTGCGGACTCGAAGTGGTTGAAGATCTGGTTTGCCGGGGATGAGCGGTTCATGACGTGAAACCCGATGGGTGCCGTTTTGCTATCGGCCTGCGCTGCGCCCCGCTGAAGCCACGGTCGTACGGTGCGTGGCCACGAGTGGATGACATGAATAAACCGAGAGATGCGTCACATTCCTGAATGCCGGGTTCAGTGCCGGCAGCGCTTGCAAGCCGGGATGCAAAACTGGAGACTTTTCCCATGAGCGCCAGCTTTGTCCACCTCCACGTGCACACCGAATATTCCCTGGTCAATGGCACGGTGCGGATCAAGCCGCTGGTGCAGCAGGTGGCGGCCGCGGGCATGCCGGCGGTGGCGGTGACCGATCAGTGCAACCTGTTCGCCATGGTGAAGTTCTACCGGGCGGCGCTCGACCGGGGTATCAAGCCGATCATCGGCGTGGACGCCTGGATCGCGGAACCCGGTGAAAATGCGGCACCGACCCGGCTGGTACTGCTGTGCAAGTCACGCAACGGTTACCGCAACCTCACCCGCCTGGTGTCACGCTCCTATACCGAGGGGCAGCAGCGCGGCATGCCCGTGCTCGAGCCTGCCTGGCTGGAGGGCAACACGGCAGGGCTGATCGCCCTGTCGGGGGGCATGGCCGGGAACATCGGCAGGGCGCTGCTGGCCGACCGGCCGGAGCTGGCCGCGCAACAGCTGGATCACTGGCAGCGGCTGTTTCCCGGCAGCTTTTATCTCGAACTGCAGCGCACCGGGCGCAGCGGTGAGCAGGAGTACCTGGTCAGGGCGGTCGCGCTGGCCGCCCGCGCCGATGTGCCGGTGGTCGCCACCAACGACGTGCACTTCCTGAAGGCGTCCGACTTCCTGGCGCACGAGGCGCGCGTGTGTATCAACGAAGGCCGGACCCTGGATGATCCACGCCGCGCGCGGGGGTTTTCCGACCAGCAGTACCTGCGCAGCGCCGAAGAGATGCAGCAGCTGTTCAGTGACCTGCCGGAAGCACTGGAGAACACGGTCGAGATCGCGCGCCGCTGCAACCTGGAACTGGAACTGGGCAGGAATTTCCTGCCGGATTTCCCGATTCCGGAAGGTACCGGCATGGACGATTATTTCCTGGCCCAGGCGCAGGCCGGGCTGGAACGGCGCATGCCGCAGATCCTGAGCTGGCAGACGGGCGAGGAGGCCGGGATCCGGCAGCGCTACCGTGCGCGTCTGGACCTGGAAATCGACGTCATCCTGAAAATGGGTTTCCCGGGGTACTTCCTGATCGTGGCGGATTTCATCCGCTGGGCCAAGGCCAGCGCCATACCGGTCGGACCGGGGCGCGGTTCCGGCGCGGGGTCGCTGGTGGCCTACGCACTCACCATTACCGACCTCGACCCGATCCGCTACGACCTGCTGTTCGAGCGCTTTCTCAACCCGGAACGCGTATCCATGCCGGATTTCGACGTGGACTTCTGCATGGAGGGCCGCGACCGCGTGATCGAGTATGTTGCCGAACGCTACGGCCGCGACAAGGTCTCGCAGATCATCACCTATGGCTCGATGGCCGCCAAGGCGGTGGTCCGGGACGTGGGACGCGTGCTCGGACACCCCTACGGGTTCACGGACCGCATCGCCAAGCTGATCCCCTTCGAGATCGGCATCACCCTGGACAAGGCGCTGGAACAGGAGCCGCAGCTGGCCGAACTGTATGACGCGGACGAGGAGGTGCAGGGTGTCATCGAGCTGGCCCGTTCCCTCGAAGGGCTGGCGCGCAACGCGGGCAAACACGCCGGTGGTGTGGTCATCGCCCCGTCGCAGCTGACGGATTTCACGCCGCTGTACTGCGAACAGGGCAGCGAGGGCATCGTCAGCCAGTTCGACAAGGACGACGTCGAGGCGGTCGGCCTGGTGAAGTTCGACTTTCTCGGCCTGCGCACGCTGACCATCATCGACTGGGCGTTGCAGACGATCAATGCACGGCGCGGGCAGGACGGGCAGCCGCCGGTGGATATGGCCAGCCTGCCGCTGGACGATGCGGCCGCCTTCACGCTGCTCAAGGCCTCCGCGACCACCGCGGTATTCCAGCTCGAATCCTCCGGCATGAAGGACCTGATCCGGCGCCTGCAGCCGGATACCTTCGAGGACATCGTCGCGCTGGTGGCGCTGTTCCGGCCGGGTCCGCTGCAATCGGGCATGGTGGATGACTTCATCGCGCGCAAGAAGGGCGAGGCGGCCATCAAGTATCCGCACCCGGAGCTGGAACCGATCCTGCGGCCCACCTACGGCATCATCCTGTACCAGGAACAGGTCATGCAGATTGCCCAGGTGCTGGCCGGCTACACGCTGGGCGGCGCCGACATGCTGCGCCGGGCCATGGGCAAGAAGAAGCCCGAGGAGATGGCCAAGCAACGCGCGGTGTTCGTCGACGGTGCGCGGGCGCGCGGTGTGGAGGACAGTACCGCAACGCACATCTTCGACCTGATGGAGAAATTCGCCGGTTACGGATTCAACAAGAGTCACTCGGCCGCCTACGCCGTGCTGTCCTACCAGACCGCGTGGCTCAAGGCACACCATCCCGCCGCCTTCATGGCCGCCGTATTGTCGGCGGACATGGACAACACCGACAAGGTGGTGCACCTGATCGCGGAGTGCCGCGACATGAAACTGCGGGTGGTGCCGCCGGACGTGAACCGCTCCGACTACCGGTTTACCGTGCAGGCGACGGATACCATCGTGTACGGGCTCGGTGCGATCAAGGGGGTCGGGCAGTCCGCGATCGAGGCGCTGCTCGCGGAGCGTGCCGCCGGCGGGGCATTTGCCGACCTGTTCGATTTCTGCCAGCGCGTCGATTTGCGCCGGCTCAACCGCCGCGTCATCGATGCCCTGGTGCGTGCGGGCGCGCTGGATTCCATGGGTGAAACCCGTGCCTCGCACCAGGCCAACGTGGCCGCTGCCCTGAAGCTGGCCGAGCAACGCAGCCGGGATATCGATACCGGGCAGTCCGACCTGTTCGGCGCGAGCGCGGCGGAGGCAGCGCCCCTGCCACAACGGCAGGTGTTGCCGGAATGGGAGGAGGAGGTGCGCCTGCAGGGCGAGATGGACGCGCTGGGGCTGTACCTCACCGGTCACCCGATCACGCGCTACATCCGGGAGCTCGACCATATCACCAGTGGCAGGCTGGCCGAACTGGAGAGCATCGCCGCCAGCCTGCCGGCCGTCAGCAACCGTCCCGGGCGTTTCGGGAGCGGCGAGCGCGCCGTCACCATCGCCGGGCTGGTCATGAATATGCGCGTTCGCAAGACCCAGCGCGGCGGCAGGATCGCCTTCCTGACGCTGGACGACAACAGCGCGCGCATCGAGGTGCGGGTATTCCCGGAGGTATACGAGCGTCATCAGGCTTTGCTGGCCAAGGACCGGGTGCTCGTGATCCAGGGCGGCTACGGACTCGACGATTTCAGTGGTGGTTACCAGGTGACTGCACAGGCGGTCCAGGATATCAACCAGGCGCGCGAGCAGTACGCCCGGCGACTCGTGGTGGGGCTGGAGTCGGCGCAGGCCGGCAACGGATTCGTCGGGCACCTGGCGGACATCCTGCAACCGTTCCGTCAGGGCCATTGCCGGGTGTGCATCGATTACGCCGGCGGGGAGGCCAGTGCCCGTGTCGCGCTGGGTGAGGAATGGTCCGTGCATCCAACCGACGAACTGTTGCACCGCCTGCGCGATCTGGCCGGCAAGGACCGGGTGCAGGTGGAATACGCCTGACGGCCGGCAGTCGGGGTTGACGCCCGTTGTTCTGCCGGGGGGCAACCCGGTCGGTGCCCTGTTCCGTGAGGCCCGGCACTCGCGGAGCAGGGTACTGCCTGTTGCAGCCTGCACCGGGCCAGGGCGGCCGCAATTTACCGGTCGGCGCGGAACCGGTACCATTACCGGCACAGCACCCAGGTCCCGGAACCTTCATGAATCTCAATTTCCTGGAATTCGAACAGCCGATCGCCGAACTCGAGGCGAAAATCGACGAGTTGCACTACGTCAGCGGGGAGTCCGAAATCAACATCAGCGAGGAGGTCGACAAGCTCAAGGCGAAGAGCCGCGCGCTGACCGAGTCCATCTTCGCGAATCTCACGCCCTGGCAGATTTCCCAGCTGGCCAGGCACCCGCAACGTCCGTATTGCATGGATTACATTATCCGGCTGTTCACCGGCTTCGAGGAACTGCACGGGGACCGTCATTTCGGTAATGATCACGCCATCGTGGGCGGTGTGGCACGGCTGGACGGTACGCCGGTCATGGTCATCGGCCAGCAGAAGGGGCGTGACACCCGGGAAAAGCTGCTGCGCAACTTCGGCATGCCACGACCCGAAGGCTATCGCAAGGCACTGCGCCTGATGCAGATGGCCGAACGTTTCGGGTTGCCGGTGCTGACCTTCATCGATACGCCCGGTGCCTATCCCGGCATCGGCGCCGAGGAGCGGGGCCAGAGCGAGGCGATCGCGCGCAACCTGCTGGTGATGGCGCGCTTGCGTACCCCTGTCATCTGTACCGTGATCGGGGAGGGTGGATCCGGAGGTGCACTCGCGATCGGCGTCGGCGACCAGACCCTGATGCTGCAGTACAGCACCTATTCGGTGATCTCTCCGGAAGGTTGCGCCTCGATCCTGTGGAAGAGCGCGGACAAGGCAGCGGACGCCGCCGAGGCCCTCGGCATCACCTCGGCACGCCTGAGCGAACTGGGGCTGGTCGACCGGGTGATCGCAGAGCCGCTGGGTGGCGCCCATCGCGACGTGGATACGGCCGCCGAAAACATCCGCAAGGTGCTGAAGGAATGCCTGCGCAAGCTCAGCGGCAAGTCCCTCGACAAGCTTGTCGAACAACGCTACAAGCGCCTGATGGCGTATGGTCAGTTCACCGAACGCTAGGAGCCAGTCCGGTTGCTGTACCGGACGCCGCATGTTTGCACCGGAAATCCTGCTCCGTCACCTGCTGGTCTGGCCGCGGCCTGCCGGTTACGTGGTGGCCTACAGTGGCGGGATGGATTCCCATGTCCTGCTCGACGCGCTGGTCCGCCTGCGCGCACGCCTTGGCGTGCCGGTCCTGGCGGTGCACGTCAATCACGGTTTGCAACCCGCGGCGGGGGCATGGCAGGCACATTGCGCTGCCGTGTGCCATGCCCTGTGCGTACCGCTGACGCAGCTGAGCGTCGACGCAGGCGCGCAGCGGGGCGAGAGTCCGGAGGCGGCGGCGCGTACCGCCCGTTACCGCGCGCTGCGTGCCTGGATGCCGGCCGGGTATGGCCTGCTCACGGCACAGCATCGCGATGACCAGGCCGAGACCGTGCTGTTGCAACTGCTGCGCGGCAGCGGCGTGCATGGCCTGGCCGCCATGCCGGAATACAGTGCCTTCGGCCCGGGACACCTGTTACGGCCGTTGCTGGCCTGTACCCGCGGCGAGCTGCGCCGCTACGCACGGCAGCAGGGACTGCGCTGGGTCGAGGATCCCAGTAACCGGGATACGGCGTTGACTCGGAACTTTCTGCGCCAGCGCATTTTCCCCTCCTTGCAGGAGCGCTGGCCGCAGGTCAGCACCAGTCTGGCACGCAGCGCCACGAACCAGGCCGAAGCGGCGCAGTTGCTGGATGAAGTGGCCGCCGGGGACCTTGCGGGGCTGGACGGGGGCGACGGGTCGTTGCGGGTGCCCGTGCTGGCGCAGCTGACGCCGGCACGCCGGCGCAATGCCCTGCGGGGCTGGCTGCGCGCTGCCACCGGTGCTGCCCCCTCGCGTGCGGTGCTGGACCGGGTCGTCCGGGACCTGACAGAAAGCCGGATGGACGCGGAACCGTGCGTGCGCTGGGGCGACTTCGAACTGCGCCGCTACCGCACTCGGCTGTACCTGTTGCGCCGGGCACCGGCCGCCGGGCCGCGGCCGTCCGTGTGCTGGTCCATGACGGGGCCGCTGGTGCTGCCGGCCGGCCTGGGCACGCTGCGGGTCCGTGCCGTAGCGGGGCAGGGTATCCGTACCAGCCTGGTGCCGGCGCGCGGTGTGCAGGTGTGCTGGCGCCGGGGCGGGGAGCTGTGCCGGCCGGCCGGGCGTGGTCATCACCATGCACTGCGCAAGCTGTTCCAGGAACAGGGTGTGCCGCCCTGGGAACGCGAGCGTATTCCCTTGATCTTTATCGACGGTCAGCTGGCCGCGGTGACCGGGCTGTGGACCTGTGAACCCTGCCAGGCGCGTGCCGGCGAGCCGGGGCTGCAGGTACACTGGGAGAAACCGGCACTGCAGGTGCCGGCGGTGCAGGCCGGACCTGCCGGCGGCAATTGAGGTGTCTGCGCCATTCTGGTAACTTGTTCTCCCGTCCTGCGGCTGGCGGGTCGCACACGGTTTCCAGGTAATCCATGACCCGATTCATCTTCATCACCGGCGGTGTCGTGTCCTCCTTGGGCAAAGGCATCGCATCGGCGTCACTGGGCACATTGCTGGAAACCCGCGCCCTCAAGGTCACGCTGCTGAAACTCGATCCCTATATCAACGTCGATCCGGGCACCATGAGCCCGTTCCAGCACGGCGAGGTGTTCGTCACCAACGACGGCGCCGAGACCGACCTCGACCTGGGCCATTACGAGCGCTTCGTCCGCACGACCATGACGAAGGACAACAATTTCACCACCGGCCAGATCTACGAGAGCGTGATCCGCAAGGAGCGGCGCGGGGATTACCTCGGCGCGACCGTGCAGGTGATCCCGCACATCACCGACGAGATCAAGGAAAGCATCCACAAGGGGGCCGGTGATGCCGACATCGCCATGGTGGAAATCGGCGGCACCGTGGGCGACATCGAGTCGTTGCCGTTCCTCGAGGCGATCCGCCAGATGGGCGTGGAACTGGGACGGGAGCGCACCCTGTACATGCACCTGACACTGGTGCCGTACATTGCCGCCTCGGGCGAGATCAAGACCAAGCCGACCCAGCACTCGGTCAAGGAACTGCGCTCCATCGGTATCCAGCCGGATATCCTGCTGTGCCGTTCCGACCGGCCACTGCCGCCGTCCGAGCGCCGCAAGGTGGCGCTGTTCACCAACGTCGAGGAACGCGCGGTGATTTCGGCGGTCGACGTCGACAGCATCTACAAGATCCCGTTGTTGCTGCACGATCAGCACCTGGACGACATCGTGGTGGAGAAGATGCACATCGATTGCCAGCCCGCCGACCTGTCCGAGTGGCAGCAGGTGGTGGCCGGCATCGAGCGCCAGGAAGGCGAGGTCACCATCGCCATGGTCGGCAAGTACATCGACCTGACCGAATCCTACAAGTCCCTGTCGGAAGCACTGATCCACGCGGGCATCCACACGCGCACCCGGGTCAACATCCGCTACGTCGATTCCGAGAGCATCGAGGTGAGCGGCACCGGTATCCTGGCCGGTGCCCACGCCATCCTCGTACCCGGCGGATTCGGCGAGCGCGGTGTCGAGGGCAAGATCGCGGCGGTCCGCTATGCGCGCGAGCACCATGTTCCCTACCTCGGTATCTGTCTCGGCATGCAGGTCGCCGTCATCGAGTTCGCGCGCGACGTGGCCGGGCTGGAGGGGGCGCATTCCACGGAATTCAACAGGAGCACGCCCCACCCGGTCATCGCACTGATCACCGAGTGGCAGCGCGAGGACGGGGGCCGCGAGGTGCGCAGCGAGCACTCCGACCTCGGCGGCACCATGCGCCTGGGCGGGCAGAAATGCCGGCTGCTGCCCGGCACCCTGGCCCACCGGTTGTACGGTCGTGACGTCATTACCGAGCGCCACCGGCATCGCTACGAGTTCAACAACAATTACCGCGCCGTACTGGAACAGCACGGACTGATCCTGTCCGGCACCTCGCTGGACGGCAAGCTGGTGGAAGTCGTCGAGCTGGCCGACCATCCGTGGTTCTTCGGCTGCCAGTTCCATCCCGAGTTTACCTCCACCCCGCGCGATGGGCATCCGCTGTTCACCGGTTTCGTCGAGGCGGCCATGGCCAGCAAGAGCGGGACGCTGGAACCGCTGGCGGCCGCCGGCGCAGATGTCTGAGCCCGGGCTCGCCGGCACACGGATGCCTGCATGAAACTCTGTCACTTCGAGGCCGGCCTGGATCAGCCGTTGTTCCTGATCGCCGGCCCCTGCGTCATCGAGAGCGAGGCGCTGGCCATCGACACGGCCGGGCAACTGAAGGAGATGACCGATGCGCTCGGGATTCCGTTTATCTACAAGTCTTCCTTCGACAAGGCGAACCGTTCCTCGCACATGAGCTTTCGCGGCCCGGGCCTGGAGGAGGGCCTGCGCATCCTCGCGGCTGTGCAGGACCAGATCGGGGTGCCGGTCCTGACCGATGTACACGAAGACACGCCGCTGGCGGAAGTCGCCGCCGTGGTGGACGTGCTGCAGACGCCGGCCTTCCTGTGCCGGCAGACCAACTTCATCCAGAACGTCGCGCGCCAGGGCAAACCGGTCAATATCAAGAAGGGCCAGTTCCTGTCGCCGTGGGACATGAAGAACGTGGCCGACAAGGCACTGGCAACCGGTAACGCACAGATCATGGTCTGCGAGCGCGGTGCGTCGTTCGGCTACAACAACCTGGTATCCGACATGCGCGCGCTCGCCGTCATGCGCAACTGCGGGGTGCCGGTGGTATTCGATGCCACGCACTCGGTGCAGTTGCCGGGCGGCCAGGGCGACCGCTCCGGCGGCCAGCGCGAGTTCGTGCCGGTGCTGGCGCGGGCCGCCGTCGCGGCCGGGATCTCGGGACTGTTCATGGAGACCCACCCCGATCCCGCCCGGGCGCTGAGCGACGGCCCGAATGCCTGGCCGCTCGGGGACCTGCGCGACCTGCTGGTGATCCTGCAGGCCATCGACGCGACCGTAAAGTCCACCGAGCTGGCGGAGAACCGGTTTCTGCAATGATTAATGAAGTTTCCTGGAATATTACATAACTGGCTGTAATGCTGGGTTAAAGTGTCGGAGATCACCGGTATGCGCGGACGTGAAATCCTGGATTCGCAGGGCAACCCCAGCATCGAGGCGGACAGCATGCTCGAGTCCGGCGTCCGGGGACGCGCGCCGATCCCGTGCGGCGCCTCGACCGGTGCCCGCGCAGCGATGGAACTGCGGGATGCTGACCGGGGCCGCTATGGCGGCCAGGGCGTCCTGCACGGGCGCGGGCTGAACACGTCGGTCGGCGACGAGGGTGGTATGGCTCCCGGCCTGTCTGCCAACGAGGCCGCCATCGGGATGATCCTCGAGGCCGTCACACAGGCCGGATTTGCCGCAGCCTCCGGGTTCCACGGGGACGACAGGTACGTGCCGGCCGCGGATGGGCGCGCCTTCACGACCGATGCGTTCACCGGCCGCCTGGCCGGCTGAACTTCCCTGCCAGCAGGCGAGGTGCCCGAACCCGGCGTATGCAATGAACAGGCTAGTCATCGTGTTGCTCCTGCTGCTGGTCTACCTGCAGTACCGTCTGTGGTTCGGTGACGGCAACCTGCCGGATGTGTGGCAGCTGCACCGTGAGGTGGAGGCGCAGCGCGCAGAAAATGTCCGCCTGCGGGAACGCAACGACGCGCTCAATGCCGAGGTGCTCGATCTGCAACAGGGTCATGATGCCATCGAGGAGCGCGCGCGCGAGGATCTGGGCATGATCCGCCACGGCGAAACCTTCTACCAGATCGTGGAATAGGGCGGCGACCGGCGCTGCGCGGTTTGCCACTGCCCTGAAAGCGAACCGCTGACAGCTTGATACCTATGACGAGCGCAACGACGCGAGACAGAACGAGGTACTGGGCGGTGGTGCCCGCTGCCGGCACGGGTGCCCGCATGGGGAGTGTCGTGCCCAAGCAGTACCTGCAACTGGGTGACCGGGTCGTGCTGGACCACTGCCTGGGCGCCCTGCTGGCCTGTCCGTGGCTCAGCGGCATCGTCGTGGCGGTGGCCGCCGACGACCCGTACTGGCCGGCGACGCACGTGCGCTATCGCGCACGCGGCGTGCACGCCGTGACCGGCGGGGAAGAGCGCTGTCACTCGGTGCTGCGTGCCCTCGATCACCTCGCCGGCATGGCGGATGACCGTGACCGGGTGCTGGTACACGACGCGGCCCGGCCGTGTGTACGCGTGGCTGACATCGAGCGGCTGATCACGCAGGTCGGCGATGATGAGAACGGCGGGCTGCTGGCCATCCCGGTCACCGATACCCTCAAGCGCTCTGCCGCGGGCGACCGGGTCGGTGCCACGGTGGACCGCACCTGCCTGTGGCGGGCGCTGACCCCGCAACTGTTCCGGATCGACCTGTTGCGTGCCGCGCTCGAAGCCACGCTGTGCAGCGGCCTGGCGGTGACGGACGATGCGGCGGCCATGGAGCATGCCGGATATGCACCGCTGCTGGTGCACGGGGCGAGCGACAATATCAAGATCACCGTAGCGGACGACCTGGCCCTGGCGCAGTTCTACCTGCAGGCGCGGCGGGAGTCATGAGGATCGGCCAGGGCATCGACGTACATGCGTTCCGGGCGGGCGGCACCCTGGTGCTCGGCGGGGTGGCCATACCCTGCGACCGCAGCCTGGAAGCGCATTCCGACGGTGACGTGCTGTTGCATGCCCTGTGCGATGCCCTGCTGGGCGCGGCCGGGCTGGGGGACATCGGCCGGCACTTTCCGCCGGGCAACCCGGAGTGGCGTGCGATCGACAGTCGTATCCTGCTGCGCCGGAGCCTGGCCATGGTCATGGACGGGGGGTACCGGGTGGTGAATGCCGACCTGACCGTGGTGGCACAGGAACCGCGGCTGGCCCCCTTCACCGGCGCAATGCGCGAGAACATCCGCACGGACCTCGGGATCGCCGCAGAGCGGGTCAACATCAAGGCGACCACCTCCGAGTATCTCGGCTTTACCGGGCGCGGCGAGGGTATCGCGGCCTTTGCCGTGGTCCTGCTGGAAGACTGAGTGGTGCGCTCCGCCACCCACCCGGTTCCACCACTCCCGCGTGCCTGCCGTGCCGGCCACTGACCGGGCGCAGGCCGCGGCGCTGGCACCGGCCCGTGCCTGGGGCGGGCCTGCCGCCCGGGCCGTGCTGCGCCGCCAGCCGGAAGACTTCCAGGTCCGCGAACTGCCCCTGCTGGAACCGCAGGGCAGTGGCGAGCATGTCTGGTTGTGGATTACCAAGCGCGGGGAAAACACCACGCACGTGGCCGGGTTGCTGGCACAACATGCCGGTGTGCATCCGCGTGCCGTCAGCTATGCCGGTCTGAAGGACCGCCACGCAGTCACCACGCAGTGGTTCTCGGTACACCTGCCCGGGGGCGCCGAACCGGACTGGCGTGCGCTGAATTCGGATGCCGTCACGGTCCAGCGCCACGCGCGCCATGGCCGCAAGCTGCAGCGAGGGGCATTGCGCGGCAACGCCTTCCGCATCACGCTGCACGAGGTGGACGGTGACCGCGCCGGCCTGGAATCCCTGCTCGAGCGGGTGCACGCCGGCGGTGTCCCGAATTACTTTGGCGAACAGCGTTTCGGGATCGCCGGCAGTAACCTGGATACCGCCCTGCAGCTGTTCCGGAACCCGCGCATGCGCCTGTCGCGCAACCGGCGCAGCCTGGCGCTGTCGGCGGCCCGTTCCCTGCTGTTCAACGCGGTGCTGGCGCAGCGCGTCCGGGACGGCAACTGGAACCGGGCCGTGCCGGGCGATGCCATGCAGCTTGATGGCAGCCACAGTTTTTTCCTGGCCGGCGCGGAGGATCCAGGGCTGGTTGCCCGGTTGCGGGCCATGGACATCCATCCGACCGGCCCGTTGCACGGCGCCGGTGACAGCCCGGTGCAGGAGGCCTGCCGGGAACTGGAAACCGCCGTGCTGGCCGATTTCGATGCGTTCCGCGCCGGGCTGGCCGGCGCCGGCCTGCGGCAGGAACGCCGTGCCCTGCGCGTACGGGTGCAGGACCTGTCGTGGCACTGGCCTGGAGCGGACGAGCTGGTGCTGGAATTCAGCCTCCCGGCGGGGAGCTATGCCACCGGCGTGTTGCGTGAGCTGGTGGAAACCGGGCCGGCAGTCCGGCCTCCGGCGTTCCCCTCCGTGCGCGGGACGGCGGGGTGCGGCGCCTGAATCCGCCGGCCCGGGGTGGTGCCGGACGGTTCCGGTACCCGGCAGCCCCGGGCCGTTACGCGCGGCGTTCCCGGCCGTTCACTCCCGGTGCGTGCGCAGCAGCACGTACACGGCACCGGTGCCGCCGTCGCGCAACTGCGCGGAGTGGAAGGCAAGCACGGCAGGGTGCTGGCGCAGCCAGGTGTTGACGCGGTTTTTCAGTACCGGTACGTCGGCGGCACTGCCGTACCCCTTGCCATGTATGATGCATACGTGGCGTAACCGGCGGTCCTGGCACTGTGCCATGAACACGGTCAGGGCCAGGCGCGCCTGTGCCGTGGTCATGCCGTGCAGGTCGAGTTCTGCCTGGTTGCGGAACCGGCCACGCCGCAGCTGCTGCAGCTGTCTTTGCTGCACGCCCGTGCGCGCGAACCGCAGGTGGTCAGCGCTCCCCGCGGAGGGTTCCCCGCCATGGTCGGAAAGCCGGTCGGGGACTTCCCGGTAAAGCGGTTGCTCGTGTCGATGCGGGCGCGCTGGCGGCGCCTTGTGCGGGGCCGTGACGCGGTCGTGGTGGATGCGCCGGACCGGACCGACACTGCGCCGGAATTCCTCGATCTCCTCGGGGCTGGGTTTTCCGGGTCTGTTCATGGTCGCGATACCGTGCGTGGGTCAGCACACCCTACCGGCATGATCCCCGGGGTGCAAGGGGACTATGAGTGTCTTGCAACAACCTGAGACCGTATACTAGGCAGCCGGTTCCGGGTAGGTGGTCATGAGGCGCGATGAATATCCTGGTCAGCAATGATGACGGTTGCCAGTCCCGCGGGATCCGGTTGCTGGCGGAGGCACTGGCGACGCTGGGCACGATCCACGTGGTGGCGCCCGAACGTGATCGCAGCGGTGCCAGCAATTCACTGACGCTGGATGTCCCGATCCGCGCGCGCCTCGGCAGCAACGGCTACACCTGCGTTGACGGTACCCCGACCGACTGTGTGCACCTGGCGATCACCGGCCTGCTCGAGCAGGAACCGGACATGGTGGTGGCCGGTATCAATGCCGGCGCCAACCTCGGTGACGACGTGCTCTATTCCGGCACCGTGGCGGCCGCGATGGAAGGCCGTTTTCTCGGTTCCCCGGCCATCGCGATCTCGCTGGCCGGCGACAGTCCGCAGCATTACGCCACCGCGGCTCGCGTGGCGGTCGAGCTGGTCCAGCGCGTGCAGTCCGGACGCCTGCCGGCGGACACCATTCTCAACGTCAACGTGCCGGACCTGCCCTGGGATCAACTGCAGGGCATGCAGGCCACCCGGCTCGGGCATCGCCACAAGTCCGAGCCGGTGGTGCGCATGCAGGATCCGCGCGGCCGGCAGATGTACTGGATCGGGCCGGCCGGCAGTGAACAGGATGCCGGGCCGGGCACCGATTTCCACGCGGTGCGTTCCGGCTATGTGTCGATTACCCCGCTGGATGTCGACCTGACCCGGTATGAGGCGATCGAGCAGATCGCCGGCTGGCTGGCGGACTGAGGCCGGCAGGGTGGACCGCGGGATCGGCATGACCTCCCAGCGCACGCGCGACCGGCTGGTCGAACGGCTGCGCACCGAGGGCATCCGCAACGAGCGCGTGCTGGCAGTCATTCGCGCAACCCCGCGTCACCTGTTCGTCGACGAGGCGCTGGCCAGCCGGGCCTACGAGGACACGGCCCTGCCCATCGGCTACAACCAGACGATTTCCCAGCCGTACGTCGTGGCGGCGATGACCGACCTGGTGCTGCGCAACCAGCCGCAGAAGGTGCTGGAGATCGGTACCGGCTCGGGCTATCAGGCCGCGGTGCTGGCGGCGCTGGTTCCCCGGGTCTATACGGTGGAGCGCATCGAGGCACTGGCGAAACAGGTGCGCCAGCGTTTCCGCAAACTGGGACTGCGCAACGTGCGCGCCAGCCATGGCGATGGCATCGGGGGACTGCCGGAGTTCGCGCCGTACGACGCGATCATCACCACGGCGGGTGCGGAAACGGTCCCGCAGGCATTGCTGGAACAATTGTCGCCCGATGGTGGTCGTCTGATCATTCCGGTCGGCAGCCGGGCGCATCAGGTGCTGACCGTGGTCACCCGCCACGCTGACGCCTGTGCAGCGGAGGAGTATGACCCCGTGATATTCGTGCCGTTATTGCCGGGGCAGGCGTGATGAACCTGTTCACCGGCCTGTATGACCGCTGTATGTCCTGGGCACGGCACCGCCACGCGGTGTGGTACCTGTTCGGACTGGGTTTCGCGGAGTCGTCATTTTTCCCGATTCCGCCCGATGTCATGCTGGCCCCGATGAGCATGGCCCGTCCGCGCGGCGCCCTGCGGTATGCCGTGCTGACCACGCTGGCATCCGTGCTGGGTGGCATGTTCGGATACCTGATCGGGGCGTTCTTTTTCGACTGGATCGAACCCTGGCTGCAACAGAGCCACTACTGGGAGATGTACCTGCAGGCCCGCCAGTGGTTCGGGGAATGGGGCTTCTGGGCGATCCTGGTGGCGGGCTTCTCACCGATCCCGTACAAGGTGTTCACCATCGCCGCGGGCACTCTCGGCATGAATTTCCCCCTGTTCGTGCTGGGTTCGGCGTGCGGCCGCGGCGGCCGCTTTTTTCTGGTTGCCGGCCTGATGGCGTGGGGAGGGGAACGCATGGAGACGCGGCTGCGTGCCTGGGTGGAGTGGCTGGGATGGCTGCTGGTGATGCTGGTTCTGGCGGGATACGTCTATCTCCGGTGATGACCGGGACATGGCAAAACACCGGCGCGCTGTACCTGGTGCTCGTCATGCTGGCAGGATGTGCCGGGCAGTACGCGCGTGCGCCGGTGACGGTGCACGCCACGCCACCGGAACCCAGGGCTCGCGTATGGAAACGCACCGGTGCCTCCGCGCGGGATACCGAGTACTACGTCGTACGGCGGGGTGACACCCTCTATTCGCTGGCCTGGCAGCAGGGGCTGGATTTCCAGCAACTGGCCCGGCTGAACGGGATTGCGCCCCCCTATACGATCTATCCCGGACAACGCCTGCGCCTGCATGTGGGCACCGCTGCGCCACCCGGTGTCCCGCTGACCCGGCGGAGCACGTTGCGGGCACGTCCGCTCGCGGCGCATGCCTCCCCCCCGGCACGGGCCGCCCGCCCGGCACCGGCGGCGGCCGCAACACCGTCACGGCCGTCACCCGGGCCGCCGGCAAGCGCCGCGAGCGGGCAGACAACTGCTTCCAACAGGGTCGAATATGACGGCAAATGGGTGTGGCCCGTGCGCGGCAGCATCCTGCACCCCTACCGGGAAGACGGCAATGGCAAGAAAGGGATCGACATCGGCGGCAGGGCCGGGCAACCGGTGCGGGCAGCGGCCAGCGGCAAGGTGGTGTATGTCGGCAGTGGACTTGTCGGTTATGGCAGGCTTATCATTATAAAACATAATGACAACCTGCTCAGCGCATACGGGCATAACAGCGCATTGCTCGTGGCAGAGGGGGAATACGTAAGAGCGGGGCAAACGATCGCGAAAATGGGCAGCAGCGGTACCAGTCGGACCATGCTGTATTTCGAAATCCGCAAGGATGGAAAACCGGTCAACCCCGCGCATTACCTTCCCTGACGCGCTGCACAGGCAACCTGTGTTGTTGCAGCTGTTCAACAGCACGACCAGCATGGCAGGTTAGCCTATGGCCGTATTCGAGGGCATAGACGAGGAACAGGAGAACGACCCGCTGCAGGCGACCGACGGGCAGGACACGCCCGTGCCCGGCAGCGAGGAAGTCCCGCAGCGCATCCCGGTCACCCGTCATCCGACGGATTCCCACGACCCCACGCGCATGTACCTCAACGAGATCGGGGCCTCGCCGTTGCTCACGGCCGAGGAGGAAGTGAAATTCTCGCGCCTCGCCCAGGCCGGCAACGATGCCGCGCGCAGGCGCATGATCGAGAGCAACCTGCGCCTGGTCGTCAAGATCGCCCGCCGCTACACCAACCGTGGCCTGGCCTTCCTGGACCTGATCGAGGAAGGCAATCTCGGTCTGATCCGGGCCGTCGAGAAGTTCGACCCGGAACGCGGGTTCCGGTTTTCCACCTACGCCACGTGGTGGATACGCCAGACCATCGAACGCGCGATCATGAACCAGACGCGCACCATCCGCCTGCCGATTCACGTGGTCAAGGAAATCAATTCCTACCTGCGTGCTGCCCGCAGCCTGGCACAGAAGCTCGACCACGAGCCCAGTGCCGAGGAGATTGCCGACCTGTTGCACAAGCCGATCCGCGACGTCGAGGCGATGCTGGGCCTGAACGAAAGGGTCGCTTCCACGGACAGCATGATCCTGAACGACCCGGCCAGGAAACTGCTGGATACCATCGCCGATGACCAGGCGGAGGACCCGTCGGAAGCCATCGCCGAAGAGGAAGTGCACGTCAACATCGAGGAATGCCTGGCACAGCTCAGTGACAAGCAGCGCGAGGTGGTGGAACGTCGTTTTGGCCTGCACGGTTACTCGGTCTCCACGCTGGAGGAGGTGGGCAGGGAAATCGGCGTGACCCGGGAACGGGTCCGCCAGATCCAGATGGATGCACTGAAGAAACTCAAGAAGATCCTCGAGCAGGAGGGGATCTCCATCGACGCATTGCTGAAGTGACAGACCGTTGCACCGGGCCAGACCACTCGGGCGAACCCGGAGAAGCGCGAACTTGCGGAGGCGCGTTATCCGGCCGCGGCGGCACGGGGTTCCCGCCCCGGACATCCAGTCATGCGTGCAGTCATTGTCAGGGGTCGGCTGCAGTCAGCCATGTTCGTCTTGACGGGACCGTGGCAATACGTCGCAATAACAATAACATTCCAAACATAATTAGAATCGACAAGAACATTGCATGTTGCGGGCCATTCTTCTTTCATTCCTGATTCTGTTCTCCTCCGCCGGATGGTGTGCTTCCGACATGCTGCTTGATCGGCTGCTTCAGGAGCACAGGACCCGTGGCGACGCCGGGGTACGGCGGTTTGCACGGGGGCTCGGCATGGTCCTGCGGAAGCGGGATGGCGTGTTACTGGTACCGGTGATCGCTGCCCGCAGCCTGGAACGCGCGGCGCAGTTCAGTCAGCGACTGTCAAAGGCAGGGGCTCAGGTGGATGCAGTCTCGCGTTCCTGGCTGCGTATCCTGGTGCCGGCGGCACACCTTGAACAGTTGCTTGGCGAGTTTCCGCAAGATCGCCTGCGTGCCCCGTCTCCGGTCATTCCCGCGTCCGGTACGGGTACGGTCGTGTCGGAAAGCGTTGCGCTGACGGCGGCGGATGGCTTCCAGGCGGGTAACCTGACCGGTGCCGGTGTCCGCGTGGCGGTGGTCGACCTGGGGTTTTCCGGCCTGAGTGCGAAAATCTCGGCCGGGGAACTCCCGCAGGGTACGGTTACGATGGATTTCACCGGCACCGGCATCGAGAGTACGACCAGCCACGGTACCGGGGTGGCCGAACATGTCATGGACATGGCACCGGATGCGCAGCTGTATTGCCTGAAAGTGAATGGTGATCCTGTTTCCATGCAGAATGCAGCGAGCTATCTCGCGGCAAATAATATCCGCATTGCCAATCACTCCGTGAGCTGGTTTCTCGACAGTTACTACGATGATACCGGCCAGATCAACGACATCATCAATTCCTCCCATGACAATGACCATGTCTTCTGGACGGTCGCAGCCGGTAACATGCAGCGCAGGCACTGGCGTGGCGGCTGGGCCGATGCCAACGGTAATGACATCCTGGATTTCGCGCCCGGTGACGAGCTGCTCGGCCTGGCCGGCAGTGCAGCAACCGCCACCGTCTTTTTGAACTGGAACCAGTACGGACAATCCAGAAAGACCAATCTCGATCTGTTTGTGTATGATAAAAACGGTGTCACCGCCGCAAGTAGCACGGTTTTCCAGACCTCCATGAACGACCCCGCCGAGGCAGTCAGTTTTAACTATGACTCCAGCCGGGCCCCTTACAGTATCCAGGTGGTCCGGGTCAGCGGCAGTACCAGCAATCTGGACATCACGCTGTTCAGCGTCTATCACAATTTCGACGGTTATGTGGCCGCTTCCAGTGTGACGGATCCGGCCGATGCACATGGTGCCTTTGCCGTAGGCGCAATCAACCAGGCGAACTGGCTGAATGCCACTCCTGCCATTGATTCCTATTCCAGTCAGGGGCCGTCCAACGCTGGGCTTGCCAAGCCGGAACTGGTTGCGCCGGATCACACCAGCAGCCTGACGTACGGGACACTGTCGTCTTCCGGCACCTCGTTTGCCGCGCCCACCGTGGCAGGTGCGGCAGCCCTGCTGCTCTCGGAGGACGGCAGCCGTACCGCGCCGCAGCTGGCTGGTGTGCTGGAGTCCACTGCCGTCGACATCGGTACTGCCGGCTTCGACACCGTATACGGGTATGGCAAGTTGCAACTGCCCCTGATCGACTCGGATAACGACGGTCTGACGAACGAGGAAGAACTGCAGCTGGGCACGGATCCGCTGGCGGCGGACACCGATCAGGATGGCCTTTCCGACTATGACGAGGTGCAAACGTGGCACACCGACCCGCTGCTGGCCGACACGGACGCGGACGGGATCAGCGACTATGCGGAGGTCATGACCTGGGGTACCGATCCGCAGGTTTCGAACCTGGCGGACCTGGCGCCGCGCGGCAGCCCGGACGGCGAGATCAATGCCGGGGATCTCGTCGTGCTAGCGCGCCTGGTCACGGGCGAAGACATACCGACCGGTGCCGAGCAGGTGTTCGGTGACCTGGACGGGAACGGCATGCTCAACGCCGCCGACCTGCTGCTGCTGACCCGCATGCTCACCGGGCAGATCCCGCTGCCCTGAGTTTCCGTCCTGCCCCGGCGCGCCGCCGCCGCATCAGTTACCGCTCGCCAGTAGCGCCCTGTGCAGGTGAACGTTGATGCGTGCGATATGGTGGGCAATCCGCTCCAGCCAGCGGTCCGCTGCCAGGCAGTCCGTTGCATCCGGTACCGACAGGCTGCCGTTGGCGACGCCGGCCGCGCTCAGGTCGGCAGTGGGGGGCTGCGCTGTGCGCTCGCCGGTCCGGTCTGCTGCGCGGCCCGAACCGGGTCGGAGCAGTTGCCGCGGGCGATCCCGTCCAGGCCGGCCTGCACCACGTCCGCGCGCCGGTCCTGTGTGTGCCAGCGGGTTACGGCGCAGGGTCTGCCGGTAGATCCTGTAACAGGGCCAGCAGTACGTCACGGTCTTCCGAACGCAGTACGTTATACGTCCGGATCGCCGCATGATTGCCCATGACCTCGATCCCGATCCCGCGCCGCTGCAGTTCGACCAGCCAGTCCGCCGGCGGAAAACGCTGGGTCGCCCCGGTGCCGAGGATGATGATGGCGGGCGCGAGCTCCGCCAGGGTGAGCAGGTGCGTCGCGGTGAGCTCAGCGAAACAACGCGGCGACCAGCGTTCGACCTGCTGTGCGCTGACCACCACGCTGTGGGTGAAGCGGCGGTCATTGATGACGATGCCGCGTGCGTCGTAGGAGCGGATACTATTGCCCGGGCTGCTGTCCAGCTGGATCTGCATGTCACAACGATAGCATAGCGGGGCGCGGACGCCGGCTGGCGCCCGGCCACTTGTTTCCCGGCACGCTTTTGAGTACTGTAAGCAGGCTTAGAAAATTGCAGTAATACCTTCATAAACAAAGAAATAACCGGTAACCAGTGTGATTGAGGAATTTGCCCGCATCAAGCGGCTGCCGCCATACGTTTTCAATATTGTCAATGAGTTGAAGGCACAGGCGCGGGCGCGGGGCGAAGACATCATCGACTTCGGTATGGGCAATCCCGATCAGCCCACGCCGCAGCACATCGTCGGCAAGCTGGTCGAGGCCGCGCAGCGCGGGGACACCCACCGCTACTCCCTTTCCAAGGGCATCCCGCGCTTGCGCAAGGCCATCTGCGACTGGTACCGGCGGCGTTATGACGTGGAGCTCGATCCGGAAACGGAGGCCATCGTCACCATCGGTTCGAAGGAAGGCCTCGCGCACCTGGCACTGGCCACCGTGGGACCCGGTGACGCGGTGCTGGTGCCGAATCCTGCGTACCCGATTCATCCCTACGGATTTGCGATTGCCGGTGCGGATATCCGGCACGTGCCGCTGGGTCCGCACCTCGACGAATTCTTCGCCGAGCTGGAAAAGGCCATCAAGGACTCCTGGCCGAAGCCGAAGATGCTGGTCCTGAATTTTCCGAGCAACCCGACCGCGCAGTGCGTCGAGCTGGACTTCTTCGAAAAGGTGGTGAAGATCGCGCGCGAGAACGAGATCTGGGTGGTCCAGGACCTGGCCTACGCCGACCTGGTCTTCGACGGCTACCAGGCGCCGTCCATCCTGCAGGTGGCGGGTGCCAGGGACGTCGCGGTGGAATTCTTCTCGCTGTCCAAGAGCTACAACATGCCGGGCTGGCGGGTCGGCTTCATGTGCGGCAACGCCACCCTGGTGGCCGCGCTGGCACGCATGAAGTCGTATCTGGATTACGGCATGTTCACACCGATCCAGGTCGCCGCCATCACGGCGCTGGAAGGCCCGCAGGATTGCGTGGCGGAAATCCGCGACATGTACCAGGAGCGCCGCGACGTGCTGTGCGACGGACTGAATGCGCTGGGCTGGCCGGTGGAAAGACCGCGGGCCACCATGTTCGTGTGGGCGCGGATCCCGGAACGTTACCGTGCCATGGGCTCGCTGGAGTTCTCCAAGAAACTGCTGGGCGATGCCAAGGTGGCGGTGTCACCCGGGATCGGTTTCGGAGAGTACGGAGACGAGTACGTACGTTTCGGCCTGATCGAGAACCTGCACCGGACGCGGCAGGCCATCCGTTGCATCAGGGACATGTTCCGTCGCGACCTGGGCCAGGCCGCACAAGCCTCTGGAGGATAATCCGTGAAACCGGTGAATGTCGGCCTGCTGGGCCTGGGCACAGTGGGTGGTGGCACGTTCAACGTGCTCAACCGCAACAGCGCGGAGATCATCCGGCGTGCCGGGCGCGGCATTCGCATCACCCATGCCGCCGCGCGCAACTACGATCCGGCCCGCCTGCCGGGCATCGAGTCCATCCAGGTCGGTGCGGATGCGTTCGCGGTGGTGGACAATCCGGACATCGACATCATCGTCGAGCTGATCGGCGGCTATGAACCGGCTCGCGAGCTGGTACTGAAGGCGATCGCCAACGGCAAGCACGTGGTTACCGCCAACAAGGCATTGATCGCGAAACACGGCAACGAGATCTTTGCCGCGGCGCAGCAGCAGGGCGTAATGGTGGCCTTCGAGGCCGCGGTGGCCGGCGGTATTCCGATCATCAAGGCGATCCGCGAAGGGCTGGCCGCCAACCAGATCCTGTGGCTGACCGGTATCATCAACGGGACCGGCAATTTCATCCTTACCGAGATGCGCGACAAGGGCCGGGACTTTGCCGACGTCCTGCAGGAAGCACAGGCACTGGGGTATGCGGAGGCCGATCCCACCTTCGACGTGGAAGGCATCGACGCCGCGCACAAGCTTACCATCCTGGCCTCGATCGCCTTCGGCATCCCGCTGCAGTTCGACAAGGTCTACACCGAGGGCATCAGCCGGATCAGTCGCGAGGACGTGGCCTATGCCGGGGCCTTCGGCTACCGGATCAAGCACCTCGGCTTCACCCGCCGCACCGATCACGGGATCGAGATGCGCGTGCACCCGACGCTGATCCCGGAACGCCGCCTGATCGCCAACGTGGACGGCGTGATGAACGCGGTGCTGGTACACGCCGACGCCGTCGGTCCCACGCTGTATTACGGCGCGGGTGCGGGGGCGGAGCCGACCGCCTCGGCGGTGGTGGCGGATATCGTCGACGTGGCGCGTACCCTGACCACCGATCCGTTGAACCGCGTGCCGCACCTGGCCTTCCAGCCGGGCTCGATCGCCGACATGCCGATCCTCCCCATGGAGGACGTGGTCACGGCCTATTACCTGCGCATGCAGGCAACCGACAAGCCGGGCGTGATGGCGGAGGTGGCGCGTATCCTTGGCGATTCCGGCATCAGCATCGAGGCGATCCTGCAGAAGGAACCCGCGCCGGACGCCGATTGCGCCTCGATCATCCTGCTGACCCACGCGGTGCAGGAACGCCGGATGAACGAGGCAATCGCGAAGATCGAGACGCTGGACAGCATCCACGGCGCCGTGACGCGCATCCGTCTCGAACACCTGGGCGTGAAGCAATAACCGGCAGCTACCATGGCCCGGATGATGCGCCCGCGCCGGGCGGACTCCTGCAGGGCTGCCGCGCGACGGGCGGGCCTGCAGCGCAGAAACTACCTTCTAAGGTGAACAACATGTCTGACTCCATACGCTACACCGGCCTGATCGAGCGCTACCGCGAGCGCCTGCCGGTCGCCCCCGGCACGCGGCTGATCAGCCTCGGGGAGGGCAACACGCCACTCATCCGGCTGGAGAATATTCCCGCCGCCATCGGCAGGGATGTCGAGCTGTACGTCAAGTACGAGGGCCTGAACCCGACCGGTTCGTTCAAGGACCGCGGCATGACCATGGCGGTGACCCAGGCCCTGGCGGAAGGCAGTCGCGCGATCATCTGTGCCTCCACCGGCAATACCTCGGCCGCGGCGGCCGCCTACGCGGCACGCGCCGGCATCACGGCCTTCGTGCTGATCCCCGAGGGCAAGATCGCGCTCGGCAAGCTGGCCCAGGCGATGATACACGGGGCCGTGGTGATCCAGATCCGCGGTAACTTCGATGCCGGCATGGCACTGGTGAAGGAGGTGGCGGAACAGGCGCCGGTGACGATCGTGAACTCCATCAATCCCTACCGCCTGCAGGGACAGAAGACCGCCGCGTTCGAGATCGTCGATGAGCTGGGCACGGTGCCGGATTACCACTGCCTGCCGGTCGGCAACGCCGGCAACATCACCGCGCACTGGATCGGCTACAGCGAGTATGCCGGCAGGCAAACGGCGGCCTGTGCCTTCTGTGACGGGCAGTGCAGGTTCCCGCACGCCGCGCTGACCGACCGGCGCCCGGTCATGGTCGGCTACCAGGCGAGCGGTGCGGCGCCGTTCCTGCGCGGGCACATGGTCGACCACCCGGAAACGGTCGCCACCGCGATCCGCATCGGCCATCCCCAGTCCTGGGACCGGGCCTGGAAGGTACAGCAGGAATCGGGTGGCTGGTTCGACGAATGCAGCGACGAGGAAATCCTCGCTGCCCAGAAGCTGCTGACCGAACGCGAAGGCATCTTCTGTGAACCGGCCTCGGCGACCTCGGTGGCCGGTGCCATGCGCGACATCAGCAATGGCCGTATTCCCGAGGGCAGTTCCGTGGTGTGTACGCTGACCGGGCACGGGCTCAAGGACCCGGACACCGCCATTCGCCAATGCCAGGGCGACATGCTCACGGTGGATGCCGAACTGGGCGCGGTGAAGCAGGCCATTTTCGACAACCTGGCCTGAGGCGAGGGGTGGCGGTTTCCCGCTTGCACCTGACACTGCTGGTCCCCGGCCTGTGCGGGCCGGAGTCGGACCCGCCGGTCGGCGCGTATTTTCCGGGTCGACCACGGGAGCTGGACCGCCTGCTGACGCGCAGCCGGCAAGAGGCCGTTGCCGGGCAGGGGCTGGAGGCTGCGCTGTGTCGCGAATTCGGGCTCGATCCGCTGGCTGCGTTACCGGTCGCCACGCTGACCTGGCTGGCCGACAGCCCCGACCCGCCACCTCCCCACCTGCTGCGGGCCGACCCGGTGCACCTGCGGGCGGATCAGCGTTACCTGCGCCTGTTCGAGGCGCACAGTATCCCGCTGCACGCCGACGAGGCAGTGCAGCTGGTGGCCACGATCAACGAGTTCAATGCGGCCCGGGGCTGGCACCTGGCTGCGCCGCATCCGCAGCGCTGGTACCTGTCGCTGCCGGATATGCCCCGGCTGGTGACGCAGGCCCCGCAACGGGCGGCCGGCGCGGACATCGATCCCTGGCTGCCGGCCGGTGCGGATGCTCCCCGGTGGCATGGGCTGTTGAACGAGTTGCAGATGCTGCTGCATGACCATCCGGTCAACCGGGCGCGGGCGTCGCGCGGCGAACCGGCAATCAACAGCCTGTGGCTGTGGGGCAACGGCAACCTGCCCGCCGGCCTGACTACGCCCTGGTCTGCGATCGGGGCGGATCATCCGCTGGCGCGCGGCCTGGCGCGGTATGCCGGCATCCCCTGCAGCCCGCTGCCGGAATCGCTGGAGCACTGGCGGGAACAAGCGCTGCCACTGGTAATCCTGGATGCGCTGGAGTGGCCGCAGCGCTACCGCGATGTCGAGCGCTGGCTGGACGCTTTCGAACGGCTGGAGCGTGACTGGCTGCGGCCCGCCGCGCAGGCCCTGCGCAGCGGCACCCTGGCGTCACTGACACTGGATACCTGCAACGGCAGGCGCTTCACCGGCGGACGCTGGCGCCAGTACCGGTTCTGGAAAACCACCCGTCCCTTCGAGGCAGTCAGCGGATCATGAACCGGCGCATCGTGCGGCGTGAACTGCGGCGTTCACCGGAGGACTTTCCGGTGCAGTGGCCCGCCGTGCTCAGACGCGTGTATGCCGCGCGCCGCGTGTCCGGGGCCGAGGACCTTGTCTATTCCCTCGACCGGCTGCACAAGCCGGCACTGCTGGGTGGAATGGAGCGCGCGGTCGATCTGCTGCAGCAGGCCATTACCGGGAACCGGCGTATCCTGGTGCTCGGCGACTTCGATGCCGACGGCGCCACCAGCTGCGCGCTGTGCCTGCGCGGCCTGCGTGCCATGGGCGCGCGCGACGTGCATTACCTGGTGCCGAACCGCTTCGCCTTTGGTTACGGGCTGACCCCGGAGATCGTCGAGGTGGCGCGTGCGCGGCAGCCCGGTCTCATCATGACCGTGGACAACGGCATCAGCAGCAACGCCGGTGTGGCCGCGGCGCGCGCCGCCGGGATCCAGGTGCTGGTGACGGACCATCACCTGCCGGGTGCGCAATTGCCGGCCGCCGATGCCATCGTGAACCCGAACCTGCCGGGCGACCGCTTTCCCAGCAAGGCACTGGCCGGCGTGGGTGTGGCGTTCTACGTGCTGCTGGCCCTGCGGGCACGCTTGCGCGAGACCGGCTGGTTCGCGGCACAGGGGATCGAAGCGCCGCGCCTGGCGCAGTGGCTGGACCTGGTCGCGCTGGGTACGGTGGCCGACGTGGCGGCACTCGACGGCAACAATCGCATCCTGGTGCAGCAGGGCTTGCAGCGCATCCGCGCCGGTTGCTGCGTGCCCGGACTCCGGGCCCTGCTGGAGGCCGGCGGGCGCAACCCGGCACGCGTGGTGGCCAGCGACCTGGGGTTTGCCGCAGGGCCGCGACTCAACGCGGCGGGACGGCTGGAAGACATGTCGCTCGGGATCGAGTGCCTGCTGACGGACGATCCGGACCGGGCGCGCACGATGGCCGCGCAACTGGATGCGCTGAACCGCGACCGGCGCGAGATCGAGGCGGAGATGCAGGTGCAGGCGCTGGCGATCGTCGAACGGCTGCAGCTCGATGCGGCCGGGCTGCCGACCGGCCTGTGCCTGTTCGAGCCGGACTGGCACCAGGGCGTGATCGGCATACTGGCCTCCCGCATCAAGGAGCGGTTGCATCGGCCGGTGATCGCCTTTGCACGCGCCGGTGACGGCGCGCTCAAGGGCTCGGCGCGTTCCGTGACCGGCCTGCACGTGCGCGATGCGCTGGAGCGCGTGGCCACGCGCCAGCCCGGGCTGATCGCGAAGTTCGGCGGACACGCGATGGCGGCGGGCCTGACACTCGCCGAGGCGGATTTCACCCGCTTTGCGGCGGCCTTCGATGCGGTGGTGGCGGAGCAGCTGTCCCCGGAAGACCTGTATGCGCGCATCTACTCGGATGGCGCGCTGACCGCGGCGGAACTGACGCTGGACACGGCACAGCAACTGCGTGCCGGCGGTCCCTGGGGGCAGGAATTCCCGGAACCCGTGTTCGATGGCGTGTTTGAGATCCTGGGCCAGCGTGTGGTCGGTGCACGGCACCTGCGCCTGACCCTCCGGCCCGCGGCCGGTGCATGCAACATCGAGGCGATTGCCTTCAATACGGCGCCGGTTCCGGTGCATTGCCGCACGGTGCACCTGGCCTATCGACTGGACGTGAACGAATACCGCGGCCTGGTCAGTCCGCAGCTGGTGGTGGACTACCTGGCGGGTGGTTGAGAGCTCCGCAATCGGCGCGCGCCGGCGACAGGCAGCGGTGCGTATGGTACGCAGCTGGCCCGGCCGCGGATGGCGTAGTATGATTCGCGTCTATTTTTCAGCGCTTAGAACATCTTATCCATGGCCGACCTGACCTCCATCCGAACCCACCTCAAGGATCTCGACGGGCGTACCGCGAGCCTTAGGGGGTACCTTTGACCTCGATGCCCGGGCGGAACGCCTGACCGAGGTTACCCGTGAACTGGAACAGCCCAACATCTGGGACAACCCGGAACGTGCGCAGGAACTGGGCCGGGAGCGTGCCCGGCTGGAGGAAACGGTCGGGTCGCTGACCCGGCTCCTGCAGTCCGTGGCCGATGCCGGTGAACTGGCGGAGGTGGCGGCAGACGAGGGTGACCAGGCGCTGCTGGATGACATCGCCGCAGACCTGGAAGGCATCGAGCGCGAGGTGGCCGGGCTGGAATTCCGGCGCATGTTTTCCGGCGAGATGGACGAGGAAAATGCCTTCCTGGATATCCAGGCCGGCTCCGGAGGGACCGAGGCACAGGACTGGGCCGAGATGCTGCTGCGCATGTACCTGCGCTGGGGGGAGCGGCACGGTTTCAAGGCGGAGCTGATCGAGGTTTCACCCGGTGAAGTGGCCGGCATCAAGAGCGCGACCGTGAAGTTCGACGGACCGTATGCATTTGGCTGGCTGCGCACCGAGATCGGTGTGCACCGGCTGGTGCGCAAGTCTCCGTTCGATTCGGGCAACCGGCGCCACACCTCGTTTGCCGCGGTGTTCGTTTCGCCCGAGGTCGCCGACGATTTCGAGATCGACATCAATCCGGCCGACCTGCGCATCGATGTCTACCGCGCCAGCGGTGCCGGCGGCCAGCATGTGAACCGCACCGAGTCCGCGGTGCGTATCACGCACGAGCCATCCGGGATCGTGGTGCAGTGCCAGAATGACCGTTCGCAGCACAAGAACAAGGCCACCGCGATGAAACAGCTGAAATCCAAACTCTACGAGATGGAGATGCAGAAACGCACCGCGGACCGGCAGACCCTGGAAGACAGCAAGTCCGACATCGGCTGGGGCAGCCAGATCCGTTCCTACGTGCTCGACCAGTCCCGCATCAAGGACCTGCGCACCGGCGTGGAGATCGGCAACACCCAGGCGGTGCTGGACGGCGATCTGGACGAGTTCATCGAGGCGAGCCTGAAGAGCGGGCTGTAAGCGCGGATACCCACGGGGCTGAACCCATGACCGACGAGGACGAAAACGCACTCATCGCCCGGCGCCGCAGCAAGTTGCAGGCGTTACGCGATGTCGGCAATCCCTTTCCCAACGACTTCCGGCGCAATGCCGTGGCCGGCGAACTGCATGCGGAGTACGGGGACAGGGACAACGAGACGCTGGAAGCCGGCCCGGTGCGCGTCAAGGTGGCCGGTCGGCTGATGGCCAAGCGCATCATGGGCAAGGCCGCGTTCGCTCAGATCCAGGACATGTCCGGGCGCATCCAGATCTTTCTGCAACGGGACAACCTTCCGGAGGGCCTGTACCAGGATTTCAGGGGCTGGGACATCGGGGACATCATCGCCGCAGAGGGCGTACTGTTCCGGACCAGGACCGGCGAGCTGTCGGTGCGTGTCGACGGCCTGCGCATGCTGACCAAGTCGCTGCGGCCGCTGCCGGAGAAATTCCATGGCCTGTCCGACCAGGAGACGCGCTACCGGCAGCGCTATGTCGACCTGATCATGAACGAGTCCGCGCGCGCAACTTTCCGCATGCGCAGCCGCATCGTGCAGTATATCCGCGACTACCTGAACCGGCTGGATTTCCTGGAAGTGGAAACGCCGATGATGCAGGCCATCCCCGGCGGCGCCACGGCACGCCCGTTCACCACCTTTCACAACGCGCTGGAAATGGAACTGTTCCTGCGCATCGCACCGGAACTGTACCTGAAGCGCCTGGTGGTCGGCGGCTACGAGAAGGTCTACGAGATCAACCGCAATTTCCGCAACGAAGGGCTGTCCACGCGCCACAACCCCGAATTCACCATGCTGGAGTTCTACCAGGCCTACGCGGACTACCGCGACCTGATGGATCTCACGGAGGACCTGCTGCGCAGCATGGCGCGCGATCTGCTGGATACCACCACGCTTCACTACCAGGGCAATGACTACGATTTCGGCAAGCCGTTCCGGCGCATGACCGTGCGCGAGTCCATCCTGCACTTCAACCCGGACCTGACCGGTGCGGATCTCGACAACATCGACACCGCGGCGGCCATTGCGAGGCTGCTGGGGATTCCGCTCAAGGACAGTTACGGGCTCGGCAAGATCCAGATCGAGATCTTCGAGAAGACGGTCGAAGGCAGGCTCGACGATCCCACGTTCATCACCGCCTATCCGACCGAGGTCTCGCCGCTGGCGCGCCGCAACGATGCGGACCCGTTCGTGACCGACCGCTTCGAGTTCTTCACGGGCGGGCGCGAGATCGCCAACGGCTTCTCCGAGCTGAACGATGCCGAGGACCAGGCGGAACGCTTCCGTCGCCAGGTGGAGGACAAGGAGGCCGGAGACCTCGAGGCCATGCATTTCGACGCCGATTACATCCGGGCGCTGGAACACGGCATGCCACCGACGGCGGGTGAGGGCATCGGTATCGACCGCCTCGTCATGCTGTTCACGGATTCAGCGTCGATCCGGGACGTGTTGCTGTTCCCGCACATGCGTCCGGAATAGAGATTCGCAACGGAGGGTGGCTGCATGGACAAACTGAAGGCGTTTCTGAAAACCTCCCTGCTCGGCGGGCTGGTCGTAATCCTGCCGGTGGCCATCCTGGCCTCGGTGACGCTGTGGATCTTCCGTATCGTCACCGGAATGATCGCACCGCTGACGCGGATGCTGATCAAGGACTCGCAGCTCAACGGCTTTGCGGCGGATGTCATCGTGATCATCCTGATCATGGCGGTCTGTTTCTTCGTCGGTGTACTGGTGCGCACGCGGCTGGGTGGTTTTCTGTACCGGGTGCTGGAGACCCGTATCCTGAAACTGGCCCCGGGTTATTCCATGATCAAGGATACGGTGTTGCAGTTGTTCGGCAGCCGCGAGAACTCGCCGTTTTCCTCGGTCGCGGTGGCCAGGATCTTCGGCAATGACACGCGCGTGACGGCCTTTATCACGGACAAGCATGCCGATGGCAGTTACACCCTGTTCGTTCCCACCGGACCCAATCCGACCTCGGGGCTCATCTACCACGTGGACGGCAAGTATGTGGAGCCGGTTGCCGCGCCGGTGCAGGACGCGATGCGCACGATCATCAGTTGCGGTGCCGGCTCGGCAAAGCTGTTGCGGGATTACCACGCAACCCGCGATGCAGGACAGGATCTCAACGCCGCGAATCGGTCGTCAGGACCAGACGTGGACCCTGCGAGGAGCGGGGATTAACCTGCGTCTGCCGCTGCGTGGCCCCGTACCGGAGCAGGGTCCGCAACGCCGCGTGGGCGGCCGCAGTGCATGCCGGGACAGCCGCTAGTCGTTGCGGGCCAGGTCGGTGACATCGATGTGCAGCTGCAGGTGCTGGCCCGGCACCAGGGTGTCGCTTTTCAGTTCGTTCCAGCGGCGCAGGTCCCTGACCGAGACCTCGAACTTCTTCGCGATCCGGTAGAGTGAATCACCGCGCCGGACCGTGTAGTGGATGGTGCGGACATGGGGGTTGGCGGAGCGAACCGCGATGCGCAGGTGCTGGCCGGGCCGGATCACACTGTGCCCGGACAGTCCATTCCAGCCGCGCAGCTGACTGACGCTCACCCCGTACCTGCGGGAGATACTCCACAGGCTTTCACCGTTACGCACGGTGTGGACGGAGCGGATGGCCACGCGCTGCTGTGGGAGCAGGGCGAGTTCGTTGGGTGTGGTGGCGCCGGTTCGAATCAGCAGGTCCTGGCCGGGCCGGATCAGGGTGCCCCTGAGGTGGTTGGATGCCTGCAGTACCTGCACCCTGGTGTGGTACCGTGCGGCGATCCCGGACAGGGTTTCACCGCGTTTGACCGTATGCCGGACGCTGCGTATGCGCTTGTCGTCCGGCAGGTTGTCGAGGTTGTCCAGGAAGGTGCCCAGCCGGTCGACGGGGATGGCGAGTTGCTGCGGCCCGTCCGGGTGGGTGGCCAGGCGGTTGAAGCCCGGGTTCAGCTGCAACAGTTCCCCGGTTTTCATCCCTGCCAGTTCGGCCGCGATCCCCAGGTCGATCTGACCGTCGATATCGACCACGATGAAGGACGGGCTTGCCTCGATCGGTTCGAGTGATACCCCGTAGCGTCCCGGATGCTGCACGATCTCGCGGATCGCCAGCAGACGGGGGACATAATCCATGGTTTGCGCCGGCAGCCGCAGGTGCCAGTAATCGGTGGGCCGGCCCGCTTTCCGGTTGTGCCCGATGGCGGTGTGGACGGTACCGCTGCCGGCGTTGTAGGCAGCGAGTGCCAGCAGCCAGTCGCCGTCGAATTCCTGGTGCAGGCTGCCGAGGTGATCGAGCGCGGCCTGGGTGGAGGCAACCACGTCGCGGCGCCCGTCGTACCACCAGTCCTGTTCCAGGCCGTAGGACTTGCCGGTGCCCGGGATGAACTGCCAGAGACCGGCGGCCCGGCCGGTGGAATACGCGAACGGGTCATAGCCACTTTCCACGAACGGCAGCAGGGCCAGCGAGGTCGGGAAACCGCGCTGTTGTACCTCGCCCAGGATGTAGGCCATATAGGGGGAGGCCCGTTTGAACACCTTTTCCACCTGGGCCGGGTTCCGGCTGTAGGCCCGGATTTGCCGCTCGACCCGGGCGTGATCCTCACCGTCCAGCCGGAAGCCCTGGCGCATCTGCTTCCAGAGACCGGGGGTCGCGGCTGCGGCATCCGCAGTCGCTGACGGCTCTCCGGCCGTGTCGGAGGGAGGAGTGTTGCCGGCACCCGGGGCGGCTTGCGGCGCGTAGCCATTCGCCGGTCCGGTGCGGGCGGCATCGCGGTTGCCGTGCAGCACGGCGCAACCTCCGATCAGGAGGGCGCTCAGCACGGGCAGGATGGCGCGCAACATGCTCATATCGTTACGGTATCGACGCTGTTCGTTCAGCCTTGAGGCGGGTTGAGAGAGACGCCTTACGGATGCTGTTCCCGGCCGGCGACCTTCCTTGCAAAGGTTGGCCCGGAATGCATTTTTTACGTATGCTGACAGCCCCTCCCGGGGACGTCAAATACTTTTGAGGCGTGTGGTTTTTATGGTGCGCACAAGACCGGGTTCCGGTATATGATTTCATTGTGATGAATCAGGAAGTTACCGCCAGTGCGCGTGCGCGGGGTCTGCACGCATGGTATCAACGGCCGCTGGGCAGGGCGCTCGCCCGTGCCGAGCAGCAGGCACTGGCCGGCCAGTTGCCCAACCTGTTCGGCTACCACCTCGTCGTCATCGACCCGCCGTGGGAGGAATGCAAGCTCGATGACAGCCGCATCACCCACCAGGTCATCCAGCGCGCGGCGTTAACCATTGCACCACAGGCCAGCCTGGCGGCCAATCCGCAGCACTGGCCGATCCAGACCGATTCCGTGGATGCCATTATCCTGCCGCACACCCTCGAACTGACCGCCAACCCGCACCAGGTACTGCGCGAGGCGGATCGTTGCCTGATTCCGGATGGGCACCTGGTGATCCTCGGCTTCAATCCGTTCAGCCTGTGGGGCGCCCGGCAAGTGCTGACCCGGCGCACCGATCGCCCGCCCTGGAGCAGCCGTTTCCGCAGTCAGCACCGGGTCATGGACTGGCTCGGTCTGCTCGGTTTCGAAACCCTGCACAGCCAGTACCTGTTCCAGCGTCCGCCGCTGCAGAGCGAGCGCATCCTGCGCAAGCTGCAGTTTCTGGAACCGGCGCACGGCACCGGCCGGATGCTGCTGTCCGCCGGGTACATCCTGCTGGCGCGCAAACGCAGTATTCTGGTGACCCCGTTGCGCGAGGCGCAGCGCACCCGCAAGCGGCTGTTCCCGGTCGGAATGCCGACCTCCACGCAAGGCAATGTCCGCAGGGTCCGCTGAAACCGAAATCTTTACCGATGGCGCCTGCCGGGGAAATCCCGGACCGGGTGGCTGGGGCGTATTGTTGCGTCACAATGGGCATGAGAAGACGCTCTACGGCGCCGAACCGCTGACCACCAACAACCGGATGGAGCTGATGGCCGCGATCCGTGCGCTGGAGAGCCTGAAGCGTCCCTGCCGGATACGGCTGGTGACCGATTCGCAGTACGTCCAGAAAGGTATCAGCGAATGGCTGCCGGGCTGGAAGCGGCGCGGGTGGAAGACCGCGGACCGCAAGCCGGTCAAGAATGTCGATCTCTGGCAGCGTCTCGACAGCGCCACGCGGGGGCATGACATCCGCTGGCAGTGGATACGCGGTCACAGCGGGCATCCGGAAAACGAGCAGGCCGACGCGCTGGCCAATCGCGCCATCGATGAACTGTTACAACAGCAGGGGTAGTCAATGCGCCAGGTAGTGCTGGATACCGAAACCACCGGTCTGGAACCGGCGGAGGGCCATCGCATCATCGAGATCGGCTGTGTCGAGATCGAGGACCGGCGGGTCACCGGAAGGACCTACCACCAGTATATCCAGCCCGACCGGGAGATCGATGCCGGGGCCATCGAGGTGCACGGGATCACCAACGAATCGCTGAGTGACAAGCCGCGTTTTCCCGACATCGTCACGGAGTTCATCGAGTTTGTGCGGGACGCAGAACTGGTCATTCACAACGCGGCGTTTGACGTCGGCTTCATCAACCACGAATTCGGTCTGCTGGATCCCTCGCCCGGAACGCTGGACCGGTACTGCAGCGTGCTGGACACGCTGGCGCTGGCGCGGCGCATGCACCCGGGGCAGCGCAACAGCCTCGATGCCCTGTGCCGGCGCTATGCCATCGACAACTCGCAGCGGGAATTGCACGGCGCCTTGCTGGATGCCGAGATCCTGGCCGACGTGTACCTGGCCATGACCGGTGGCCAGGTCAGCCTGTCCCTGGATACTGCCGGCGGCAGCATGCAGCGCGAGGAGGAGCGGGTCATCCGGCGCCTGCCCGCCGACCGGCCGGCGCTGAAGGTCGTGCGGGCTACCGCCGACGAGGCAGCGGCCCACGAGGCCTACCTCGACATGATCGCCGCCAAGGCCGACGGCGGCGTACTCTGGCGGCGGCTGTAGCCGGCTGGCCCGGCTGACGTCACCGGCAGGTCAGGCCGGACCGAACGTGCCGGCATTGATCCACATGTGGGCGAGGATGCTGGCCGCATAGCCCGCCAGGATTGCCGGTGTCCACTTGAGGTGGCCGAAAAAGGTGTACTTCCCGCGCGCCTGGCCCATCAATGCGACACCGGCGGCGGAACCGATGGAAAACAGGCTGCCGCCGACGCCGGCGGTCAGCGTGACCAGCAGCCATTGTCCCAGTGCCATGTCCGGGTGCATGTTCAGGACGGCGAACATCACCGGGATATTGTCCACGATCGCGGACAGGAACCCGATCGCGGTATTCGCCACCGTGGCGCCCATACCGGTGTAGAGGACATTGGATGCCAGCGCCAGGTAACCGATCAGGCCCAGTGCGCCCACGCACAGGACGACCCCGTAGAAGAACAGCAGCGTATCCCACTCGGCCCGCGCCAGCCGCTGGAAGAAATCGAAACCGCTTTTGGCCGCGCCACCCATGGCAACCTGCCCGGTATCCGCTTCGCCGGGGTAGCCGTTGGGATGGTCGGGTGTCTGCTTCAGGTAGTAACTCAGCAGCTGCAGGTAGGCCAGGCCGGTCATCATCCCGAGAAAAGGCGGGAGATGCAGGAAATTGTGGAAGCTGACGGCGGTGAAGATGGTGCAGGCAAACAGGAAAATGACGCGCTTTGCGCCGCGCCGCAAGCTGACCTGCTCGGTGACCGGAGCGGGTTTCCCCGACGGCACGGCGAAATGCATGATCGCCGCGGGCACCACGAAATTGACCAGTGAAGGTACGAACAGCAGGAAAAAGGTATTGAAGTGTACCCGGCCGCTTTGCCAGACCATCAGCGTGGTGATGTCGCCGAACGGCGAGAACGCACCGCCCGCGTTGGCCGCCACCACGATGTTGATGCAGCCAAGACCGACAAAACGCTCGTTGTCCTTGCCCACGGCCAGCAGGACGGCACACATCACCAGTGCGGTCGTCAGGTTGTCCAGTACCGGCGAGAGGAAGAAGGCGATAAACCCGGTAATCCAGAACAGTTGCCGGTAACCGAATCCCCTGCGTACCAGCCAGGCACGCAGGGCCTCGAACACCTGGCGCTCGTCCATCGTGTTGACATAGGTCATGGCCGAGAGCAGGAACAGGAACAGTTCGGCGAACTCCAGGGTATTGTGGCGCAGTGCGCTTTCCACGATGCTGTGATCCGCCTGTCCCCGGTATGCCAGCGCGATCATTCCCCAGATCACGCCGGCGGCAAGAATCACCGGTTTGGACTTGCGCAGGTCCGTGAATTCCTCGGCCATCACCACCAGGTAGGCGAAGCAGAAAATTCCCAGGGCCACCATGCCGGTGGTCGTTCCGGTCAGGTCCAGGGTGCCTGATCCCGGCAGGTTGCCGGAAGCCAGGGCAGGGGAACAGCCAAGCAGGAGCGGGGCGAGTATCCGGAGCGGTTGCATGCTTCGCACTGTCAGTCCCTTTATCGGTGGGTGCGCAGGGGAGGCATGGTAACACAGTGAATCTGTGTGAGTATTACCGCTGACAGGGCGCCGGGGCAGGCCGTTGCCCGGTAACGCGCTGCGCGTCATTTGCCTGCGGGGTGGATTCGACGCAGTAGCGCCGTCAGCCGCCGATCCCGCCGGCAGCGCAGGCGCAGGACGCTGTCCGCGCGGCGGGTACGGGCACGGCGGACCGGAACGATTGCTACAACTGTGCCCGGCGACCGAGATCCGGTACGGGGTCGTGCGCGGTATAGTCGACCTCGGCAAAATCGATGCTGATCCGGTCACCGGCGATGGGGCGGAACAACCGGTTGGCGAATACCAGATGCTCGGGGTGCTCGCGATAGCTCGCGATGACGTCTTTATGGGCAAACTCCACGATCCAGCAGTACCGGAATCTGGGTTGTTCCGACACCGCCCAGCCGGTAACTACCCGGCGCACGCCCGGGATGGCCGCCAGCGTCTCGGCGCCGCGTGCCATCATGGCGTCGACCCGGGACTCCGCACCAGACTCGACGTTGTAGATGATGACATGCTGTACCGGTTGCCAGGCCCGGCACTGCATGAGCACCTCTGCGGCGCGCCCGGCAGAACCCCACATGTGCATGCAGCGCTCGACCTCGGCGCGGATCCGTGCGCGGATGTTTTGCACCAGCCCGGTGTAGCCGCAGCGCGCGTCGGCGCGCGCATTCTCGCGGATGCACTGTCCGGCGGCATCGGCGAGCGCCGTGTAGTAGTTGATCTTGGCCACGCCTGCGCTAATCAGCCGGCGATACTGGTCTTCGCTCAGGCCGGTGCCGCCGTGGAGGGCGAGGGGCAGGCGCACGGCCGAGTTGATACGCTTGAGACGCTCGAAGTCCAGCCTGGGCCGTCCACGCATGCGCCCGTGCACGGTCCCGATGGAGACCGCCAGGCAATCCACGCCGGTTCGCTCCGCATACGCCCTGGCTTCCGCGACCGACGTGTACACGGTTGCGCCGGGATGCCTTTCCGCGTCCTCTCCCTCGCAGCCCGCCACGTACCCCAGTTCCCCCTCCACGGTAATCCCGCAGCGGTGTGCGGTCTCGACGACCTGCCGGGTCCGGGCCACGTTGACGGAAAACGCCTCGTTCGAGGTGTCGACCATGACGCCGTTGCAACCGAGGTTGATGGCACGCACCGCGGATTCGAGCGTTGCGCCATGATCCAGGTGAATGGCAACCGGTACCCGGGCACGGCGTGCCGCCTGCTCGGTCGCCGCCAGCGCCAGCTCGAAGTCGTAATGTTCGAAGTGCGACTCGGCCAGGCTGAGGATGACCGGAGAACGGCACTGTTCCGCGGCCTCCAGGATCGCTTCCAGGAAGTCCAGGCTGACCAGGTCAAAGCCACCGACCGCGTACTTGTTGCGATAGGCATGGTTCAGCATGTCACTCATATCAACCAGAGGCATGGATAGTTCCCCCGTATCTGCAGCTGCATGGAATGTCGTTGACCGTTCCCGGACGGTATTGCGGGTTATCAGAAATCATCCCCTTCCTCATCGCCGCTGTCCGAAGGGTCGAGATCCGCGTCGTGCTGCACGATCGCCCGGCCCAGGTCGGTGAGCGAGTCGTGCAATGCGGCCAGTGCCGCGTCCTGCGCTTGTGCAAACCGCAATCCCAGGTCACCCTGCAACGCGGCCAGCCGGTCCAGCAACTGGCCTTGCGGGTCGATCGGTCCGGTCGCCCAGCCGACCATGTCGGCAAAGGCATACACCTCGCGTGCCAGGGCCTCGTAACGCACGCTGTCTGCACCGGTCTGCGCGACCGTGTTGATCGCGCGCAGGAGTTCGGGCAGGCGCATCACGGACATAGCGTCGCCGCGTCGGCTACTGCGGGTCCCGATCGAGCTTGCCGTCCTGGAAAACGCGGCTTGCGAGCACATCCTCTGCCTCGATGGTCATCAGGTCTTCCCGGGTCATGGGTCCGGAACGCCGTCCGAACAGCCGGTTCGCCTGGCGCAGGCGCGCCCGGTCCAGCGCGTTGCGCACCGAGCGGGCGTTGGCAAAATGGTCGAGCTTCATGCGCAGCTCCAGATAGCGGGTGAAGGCCTCCTCGGCCGCCGCGCTGAACTGGTAATTCTGGCCGGCCAGCATGAGCTTCGCGATCGACAGCAACTCCCCGGGCTGATAGTCCGGGAAGTCGATGTGGTGGGCGATGCGTGAACGCATGCCCGGGTTGGACTGGAAGAACCGGTCCATCTTGTCCTTGTATCCCGCGAGGATGACCACCAGGTCGTCCCGGTTGTTCTCCATGACCTGCAGCAGGATCTCGATCGATTCCGCACCGTAGTCCCGCTCGTTCTCCGGCTTGTACAGGTAGTACGCCTCGTCGATGAACAGCACGCCCCCCATGGCCTTCTTGATGACTTCCTTGGTCTTGGGCGCGGTGTGCCCGATGTACTGTCCGACGAGGTCATCGCGCGTGACCGTCACCAGGTGCCCCTCGCGCACGTAGCCGAGCCGTTTCAGGATCTCGCCCATGCGCATGGCAACCGTGGTCTTGCCGGTGCCGGGATTGCCGGTGAAGCACATGTGCAGCGTCGGTGTCTCCGAGGTGAGTTCGAACTGCCTGCGCAGCCGGTCGACCAGCAGCAGGGCGGCGATTTCGCGAATGCGGGTCTTGACCGGAACGAGCCCGACCAGTTCGCGGTCCAGCTTGTCGAGTACTTCCTGGATATTGGATGTGCGGAACTCGGCCTCGAGATCCACCTGGTCGCCGGCCATGCCGGCCAACGGTTCTGCCTCGTTCATGATTTGCCTCTGCCGTTCATCGTGAAGGCGGGCGGCGCGTCGTACCGACCGTGCCGCCCGCAGGGGCAACGGTTCAGTAGCGTTCCATTTCCGGCCTGTCGGCTGCGTAGGCATGCAGGGTGTAGCGCATCATGCGGCCTTCCGCTTCCTGCCGCACCAGCCCGAAGCCCGGCTCCTGCTGCGGACGATTGACGAGGTACGACATGGCCGGGCTCTCCGTGCCACGCGCCGAATTGAACGCAGTGACGCGAATGTAGTGATGCGGAAAGGTCTTGCGGCAGTTGTTGATCTCCATCAGGATGCCCGCGGGATCCCTGAGGTCGAACATCGGGTTGCCGAACATTTCCCAGTACGTGTTGCGCGGGTGCGGGTCGTCGGTGTACTCGACGCTGACGGCCCAGCCGTGGTCCAGCGCGTACCTGATCTGCCTGGTGATCTGCTCGTCGGTCAGGTCCGGCAGGAAGGAAAACTGTCCCTGGGTCAGACGATTGCCTGGATTGGTCATCATGGTGTGCTCTCCTCTTTCGCGTCAGGCGCTGGCCGTGGCGGTGGGTACGAAGTCGGCGGTGTCGGTCGATTCGTAGTTGAAGGTAATGTCCTTCCAGGTATCGAGTGCGGCCTTCAGCGGCGCGCAGTCCCTGGCGGCTTGCTGCAGGATGTCCGGACCCTCGTTCCAGATGTCGCGGCCTTCGTTGCGTGCCAGCACCATCGCCTCCAGCGCGACACGGTTGGCGGTGGCGCCGGCCTGGATCCCCATGGGATGGCCGATGGTGCCGCCACCGAACTGCAGGATCACGTCCTCGCCCAGGTAGGTCAGCAACTGGTGCATCTGGCCGGCGTGAATGCCGCCGGACGCGACGGGCATGACGCGGTTCAGCGAGGCCCAGTCCTGGTCGAAGAACAGGCCGTTCTCCAGGCTCATCGGGGTACGGGTTTCCCGCAGCGTGTCGTAGAAACCCCTGATCATCAGCGGGTCGCCCTCGAGCTTGCCGACCACGGTACCGGCATGGATATGATCCACGCCCGCCATGCGCATCCATTTACAGATCACGCGGAAGTTCATGCCATGGTTCTTCTGGCGCGAGTAGGTGGAATTGCCGGCACGGTGCAGGTGCAGGATCATGTCATTCTGGCGCGCCCACTTCGCCATGGTCTGGATGGCGGTGTAGCCGATCACCAGGTCGATCATGACGATGACGGACCCGAGCGACCTGGCGAATTCGGCGCGTTCGATCATCTCGTCCATGGTCGCGGCCGTGACGTTCAGGTAATGGCCCTTGACTTCCCCGGTCGCCGCAGAGGCCTTGTTCACGGCCTCCATGCAGTACAGGAAGCGATCGCGCCAGTGCATGAACGGCTGCGAGTTGATGTTTTCATCGTCCTTGACGAAGTCCAGTCCGCCCTTGAGGGCCTCGTACACGACACGGCCGTAGTTACGGCCGGACAGGCCCAGCTTCGGCTTGGTGGTGGCGCCGAGCAGCGGACGGCCGAACTTGTCGAGGCGCTCGCGCTCCACGACGATGCCCGTGGCCGGACCCTGGAAGGTCTTCAGGTAGGCGACCGGGATGCGCATGTCCTCGAGGCGCAGTGCCTTGACGGCCTTGAAGCCGAACACGTTGCCGATGATGGATGCCGTCAGGTTGGCGATCGAACCCGGCTCGAACAGATCGAGGTCGTAGGCGATGTAGGCGAAGTACTGCTGGTCGGTCTGCGTGCCCGGGCCGGTGTTCGGCACCGGGTCGACCCGGTAGGCCTTGGCGCGGTACAGTTCGCAGGCGGTCAGGCGGTCCGTCCACACCACGGTCCAGGTCGCGGTCGAGGATTCACCGGCCACGGCCGCGGCCGCTTCTTCGGGGTCGACGCCTGCCTGCGGGGTGATGCGGAACAGGGCGATCACATCGGTATCCCCGGGTTGGTAATCGGGTTCCCAGTAACCCATCTTCTTGTAAGGGATTACGCCGGACTTGTAGCGCTCTTTCCCTTCCTTGATCGTTTCAGACACCATTGCAGCCTCCAGAGCCGTTCAGAATTGAGTAGGTTGTGATGCGCACACCTCGTCCACTTGCACCAGCCTGCTCCGGCCTGGGGTGACCTTCCGTGCGCACCCGTATGCTGCCGAATCTAATGTATAAATAAAAATCAATATAAATGATAATAACGATAGATTATTATCTATGATACAGCGCGGGGTCGGGAATGCGTCACAGCACGTTGCGTCAACTGGAGGTGTTTGCCGCCATCGCGCGGCTGGGCAGTTTCACGCGCGCCGCCGAGGAACTGTTTCTGACCCAGCCGACGGTGTCGATGCAGATCCGGAAACTGACGGACGCGGTCGGGGTGCCGCTGTTCGAGCAGGTCGGCAAGAAAATCTACCTGACGGATGCCGGGCGTGAACTGCAGCGGACCTGCCGGGAGATCTTTTCCCAGCTCGAACGCTTCGAGATGTTCGTGGCCGACCTGAAGGGACTGGATACCGGCACCCTGCGCCTGTCCGTGGTGACCACCGCGAAATACTTTATCCCGCGCCTGCTCGGGTCCTTTTGCCAGTTGCATCCCGGTATCGATGTTTCCCTCAAGGTATCGAACCGCGGACGCATCCTGGAGCGGATTGCCGAAAACGAGGATGACCTGTACATCTTCGGGCAGCCGCCGGAGGGGCTCGACGCCGTCGCCGAACCGTTCATGGAAAACCCGCTGGTGGTGCTGGCCCCGGCCGGGCATCCGCTCGCCGGTAAGAAGAAAATTGCGCTGGCCGAGCTGGCCAGGGAGCCGTTCCTGCTGCGCGAACCGGGTTCCGGCACGCGCATGGCCATCGAGCGGCTGTTTGCCGAACACAAGCTGTCGCTGCGGGTGCGCATGGAACTGGGCAGCAACGAGGCGATCAAGCAGGCGATCGTGGGCGGTCTCGGTGTATCCGTGCTGTCCCGGCAGACGCTCGTGATGGATGCACCGTCCGGCCAGATCGTGATCCTGGATGTCGAGGGCTTCCCCATCGAACGACAATGGTACGTGGTCTATCCGTCCGGCAAGCAGCCCTCAGTGGTTGCCCGCGCGTTCCTCGAGCACCTGCGGCAGGAACCCGGGGTATCCGGGGCCCTGCCCGGCGCGCAGGGCCAACTCTGAAGATCCACCCGTGCGCAGGCACTGCCGGCCCTGCCCGGGGCTGCTGATCCCGTGCGGAATGCGGACGCTGGTTCCACACCGGCTGCGCGCGGGTACGGGCCCGGCAGCGCGGAACGGTTGCTACAGGTGTCAGGCGGCATACCGGCTCAGCCGGTTCCAGAGTATCCACGAGTGGCTGGCCACAAGCTGTTCATGCCCGGTCGGGCTCATTCGGCTCCCGGTCGGGCACGCCCGATTTCATCGAGTCTGCGTTGCAGCTTCAGGCCCTGGAGCTTGTCGAAAGGCAGGCTGACAAAGACCTTTATGCGGTTCTCAAGTACGGCGAAGGCTTGCCGGAACGCCATCATGCGTTGCCTTTCGTCGCCTTCGGCAGTGGCGGGATCGGCTACGCCCCAATACGCTGTCACGGGCTGTCCTGGCCAGACCGGGCACACTTCTGCGGCGGCCCTGTCGCACACGGTAAAGACAAAATCCATCGGGGGCGCCTGCGGCACCGCAAATTCATTCCAGCCCTTGCTGCGCAGATTCCTGGTTGGAAACCCCAGGCGATCCAGCAAATCCAGCGCCATCGGGTTTACTTGCCCCGCGGGATGACTGCCGGCACTGAAGCCCTGGAACTTGCCCTGTCCCCAGTGGTTGATCAGTGCCGCACCGAAAATGCTGCGTGCCGAATTTCCCGTACATAAGAACAGTACATTGAAAACGTTCTCTGACATTGCATCTGTCCCTCACCAGATTACCCGTGCATTCGTCAAACCCGGTCCCAAGGGGTTGCGCCTGAAAACCGGCCCTGCTGTGTTACCCCGCTTGCCCGTACAATGAGTACCGTGCAGCGCGGGGCGCCTTGCCGCACCGGATTTCAGTCAGCAACGCGGCTCGTGCGGAATTTTGAGATCGGTTCTACCCACAATCCTCAATCTTCAGGCATTCTCGTACCAGCCCTTCGACGCATTCACTATTTTCACCACCAACAGCATGACGGGCACTTCGATCAGAACCCCGACGACGGTCGCCAGGGCGGCACCGGACTCAAAGCCGAACAGGCTGATGGCGGCAGCCACCGCAAGCTCGAAGAAAT
>CAYUFA010000008.1:0-64616 GCA_964443845.1 uncultured Ectothiorhodospiraceae bacterium
CTTTATGTAGGCGCTTCCTTGAGAACGTAGTGACGGGAAACAAGATTGCCCAACAAGTAGCTCCAGCGGACGCACCAAAGAGGAGCGCCGCCGAGCATTAGCGTTCGCTCGCGGTGGAATATGGGGACAGGCCCCCAATAACCTGGAACGCTTATTACGATTGGATTTATATTGATCCTGTTTTGCATCAACACATAGACGAGACCCCGTGACCCACTCCCAGAACACCATCGAATGCCCCAACTGCGGCCACCGGATCGATGTCAACGAGATCCTGTACCACCAGCTCGACGAAGAACTGAAGAAGAAGTACAACGACCAGCTGGCGAAGGAGCGGCAGAAATACCAGGCGCAGGAGGATGTCCTGAAGGCAGAACGGGAAACGCTGGCACAGGAAAAGGCCGCCATCGAGGAACAGGTCGCGCAGCGGGTACGGCAGGGTATCGGCCAGGAAAAGAAGGCACTGGAAGCCTCTCTGAAAAAGCAGCTGGAGGAGGCACAGGCGGAACAGATGCAGGCCATGCAGGCCGAGCTGAAAGAGAAATCCGAGCAGGTAAAGGAGCTGAACAAATCCAAAGCAGAAATCGAACGCCTCAAGCGCGAGAAGGAAGAGCTGCGCGATGCCATCGAGCTGGAAAGCCAGAAAAAGCTGAACGCGCAGCTGATCGAGGAGCGTGAGAAGATCAGGAAGGCCGAGAGCGAGAAAGCGACGCTGAAGGTCTCCGAACAGGCGCAGGTGATCGAGCAGCTCAAGCAACAGCTTTCGGAAGCACAGCGCAAGGCGGAGCAGGGTTCGATGCAGCGCCAGGGCGAGGCGCAGGAGCTGGTGATCGAGGAATGGCTGGCCGGGCAGTTTCCGCTCGACACCATCGAGGAGATCAAGAAGGGCGCGCTGGGCGCCGACTGCCTGCAGACCGTCAACACGCGCACGCGGCAGAACTGCGGTTCGATCTACTACGAGAGCAAGCGCACCAAGGCCTTTCAGCCGGCCTGGATCGAGAAGTTCAAGGCGGACATCCGCGAGAAGAACGCGAACATCGGCGTGCTGGTGACGGAAGTCATGCCCTCCGACATGGACCGCATGGGGCTGCGCGACGGGGTCTGGATCTGCACCTTCGAGGAGTTCAAGGGCCTGTGCAGCGTGCTGCGCGAGTCGATCATCGAGATCAGCCGCGCCATCACCACCCAGGAAAACAAGGGCGAGAAGATGGGCATGCTCTACGACTTCCTGACCGGCAACGAGTTCCGCATGCAGGTGGAGGCGATCGTCGAGGGCTTCACGCAGATGCAGTCCGACCTGGAGTCGGAGAAGCGCTCCATGCAGGGCATCTGGAAGAAACGCGAGAAGCAGATCCAGAAGGTGCTGCTGAACACCAACCACATGTACCACTCGATCCGCGGCATCGCCGGCAGCGCCGTGCAGAGCGTGCCGTTACTGGAACTGAACCAGGAAGAACAGGACGAGCCCGATCAGTAGGCGGGAGCGGAACATAACAGCAGACACCACCGGATACCGGCTTGCGCCGGAACGGCCCATACGGGGATCAGCGCGCACCCGCTGGCGTTGCCCGCACGCTGCAACCCGGCAGTACGGCGGAACGATGCAGGGCCCGGTCCAGTTCGGCCTTGAAACGGCGCTGCGCCGGGGCGGCCTGCTCGAACACCTGCTGCGCCTTGTAGAACTCCAGTATGCGGACATCGTGGATATCGGGCTGGACCAGGATATCGGGCCGGCGCTGTTTCAGCATTTCGGCCAGCAGGTTGTTGCTCATGGTATGAAAACTCTGCAGCAGCACGCCGAGGGAGGTGAGATCCGAGCCGTCACCGATATCCGGTCTGCCGCTGACATCGATCGCGATGACGATGTCACTGCCGGTCTCGACCAGGTCGTAGGGCAGGGGATCGGCCACGCCGCCATCGACCAGCAGGCGGCCGTGCAGGTGGACCGGAGGAAACACGCCGGGTACCGCCATGCTGGCCTGGATGGCCGGCAGCAGTTCCCCGCTTTCGAGCACCACCGGGGCCCCCGTCGCCAGGTCCGCCGCGACGATCCGCAGCGGGATCTTCAGCTCGCTGAAGTGGCGTGCCGACATGATCTCGCCCAGGAAGCGGATGAAATCGTCACTGCTGAGCAGCCCGCCACCCGCGAGTGTCGGGTCGATGAAATCCAGCCAGCGGATCGATTTCGGCAGCGTGAACAGCTTGCCGCCGGCGTCCTTGCGGTCCACGAAAAACTGTTCCACCTGGGCGCGGATCTTCCGGCCGGACATCCCGGACGCGTACAGCGCACCGATGATGGCGCCGATACTGCATCCCGCCACCACGTGCGGCACCACGCCGCGCGCATCGAGCGTTTCCAGCATCGGAATATGCGCCAGGCCCCTGGCTCCCCCGCCGCCCAGCGCCAGGCCGACCCTGGGTGCGCGCGGCCGGCCGCAACCCGTCAGGCCGAGCAGCAGCGCGGCCGCGCCAAACGCCAGGAACTCGCGGCGTGCGAGGCGGGGAAGGATTTGCGGGGCGCATTCAGTCATGGAAGCTAACCGGAAAACCCGGGACGACCCGGTACCGCCGCAGGATGTCACAGGGCATGACCGCCCTCCAGCACCTGGCTAACGGGAACCGGACAGCAGCTGTTCCACGCCGGCCGCCATCGCCTCGTCACTGGCATGTCCGGCAATCACCGCACCCTGGCGGAATCCGAGCCGGGCCGCGAGTGCGGCCTGGCGGCGGCTCGCGACCACCAGCGGGAGGTCCTGCAGCAGGGACTGGCCCGTGCTGCCGGCCAGTTCGAACAGGTTCTCCAGGGTTTCGTTGCTGGTCACCGTGGCCGCGGTCAGTTGCCGGTCGTGCAACAGTGGCGCCAGCAGTGCGGCACTGTCGGCCGGGCATACCCGGCGGTAGACCTCGACACAGTCCACCTGCGCCCCGCGCGCCGCCAGTTCCCGCGGCAGGGTTTCGCGCCCACCATTGCCGCGCAGGATGGCCACGCGCTGACCGGACAGGTCGTGCAGGGCCGGCAGCGCCAGCAGGCCTTCACTGCTGAACTCGTGTTCCGGCACATGTGCCACGGGCAGACCGAGTGCCTCGACGGCCGCCGTGGTACGCAGGCCGACCGTGGCGATCGCGGTATGGGCCGGCCACGTGCGCTGGCGCAGGATCTGCGCCAGGCCATACTGCACGGCATTGATACTGACGAAGACCGCCAGCTGGTAGGCCTCCAGGTCGTCCAGCAGGCCGGCCAGCACGCTGCGGTCGCCAGGTCCGGTGATGGCGATGGCCGGGACATGCACGGCCTCGAACCCGGCCTGCTCGAGCCGGGCACACAGCCCCTGTGCCTGCCCGGCCGGCCGGGTGACCAGAACGCGCGGTCGTTCAGCCACCCAGCAGCTCCCGCAGGATGGCCCGGGCACCCTGCTGCAGCAGGTCCTCCGCGAGCTCGCGCCCGAGCTGCTCGGCATCGTCCTGCGGTCCGCTGATGGCGGACTGAATGATGTCGCTCCCGTCCGGTCGCCCGACCAGGCCACGCATTTCCAGCACCCCCTCGACCAGCTCCGAGTAACCGGCCACCGGCGCCTGGCAGCCGCCGGCCAGGTGGGCGTTCATGGCACGCTCGACCGTGGTCCGCACTGCGGTTTCCGGGTCGTTCAGCGCAGCGATCCAGTGCGCGACCCGGGCATCGCCGCTCCGGCATTCGATCCCGATCACGCCCTGGGCAATGGCCGGCAACATGGTCTCCGACGCCAGCGCGACGGTGATACGCTGCGCCAGGCCCAGGCGTCTCAGGCCGGCACAGGCCAGGACGATGGCATCGTATTCTCCGTCATCCAGACGGCCGAGCCGGCTCCCGACATTGCCGCGCAGGTCGCGGATGACCAGGTCGGGGCGCATCGCCCGCAGCTGGCACTGGCGCCGCAGGCTCGAGGTACCCACACACGCGCCGCGCGGCAGTGACTCGATACTGCCATAGGTATTGGAGACGAAGGCGTCACGCGGATCCTCGCGGGGCAGGATGGCGCCGATTTCCAGTCCCTCCGGCAGCACCGCCGGAACGTCCTTCATGGAATGCACCGCGATGTCGGCACGGCCCTCCAGCATGCCCTGTTCCAGTTCCTTCACGAACAGACCCTTGCCACCGATCTTCGCCAGCGGGCTGTCCAGCACCCGGTCGCCCTGCGTGCTCATGGTCACCAGCTCGACCTGCAGGCCGGGCTGCACGGCGGCGAGACGTTCACGCACGTGTTCCGCCTGCCACAGTGCCAGCGGGCTCTTACGGGTCGCAATGCGCAGGATTTCGGTTGACATGGGTGTCCGTCCGTCCTCTTAATTGGTTCATGTTGTTGCAATTATACAAGGCCGTGCTGGCCGGATGTGCGGTTCTGTGCCTGCTCCCGCCCGGCCCGCCCTGACGACCACCACCGACCTGCAGCGCGACGGCCAGGCGGCGCTCGGGCGGCGCCTGCCGCTGCTGCTGGAATTCAGCGCGACGGACTGTCCGCACTGCCAGCGGGTGGAGCAGGAATTCCTGCTCCCCCCTGTTGATCAGCGGGGAGTATCGCGACCGGGTTCTCATCGGCCGCCTGCGGGTGAACGCCGCTGCCCCCGGTGACCGATTTCGACGGGGCACGCAGGACCGCCGGCGAGATTGCACGACGCGGCCAGGCCCGGGTCACGCCTACACTGAGGTTCCCGGACGGACAGGGCCACGAACTCACCGGGCACATGATCGGGATCGGTACCCCGGAACTGCACGGCGGCTACCTGGATGCCTGCATCGATAGCGCGCTGCTGCGGGTCCGCGCACCGGACCGCCTCGTGGCCTTCCCCGGCGGCAAGGGTAGCGTGGCTGTCCGGCACACGCTCCGTGTATAGTAAGCGCTCAGCGCACCCAGGAACGACCACCACGACCCGAATCGCCAGACTGCCGCGCCCGACCGAGTGCCTGACCACGCCATGACCGACAACTTCGCAGAATCCAAGCCCTGGGGTGGCCGTTTCAGCGAGTCCACCGACGCCTTCGTCGAGGAGTTCACCGCCTCGATCCGGTTTGACCAGCGGCTCTACCGGCATGACATCGCCGGTTCGATTGCGCATGCGCGCATGCTGGCGCACGCCGGCATCCTGCAGGAGGCCGAGGCAGAGGCCATCGTGAACGGCCTGCAGGACATCCGCGCGGACATCGAGCGCGGCGACTTCCCCTGGTCCGTCGGACTGGAAGACATCCACATGAACATCGAGGCGCGACTGATCGAGCGCATCGGGGACACCGGCAAGAAACTGCATACCGGGCGCTCGCGCAACGACCAGGTCGCCACCGACCTGCGCCTGTACCTGCGCGACGAAATCGATCACCTGTGCGATGCACTGCGGCGCCTGCGGGGCGCGCTGGTCGACGTGGCCGAACGCGAGGCACAGACCATCATGCCGGGCTTCACCCACCTGCAGGTGGCGATGCCGGTCAGTTTCGGCCATCACATGCTGGCCTGGGAGGCCATGCTGGCGCGCGATCATGCGCGCCTGGCCGATTGCCGGAAGCGGGTCAACATCATGCCGCTGGGCGCAGCGGCGCTGGCCGGGACCAGCTACCCGATCGACCGCGCCTACACGGCCCGGCTGCTGGGTTTCGATCAGCCGTCCGAGAACTCCCTGGACGCGGTGAGCGACCGCGACTTCGTCATCGAGTTCTGCGCGTGCGCGTCCCTCGTCATGATGCACCTGTCGCGCTGCTCCGAGGAACTGATCCTGTGGTCGTCCGCACAGTTCGGATTCGTGGAGCTGCCGGACCGGTTCTGCACCGGCTCCAGCATCATGCCCCAGAAGAAGAACCCGGACGTGCCGGAACTGGTGCGCGGCAAGAGCGGTCGCGTGACCGGTCACCTGGTCAGCCTGCTGATGCTGATGAAGGGACAGCCGCTGGCCTACAACAAGGACAACCAGGAAGACAAGGAACCGCTGTTCGATACCGTCGACACGCTGGCCGGATCCCTGCGCGCCTTCGCCGACATGGTGCCCGCCATCGAGCTGCGCCGCACACGCATGCACGCCGCGGCCCTGCAGGGCTTTCCCACCGCCACCGACCTGGCCGACTATCTGGTGCGCAAGGGCACGCCCTTCCGCGATGCACACGAAATCGTGGGCCGGGCCGTGCGCTACGGAATCGGGCAGGACAAGGACCTGGCCGCGCTGTCGCTGGCGGAACTGCAACAGTTCTCGCCGGCCATCGGGCCGGATGTCTTCGAGGTGCTGTCGCTCGAAGGGTCCATGGCCGCACGCAATCATACCGGCGGCACGGCACCGGAGCAGGTGCTGGCCGCTGCGGCCAGGGCACGCGCACGCATCGATCAGGAAGCGTCCGCTGCGGCCAGCCTCCAGCACGCCCCGGCATGAAGAACCTGGCCCTGCCCGAAGCCCTGCGCCTGCTCAGCCTGTGCCCCACGCCCATGGTGTTGCTGGATGGCCGTGGGTGGATACGGACCTGTAACCCGGCCTTCGCCGCGCTGGCCGGGGCACCTGCGGACGAACTCGCCGGCGCACCCGATGACCTCGTTCAGCCGCTGCTGGGTGACGGCGACGTGGTGCAATGGATCATGCCCGACGGCAGCGAGCGCTGGCTGGCGATCCGCCATTTCGAAATCGAAGCTGCAGCGGGCCAAGCCGTGCGGTTCTATGAGGATGTCACGGAACCGCTGCGGCTGCGTCGGGAACGGGACGACCTGGCAACGGAACTGCGCGCCAGTGCCCTGCGCGACGGTGAATTCATCAGCCTGCTGAGCCGCCCGGGGCTGCTGGCGGCGCTGCTACCGCTGGTGGCGCGCAGCCGGCGTTACAACAGCCCGCTCTCGGTCGTCACGCTGGGCGTCCAGTCCGATCCGGACTCCGCACAGGACATGGCACTGCGGCACATGGCGACGCTGCTGCGGGACCAGACCCGCTGGGCGGATGTGATTGGCTGCAACGAGGCACGCAACTTCATACTGGTCCTGCAGGAAACCAGCCAGGATGCCGCCCTGCGGCTGGTGGACAAGCTGACCACGCATATCGAACGCATGAATGCCGGTGCGGGCTTCCGGCTGAGTGCACAGTACGGCATCACCGAATGCCAGAAGCATGACAATGCCGATTCGCTGCTGGCACGCGCCGAGGCCGCCCTGCAGGAAGCCCGCCACAACGAAAGCGGGCGCTCGATCGCCCGCTAGCGACTGGTCAGCGGCCGGCCGGTGCATTGCCGTGCGCGGCCACGCCCTGCGGCGTGACGGCCTCTCAGCCCGCCAGTCGCATCTGCAGCCAGTGACGGATATCCCCCACCTCGTCCGGACAGACTGCGTGCAGCATCGGATACAGGTGCCATTCCACGGGGTAGCCGAGATCGACGAGCAGGCGCCGGGTCTGTTGCGCCAACACCAGCGGCACCACGGGATCGGCGCTGCCGTGCGCCAGCAGGATCGGCAGTGCGCGGTTGGCCGCGGCCGCCTCCGACGCCAGACGCCCGGACAGCGGCAGGTAGGTGGACAGGGCGAGGATGCCACCGAGCGCCTGCGGATAGCGCAGACCGGTATGCAGGGCAATGGCACCCCCCTGGGAGAAGCCGGCGAGGAACAACCGCTGCGCCCCGATGCCGCCGGCCAGCTCGCGCTCGATCAGTGCGACCAGTTGCTGCTCGGACTGGCGGATGCCGGTCACGTCCTCGCCATGACGAAGGTCCATGGCCCGGATGTCGTACCACGCCGGCATGACCAGCCCGCCGTTGATCGTCACCGCGCGCGCCGGTGCATGCGGCAGCACCACGCGCACGCCATGACTTTGCACGATGCCCAGTTGCGGCACCAGCGGCGTAAAGTCGTGGCCATTGGCACCGAGACCGTGCAGCCAGATGATACAGGCGGTCGGCGTACCCGGCGGGTTGATCTCCACGGCATCGAGCAGGGGTGCGGCCATGCTGCCGAGTATGCACCAGCTGCGATGACGACAGTACCGCCGGATTGGGTTTGTCACGGTGCGCACGTATACTGTCGGCCCGGAACCCGATAGCCGCGACCATGTCCCGCAAGTACCTGATCCCGACCCTGGTCATTGCCTGCCTGCTGCTGGCCCTGTCCGGCTGTGGACAGACCGGCCCGCTGTACCTGCCGAAGAAACCGGCAGCGGACACCGGGGAACCCGCCCCGACGCACTGACACGCATGGATCATTTCGCCTACTGCAACGGCCGTCTGTGCGCGGAAGAGGTACCGCTGGAAGACATCGCCGAGCGCTTCGGTACCCCGTGCTACGTGTATTCGCGCGCCACGCTGGAACGGCACTGGCACGTGTTCGACGACGCGCTGGGTGCGACGCCGCACCTCGTGTGCTACGCCGTGAAGGCCAACGCCAGCCTGGCCGTCCTGCAGGTGCTGGCACGGCTCGGTTCCGGCTTTGACATCGTCTCCGGCGGAGAACTGCAACGCGTTCTGGCCGCCGGCGGTGAACCGGGGAAAATCGTCTTTTCGGGGGTCGGCAAGCGCACTGACGAGCTGCACACCGCCCTGCAGGCCGGGATCCGCTGCTTCAACGTGGAATCCGTTCCCGAGCTGGAACGGCTCGACCGCGTAGCCGGTGAAGCAGGTCGGGTGGCACCCGTCTCGCTGCGCGTCAACCCCGACGTGGACGCCGGGACACACCCCTACATCTCCACCGGCCTGCGCGAGAACAAGTTCGGGATCGACGTGGATGCCGCGTTCGACGCCTACCGCGCCGCGGCGGAAATGCCGCATCTCGAGGTGACCGGCATCGACTGCCACATCGGTTCGCAACTGACCTCGATCACCCCCTTCGTCGACGCCCTGGAGCGGGTACTGCAACTGGTCGACCGCCTGGCACAGGCCGGCATTACCCTGCAGCACCTGGACCTGGGGGGAGGTCTCGGCATCGCCTACCGGGCCGGCGACACCCCCCCCCACCCGGATGCCTATGCCAGGGCCCTGAGCGGAGCACTGGCGGGGCATGCGCTGGAACTCCTGCTGGAACCCGGCCGGGCCATCGTCGGCAACGCCGGCGTCCTGCTGACGCGCGTCGAGTATCTGAAACACACGGCACACCGCCACTTCGCCATCGTCGATGCCGCCATGAACGACCTGCAGCGGCCCGCCCTGTACAACGCGTGGCACGAAATCGTACCGGTGCATCCCCATCCCGGTGCGGCGCAGGTGTACGACGTGGTCGGGCCGGTGTGCGAAACCGGGGATTTCCTCGGCAAGGACCGGGTACTGAACGTCCAGGAAGGCGAACTGCTGGCCGTGCGCTCGGCCGGGGCCTACGGGTTCAGCATGAGCTCGAACTACAACTCGCGGCCGCGCGCCGCCGAGGTCATGGTCGACGGCGCACAGGCGCACCTGGTCCGGGAACGGGAAACCTTCGCGGACCTGGTCCGCGGCGAACACCTGCTGCCGGCCTGACCGTCCACTGCCGCCCTGCGGTGCGGCGAGAAAAACATGGTCCCGTCCCGGGTTTCTTGGCACCATCTGCCCATGAATCTCGACTTCACAAAGATGCATGGCCTCGGCAACGACTTCATGGTGGTCGATGCCATCCACCAGCGGGTTCAGCTGTCCCCGCAACAGGTGCGCGCCCTGGCCGACCGCCACCTCGGGGTCGGGTTCGACCAGCTGCTGCTGGTGGAACCGGCGCCGTCCGCGGACGTCGATTTCCGCTACCGGATCTTCAATGCCGATGGCGGTGAAGTGGCGCAGTGCGGCAACGGGGCACGTTGCTTCATGCAGTTCGTGCACGAACACGGGCTCACCGACCGGCTCCGGGTGCGCGTACAGACCCTGAGCGGGGTGCTCGAACTGGCGCGGCGCGCCGATGGCATGGTGACGGTCAACATGGGAGTGCCGGAGTTCGAACCGGCCCGCATCCCCTTCGACGCGCCGCAGCAGGCCCCGCGCTACCTCCTCGAGGTCGACGGGCAGACCCTGGAAATCGGTGCCGTGGCGCTCGGTAATCCGCACGCCGTCGTGCCGGTCGAGGACGTGGACGCGGCACCGGTCGCCACGCTCGGACCGCGCATCGAGCAACACCCGCGCTTCCCGCAACGGGTCAACGCCGGTTTCCTGCAGATCCTCGACCGCGCCCGCGCCCGGGTCCGCGTGTACGAGCGCGGCGCCGGGGAAACCCTGGCCTGTGGCAGCGGTGCCTGTGCCGCCGTGGTCATCGGTCGGCTGTGGGACCGGCTGGACAACCGGGTGCGCGTGCAACTGCCCGGTGGCGAACTGGAAATAGGCTGGTCTGGGGCTGGCAGCCCGGTTATGATGACCGGGCCCGCCACCACCGTATACCAGGGACGCATCGTGCTATGACGACATCCCAGCAGCAACGTCCGGAAGCCCGGCCGCTGGAGGAAAAAGCCGTCGCTGACTACCTGCGGGAGAACCCGGATTTTTTCCGCAACAACGCCAGCCTGCTGGCTACCCTGGAAATTCCGCACAGCTGCGGCCCGGCCGTGTCGCTGGTCGAGCACCAGGTCAAGGTGCTGCGCGACCAGAACACCCAGCTCAAGCGCAAGCTGATGGACCTGGTCCAGGTGGCCCGCGACAACAACCGCCTGAACGAACGCATGCACCAGCTCACCCTGGAACTGATCAGTTCCAGCTCGCTGGAGCAGCTGCTGGACACCTTGCGTGACAACCTGGTCGGCGAGTTCCGCGCCGACAGCGTAACCCTGCGCGTGACCGGCATCACGGACGTCCTGCGGCGCGAATGCGGCATCGAGGAATTCAGCACACAAGCCCCGGCGCTGGAGCACTTCGAATCCTTTCTGCGCTCCTCCCGCCCGCAGTGCGGGCGTTTCAAGCAGGAGCAGCTTCAGTACCTGTTTGGCGACCAGGCCGCGGCCATCGAATCCGCCGCCCTGGTGCCGCTGGGCCAGCAGTGCGCCTTCGGGATACTGGCCATCGGCAGCCAGGAGGCCAGCCACTTCCACCCCGGCATGGGGACCCTGTTCCTGACCCACCTCGGCGAACTGCTCGGCATGTTGCTGGCCCTGCATACCAAGAAAATCGGCATGCTCACACCGCCACAGCCTGCGCCCGGTCCGCTGCCGTCGCCCTGACCCGGCAGCGCGCTTGGACGCCACCGCGACAGACTGGGTCGAACGTTTTCTGCATCACCTGCACACCGAGCGCCGCCTGTCCGGGCAGACCCGTCTGCATTACCGTCGCGACCTGCAGGAGCTGACGGCCTGGTGCCGGGACAACGGGATCAGCAACTGGGCACAGCTCGATACCCGGCAGGTGCGCCAGTATGCCGCCCGTGCCCACCGGCGCGGACTGAGCGGTCGCAGTATCCAGCGCCGGCTGTCCGCACTGCGCACCTTCTACCACTACCTGTTGCGGGAACGGGTGGTCGGCAGCAATCCGGGGCTCGACGTGCGGGCCCCGCGCAGTGGCCGGCACCTGCCACGGACGCTCGGAGTGGACGACCTCGCACGCCTGCTGGAGGGCACGGACCAGAGCCCGCTGGCGCTGCGTGATCGCGCCATCCTGGAACTGTTCTACTCCTCCGGCCTGCGCCTGGCCGAGCTGGTTGCGCTCGATCTCGATGACGTGGATTTCGACGACCGCATGGTCCGGGTCACCGGCAAGGGCGCCAAGACCCGGGTGGTCCCGGTCGGCCGCAAGGCGGTCCGCGCGCTCCGGGACTGGCTGGCCGTGCGGCCGGCCCGCAGCGGGGACGCGGCCCTGTTCACCACGCGCGCCGGCCAGCGGCTGGGCGCCCGCGCCATCCAGCAGCGGGTCAGCCGCCGTGCCCGCGAGCGCGGACTACCCGGCACACTCCACCCGCACATGCTGCGGCATTCGTTCGCTTCCCACCTGCTCGAGTCCAGCGGCGACCTGCGCGCCGTACAGGAACTGCTGGGGCACGCCGACATCAGTACCACGCAGGTCTATACCCACCTCGACTTCCAGCACCTGGCCCAGGTGTATGACAAGACGCATCCGCGCGCGCGCAAAAAAGGCTGAATCCGGCCCGTTTGCAAGAATTCTGGTATAGCCTGTTTTTATTGTTATCTACAAAAAACATCATAATTAATTGAATTATAGAATATTACCGACCATCCAGTGAACGCATTCTACGCGCGCCGTCAATCCCGGCCCGCCTGACCCGCCGTGCCGGACTCGCTTCCCGATTGCCTTCCGGATTGGCAGACCCGGGGGGTGTGGAGACAAAATTCGATCGATTTCCAGAATTGGGGTATTCACCACTTTCCATGCTCGGCCGCCCGGTACAGCGATCCGCCGGTGCCGGCGAGTGGTCCGGCCCGGGTGCCGCCGTTTGCACCGGGCACCCATTGTGGGTCCCCGAAATGACCCAATCTATGGTGTACAATCGAACGCCTTTTTTCAGGAGTCTTCCAGTGGAACCGTTTCACGGCACGACCATCCTCTCCGTGCGCCGTGGCAGCCAGGTGGTCATCGGTGGCGATGGCCAGGTCACCCAGGGCAACACCGTCATGAAGGGCAACGCCCGCAAGGTCCGGCGCCTGTACCACGACCGCGTGATCGCCGGGTTTGCCGGCGGGACCGCGGATGCGTTCACGCTGTTCGAACTGTTCGAAAGCAAGCTGGAGAAGCACGGCGGCCAGCTGACCCGGGCCGCCGTCGAGCTGGCCAAGGACTGGCGCACCAACAAGATGCTGCGTAACCTGGAAGCCCTGCTGGCCGTCGCCGACCGCGAATCCTCGCTCATCATCAGCGGCAACGGCGATGTCATCGAGCCGGAACAGTTCCTGATGGCCATCGGCTCGGGTGGCGCCTATGCCCAGGCGGCGGCCCGCGCGTTGCTGGAGCACACGGACCTCGATGCCCGGTCCATCACCGAGGCAAGCCTGAACATTGCGGGGGATATTTGCATCTATACCAACCGGAACCTGACCATCGAGACCCTGCAAATCGGCTGACTGCGTCGATTTGTGCCGAACTCCGCCCAGAGTTCCCTTATCGCCTGGATCCATCGACAATTGCTGCCAACATGTCCAATATGACCCCCCGTGAGATCGTCCAGGAGCTGGACAAACATATCGTCGGCCAGGATGCCGCCAAGCGTGCCGTGGCCATCGCCCTGCGCAACCGCTGGCGGCGCATGCAGGTCGACGCCAGCCTGCGTCCGGAGATCACCCCCAAGAACATCCTGATGATCGGCCCGACCGGCGTGGGCAAGACCGAAATCGCGCGACGCCTGGCACGACTGGCCAACGCGCCGTTTATCAAGGTGGAAGCGACCAAGTTCACCGAGGTCGGCTACGTGGGCCGCGACGTCGAGTCCATCATCCGGGAGCTGGTGGATGCGGCCATCAAGCTGGCGCGGGAATCCGCCATGCACAAGGTCCGGCACCGCGCCGAGGACCTGGCCGAGGAGCGCATCCTGGATATCCTGCTGCCGGGGCCCTCGGGCGTGCCGGGAGACGGGGAACCGGAATCCGATACCCGGCAGAAATTCCGCAAGCGCCTGCGCGAGGGAACTCTCGATGACAGGGAGATCGAGGTCGACGTCTCCGCCCCCCACATCGGCGTCGAGATCATGGCACCACCGGGTATGGAAGAGATGACCGGCCAGCTGCAGGAGATCTTCCAGAACATGGGCGGCAAGCGCACCCGGCACCGCAAGCTGCGCATCCGCGATGCCCGCCGCCTGCTGGCCGACGAGGAGGCCGCCCGCCTGATCAACGAGGACGACCTCAAGCAAAGCGCCCTGGAAAACGTCGAACAGAACGGCATCGTGTTCATCGACGAGATCGACAAGGTGACCCGACGTGGCGAGACCAGCGGACCGGACGTGTCACGCGAAGGGGTGCAGCGCGACCTGCTGCCCCTGGTGGAAGGCAGCACCGTCAATACCAAGCACGGCATGGTCCGGACCGACCACATCCTGTTCATCGCCTCGGGTGCCTTCCACCTCTCCAAACCGTCCGACCTGATCCCGGAGCTGCAAGGACGCCTGCCGATACGCGTGGAACTCGACGACCTGGGGGCGGACGACTTCGTGCGCATCCTGACCGAGCCGGATGCCTCGCTGACCGAGCAGTACACCGCGTTGCTGGCGACCGAGTCGGTGACCCTGGAATTCACCCCGGACGGCATCGAACACATCGCCCGGATCGCCAGCCGCATCAACGAACGCACCGAGAATATCGGCGCGCGGCGCCTGCATACCGTCATGGAACGCCTGCTCGAGCAGATTTCCTTCGAGGCCACAGACCGGGCCGGCAGCACTGCATGCATCGACACCGCCTATGTCGGCGAACACCTGGACGCACTGGTCGGGGACGAAGACCTGAGCCGGTATATACTGTAACCTCAGACACCTGCGGAATCATCATGAAGACCACCAAGCCGAAACCCACCGAGATCAGCCTGCACAACAAGTCGCGGGTCCTGAGGATCAGCTTCGAAGACGGCGCCAGCTTCGAGATGAGCTATGAATTCCTGCGCGTGCACTCGCCCTCCGCCGAGGTACAGGGCCACGGGCCGGGCCAGGGGACCCTGCAGCTGGCCAAGGAAAACGTCATGATCACCGGCGTCGAACCGGTGGGCAGCTATGCCATCCAGCCCGTCTTCGACGACGGCCACGATACCGGGATCTATTCCTGGGAAACGCTGTACGACCTGGGGAAAAACCGCGACCGCTACTGGCAGGAATACCTCGAGCGGCTCAAGGCCGCCGGCTACCAGCGCCAGGCACCGGCCTGAACAGGCCCTGACGGGTTCCCGTGACGGACAGGAGCACCCATTTCGGTTTTCGCGACGTCCCGGTCGGTGACAAGGCGCGCCTGGTGCGCGACGTTTTCGACTCGGTGGCCGACCGCTATGACCTCATGAACGACCTGATGTCGTTCGGTATCCACCGGCTCTGGAAACGCTTCGTGATCGGGATGGCGGATATCCGCCCCGGCCAGCGCATCCTGGACCTCGCCGGCGGCACCGGCGACCTGGTGAAGCTCATGGCACCACGACTCGGTGCCGACGGCATGATCGTCCTGTCGGACATCAACGCCGCCATGCTGGGTAACGGCCGGCGCGAACTGCTGGACCGGGGCCTGATCCGCAATGTCTGTTTCGCGCAGGTCAACGCCGAGCGTCTGCCATTTCCGGAACGCAGTTTCGACCGGATCACCATGGCCTTCGGGCTGCGCAACGTTACCGACAAGCAGCAGGCGCTGCATGAAATCGCCCGGGTACTGCGTCCCGGCGGGCAGGTTCTCATCCTGGAATTCTCGCGGCCCGCGCGCCCCCTGAAGCCGGTCTACGACTTCTACTCGTTCAACGTGCTGCCGAAGCTTGGCCGGCTGGTGGCCAACGATGCACAGAGCTACCGCTACCTGGCGGAATCGATTCGCATGCACCCCGACCAGGAAACGCTGCGGGGCATGATGCAACAGGCCGGCCTCGAGCGTTGTGACTATCACAACCTGACCGGTGGCATCGTCGCAGTCCACCGGGGCTACCGGTTCTAGAGCCCGCGCGGCGGCCATGCGCATCCCGGACCGTCTGCTGCAATCGTTCGAAACGGCGCTGAACCGGTACCTGATGCTGGACCCGGAGACCCGGCAGCGCATGGCGCAGCTGGCCGGCCGCTGCATCGGCATCGAGCTGGCGGGCACCGGCATCCGCATCTACATCCATCCCGACCACAACGGCGTCCACCTGACGGAGCACGCCGAGCAGGTGGATACCATGCTGCACGGTACCCCCCTGTCGCTGCTGCAGCTCGGCCTGGGCGAGGACACCGGCAAGACCCTGTTTTCGGGTGCCGTCACGATCACGGGCGACATGGAAACCGGGCAGACCTTCAAGTCGATCCTCGACACCATGGATATCGACTGGGAAGAACAGCTGTCCCGGCTGACCGGTGATGTGTTCGCGCACCAGGCCGGCAATGCCGCGCGCCGCGTGCGCGATACCCTGCGCAGCACCAGTCTCACCTTGCAACAGGATCTGGGTGAATATCTCCGCGAGGAACTGCGGCTCGTCCCGAGCCGCATCGAGATCCGCAATCTGGCCGAAGACATCGGCGAGTTGCGCTCCGCCACGGACCGGCTGGAGGCGCGCATCCGGCGGCTGCAGGCAGCGGGGCAATGACATGATCCGCCCGCCACAGATCATCCGCCTGCTCCATATCCACTTCGTGCTGGTGAAGCACGGTCTGGACGAGATCATCCTGGCCACGCACCTGTTGCGCCCGTTCCGCTTCCTGTATTTCATCGCGCCCTGGAACTGGGTCCCGCGCAAGCGCGCGCCCCGGGCGGTGCGCATCCGGCTCGCGCTCGAGGAGCTGGGACCGATCTACGTCAAGTTCGGCCAGATCCTGTCCACCCGCCAGGACCTGTTGCCGGATGACATCGCCCATGAACTGGCGCAGTTGCAGGACAACGTGCCACCGTTTCCCGGCAGCGACGCACGCGCGCGGATCGAGACCGTATTCGGTCAGCCGGTCACCACCCTGTTCGAGGAATTTGACGAAACTCCGCTGGCCTCGGCCTCGATCGCGCAGGTGCACACGGCACGCCTGCGCGGCGGCCAGGACGTCGTGGTCAAGGTCCTGCGCCCGAATGTCCGGCACCTGATCAAGCGTGACCTCAAGGTGCTGTTCATCATCGCCGGCCTGGCGGAACGCTACTGGAGCACCGGGCGCAGGCTGCGCCCGGTGGAGGTCGTCGCGGAATTCGAAACGATCCTGTATGACGAGCTCGACCTGTTGCGCGAAGCCGCCAATGCCTCGCAGCTGCGCCGCAATTTCAGCGGCTCCGACCTGCTGTACGTGCCGGAAGTGTACTGGGACTACTGCCGCCCCGAGATCATGGTCATGGAGCGCATTCACGGCATCCAGATCAGCAACACCCGGGCGTTGCGCGAGAGCGGTATCGACCTGAAGCGGTTGTCGGAACGCGGCGTGGAAATCTTTTTCACGCAGGTGTTCCGGCACAATTTCTTCCACGCCGACATGCACCCGGGCAACCTGTTCGTGGGCAGGGATGGCCGCTACATGGCGGTCGATTTCGGGATCATGGGCACGCTCAACCCGGTCGACCAGCGCTACCTGGCGGAGAATTTCCTCGCGTTCTTCAACCGGGATTACCGGCGTGTGGCCGAGTTGCACGTGGAGTCCGCGTGGGTTCCGCACGGGACCCGGGTGGATGAATTCGAGTCCGCGATCCGCACGGTCTGCGAACCGATCTTCGAAAAGCCGCTGAAGGAGATCTCCTTCGGCAACGTGCTGCTGCGCCTGTTCCAGACGGCGCGCCGCTTCAATATGGTGGTTCAGCCACAGCTCGTCCTGTTGCAGAAGACCCTGCTCAATATCGAGGGACTCGGGCGCCAGATGTACCCGGAGCTCGACCTGTGGAAGACCGCGAAACCCTTCCTCGAACGTACCATGAGCGAGCAGCTGGGTGCGCGCGCACTGTGGCGCAATATCCGCACCAGTGCGCCGGAGTGGAGCAAGGTCATGCCGGCGCTGCCCCTGCTCGCCCACGAGTTCCTGGAACAGGCCACCACCGGACAGCTGCAGGTGGAATGGACCTCGGCCGAACTCGTCCGGCTGCGCGAGGAGCTGCACACGGCAAACCGGCGCCGTTACGCAACGACCGCCGGCACCGGGCTGTTGCTCGCCGCCGCCATCATCTATGACCTGGACGGGCATGCGCCTGCGCTCGTGCTGGGTGCACCGTGGCTGTCCTGGCTGCTGGGGGCCGCGGGCGTCATGCTGCTGCTGGCCGGCTGGCCGCGCGGCAACCGGCAGCGCCGCTCGCGCAGCTAGCGGCGCTGCCGGGGTTTGCCGCCGGACGTCAGTCCGTGATGCGGTGTCGCAGGTAGATCGCGATCACCAGCAGGCCGAGGCTGGTCAGCCAGAACAGCGTGGAGATGAGCAGTGACTGGCGGGCCTTGCCCTGCTCCAGCCAGGTACGCGGCCGGACACCCCGGAACCGGAACATCAGCTTTGCCGCCAGGTTGATGCACACCACGTTGACCGCCAGCAACAGGCCGGCACCGGCCGCATGCGAGTACTGGCCGCTGCCCAGCATCATGCCGAGCGTGGCGGCCGGCGGCAGCAATGCCACCGCGACCATCACACCCACCAGCGCGCTGGACAGGCCGGTGACCAGTGACAGCACCGCGGCGGCGCCGGAGGCGAGCGCCAGCGCGATGCCGGCCAGGCCCACGTCGGTACGCGCGAGAATCTCGTTGCTCTGCAGGTGCTCCGGCCACAGCCAGCCGGTCGCCACGGACATCACCAGGGTGAGGCCGAGGCCGGCCAGGCTGGTCACGAGCGAGCGCCGGATCAGCTGGCTGTCACCGAGGGATGCGGCGAAGGCCAGGGCGATGTTCGGGCCCAGCAGGGGTGCGATCACCATCGCGCCCACCACCACCGCCACGTTGTCCTCGATCAGGCCGATGCAGGCCACCACCGTCGACAGGGCAGTGAGCAGCAGAAACGTCGTGTCCAGCTGCGCACCCCGCTGGATGCCGTTGTACAGTTCCTCGCGGGTCTGACTGCCCCAGTCCGGGGCGGCGTCGGCTTCCGTGGCCCGGTCGGGGCGGGGCAGCACCGCTTCCACCGGCAGGATGACGATGCGTGCATTCTCGCTGGCGCCCAGCACGTTCTGCAACGCATCGACGACCGCCTGCCGGCTGCCGTCACGCACCAGCATGCGCACCGGCAGCCGGCCGTCCTCGGCGGCGGCCCCGTGCCACCAGTCGTCGATGCCATGCTGCTCGGCGATCCCCTGCAGGGTGTCGAGGTGACCGGCGTCGGCGACCACTTCAATGATCTTCATGGTATGGCCGGCACGTCAGTGTGGACGCTGCAATGCCGTTTCCACCCGGTCACGCGTTTCCCTCCCCGCCAGCAGTTCGACCAGTGCGAGCGCGAAATCCATGGCCGTGCCGGGACCCCGCGAGGTCACGATCCGGCCATCGATCACCACGGGCTGCTCGCGATAGTCGATTCCCGGGATGCTGCCGGGGTCGATGGCGCCGGGGAAACTGGTTGCCGAGCGGTTGTCGAGCAGACCGGCCCGCGCCAGCACCCGCGGCGCGGCACAGATGGCAGCCGTGAACCCGCCACGCTGCGCCATGCCCTGCACCAGCGCGATGATCCTGTCATCTGCGGCCAGGTGATCCGCACCGGGCAGTCCGCCGGGCAGCACGACCATGTCGTAGTCCCGCGTCAGCGCCTGTTCCAGCGTCATGTCCGGAACGAGCAGCACGCCCCGGGAAGCACGCACCGGTCCCGCCTCCAGGCCGGCGGTGATGACCTCGATGCCGGCACGGCGCAGCAGGTCGATTACGGTGACAGCCTCGAGCTCTTCGCAGCCTTGTGCGAGCGGGACAAGAACGTTTGCCATAGCGGTTTCCTCGCCTGTTGCATCCGGATCAGGTCCGCAACCCGGACCAGTTGCACGTTCATCCGCTCCAGATGCGGCAGTTCTTCCGACAACACATCCAGTGTAGCAGGATAGGGATGGCCGATTGCGATGGCCGTGCCGTCACGGCGCGCAATCTGCAGCAGGCGCCGGAACTGGACGCGAATCGCATCCGGCTCCTCCACGTCGTCGAGAAACACATTGCGCTGACTGCTGGGGATTCCGTATTCCTCGGCCACCTCGCGCGCCACGGTCGCCGCGGTCGTCCTGCTGTCGATGAAGAACAGTTTGCCGTTCCGCCTGACGAGCTGCATCAGCCAGGCCATGTTGCCCGGGTGCCGCGTGAGCAGGCTGCCCATGTGATTGTTGAATCCGCTCACGAAGGGCACGGCAGCGAGATCCGCGCGGAAGGTGTGCCGGTATTGCTGTTGCGTCATGTCCAGCGTGAGCACACCCGCCTCACGCACATCCTGGTAGTGTCCCGTTGCCTGCATCGGCAGGTGCAGCATCACTTCCTTGCCACGCGCATGTGCCCGCACTGCAAGTTCACGGGTGAGCGCGGCATAGGGAAAGAAGGAACAGGCAACCGGGCCGGGCAGTGCAATCGCGCGCAGCCCCGTGCTGCGCCGGTTACCGAGATCGTCGATGATCAGTGCAATCGCCGGCTGGCTGCCCGGCAACAGCCGGGCACCGCCGGCGGCAACGCCGGCGACGTGCAGGCAAAGCCCGGCAATCAGGAAGCGCGTTGCCGGACCCGCCCGCACCGGAGCGCCGGTTAGTGGTTGTGTGCCTGCAGGATGGACAGGCCCTTCAGCAGGTTCTGCGCTTCGTACAGCATGTAGTCGTCCTTCAGCAGCTTGCTGGCATCGGTTACCGCGCTTTCCTCGGCGGCCTTTGCATCGGTCTTCTGCTTGCTGTTGTTAATCAGGTGGTTGGACAGGTCCGCCTCTTTCAGCGGCTCGATGTCCTTGTCCACCTTGGCCGCCTGTACCGGCTGCAACTCGATATCCGGGGTGATGCCTTCGGCCTGGATGGAACGGCCGGACGGCGTGTAATACCGTGCCGTGGTGAGCTTGAGCGCGGTATCGTTGCTCAACGGCAGGATGGTCTGCACCGACCCCTTGCCGAAGGTCTTGCTGCCCATGATGATGGCGCGCTTGTGATCCTGCAGTGCACCGGCGACGATTTCCGACGCGGAGGCGGAGCCCTGGTTGACCAGCACGACCATGGGCGCGCCGTCGAGTATGTCGTCCGGAGTCGCATTGAAGCGCAGCTTGGAATCCGCGATCCTGCCTTCGGTGTAGACGATCAGACCCTTGGTGAGGAAGGCGTCCGATACGGCGACCGCCGCGTTGAGCACACCGCCGGGGTTATTGCGCAGATCGAGCACCAGGCCCAGCAGCTTGCCGTTATTCTTCTTCTTCAGGCTATTGATCGCGTCCACCATGTTATCGGCGGTCGTGGACTGGAACTGCGAGATACGCACATAGCCATAGCCCGGTTCCAGGGTGCGGGCACGCACGCTCTTTACCTTGATCACGTCGCGCGTGATGGTGATCTTGATGGGCTGGTCGAGGCCTTCGCGGACGATCGTCAGGACGATCTTCGTGCCCGGTTCGCCGCGCATGACCTTGACGGCATCGCTCAGGCTCATGCCTTTTACGGGAGTGTCATCCAGGCGGATGATCAGGTCACCGGCCTGGACGCCGGCCCGCTGTGCGGGCGTTCCATCGATGGGAGCGATGACCTTGACGAAACCGTCCTCCATGCCCACTTCGATGCCCAGTCCGCCGAAGCGGCCGGTGGTACCCACCTGCAGGTCCGCGAACTGTTCCGCATCGAGGTAGGAGGAGTGCGGATCGAGCCCGGACAGCATGCCACGAATCGCGTTTTCGATCAGTTCCTTGTCATCGACCTCAACCACGTAATCGTTCTTGATGCGCCCGAATACGTCGCTGAAGGTGCGCAGTTCCTCCACCGGCAGCGTTGCCTGGGTGGCCTCCCGCTCGGCGAAAACACCGTGCCCGATCGACAGCAGCACACCGGCGGCCAGGCCGGTCAACAGGAGAAAGTAGCCTTTTACATTGGGTTTCATCATTCAGATTCCATGGTGTGTCAAGGAATTACAGCGCCGGTCAGGGTGCCGGCCCGGAGCTGTCACGGGAATTGTCAACAATATCACAGTGTTGTCAGGAGCGGTATCGGCCCCGCAGAGATAGGCTTGATGGCATTCCGGAAACGCCCGGCTGCCCGGTAAGACCCGCCACGCCTGGATAAATTCACCCGGCCGGCTCCCGCCTAGCGGCCCGCCTGCTGCTGTGCCGGCTGGCCCTTGAACCAGGCTTGCGGATTCAGCGGCTGGCCGTTCCTGCGCAATTCCATGTAGATCCCGGTGCGCGCCGCACCGCCGCTGCTGCCCGCTGCGGAAATCACCTCCCCCTGTTCCACCCGGTCACCAACCGCCTTGTAAAGGCTGCTGTTTTCGCCGTACAGCGTCATGTATCCGGAACCGTGATCGATGATGATCAACAGACCAAACCCCCTGAGCCAGTCCGCGAATACCACCCGGCCCCGCGCCACGGCATGGACCTCGGTCCCGGCCGGGACCTGGATATGCACACCGTGTGAGGTGGTCTGCCCGGAAGCCAGGCGCGCACCGTACGGCATGGTGACCGGCCCGGAGACCGGCCAGCGCAGCTGTCCCTTGAGCTGCCGCAGGCTCTTGCCGGAACCCCGGCCGGCCTGCATCCGCTGCACGGCTTGCTGCAGGGACGCGACCAGCTGGTTGACCCGCTGCTCGTCCTGGCGGAGTTGTGACAAACGGTCATTCCCGGACTGCAGCTGCTGCTGCAGCCCGCTGACCAGCTTGCGCTGGGTTTGCTGTTCCTCCGCCAGCTGCGCCACCTGCTGCTCGTGCCGGGCCCGCAGGTCTGCAATCCGCTCCTGCTGCGCACTGACTTCCCGTGCGGTTTCCTGCAGGGACTGCAGCGTGGCGCGGAAGGTATCCATGCGGTGCGTGTGCGCTCGGGTGAAATAGTCCTGGTAGGTGAGCATGCGCGCCACACCGGCCGGGTCTTGCTGGTTCAGCAGGAGCTTGATGCGTTGCTGGCGGCCGGCGATCCAGGCGGCGCGCAATTCGCGTCGCAGCTCCCCGCGCATGGACGCGAGGCGTGCCTGCACCGCATCACGCTGCTGCTCCAGGCTGGCCAGCTTCGTATCCGCCGCCGCTGCCTCGCGATCCAGCGAGCGCAGCTCGTTGCGGATACGGCCAATGGCCCGGTCGGTTTTCTCGAGTGCCGCCTGCCGCGTATCGCGCTCGCCGCGCACCGCGTCCAGCTTCCGGGTCAGGGACTCGATCGTGGCACGCAGCTCTTTCAGTTTGCCGGTTTCCGTCTCGAGTGTGGCCGGCCCGGCCGCGGCCGGGCCGCAGCCCAGCAGCAGCGCAAGCGCGACGACGGCAACCCATCCGGCAGGACTCGTGCGCTGGTTCATCGGCAGTGATCGCTGCACCCGGCCCCGTTTCAGCCATGCAGTTCCGCGCCGGCGGCCTTGCCGGCACCGGTTGCGGCGGCGTCCTGCAGGGTGACCAGCGGGGTACCGGTCATCTCCGGCGGGATCTCCAGGTTCAGCAGGTAGATCATGCTGGGCACGATATCGGACAGTGCCCCGTGTTCCGCCAGCGCAGCCGGGCGCCCCACATAGATGAGCGGCACCAGGTTACTGGTATGCGCGGTATGCGCCTGACCGGAATCCTCGTCCAGCATCTGTTCCGCGTTGCCGTGATCGGCCGTGATGAGCATTTCCCCGCCGACCGACTGCAACGCCTCCAGCACCCTGCCGAGCGCCACGTCGATTGCCTCGATGGCCTTGACCGCCGCAGCGAACTTGCCGGTATGGCCGACCATGTCGGGATTGGCGAAATTGCAGATGATCACATCGTAGTCGCCGCTGCGGATGGCATCCACGAGGTGATCGGTCACCTCGACCGAACTCATGGCCGGTTGCAGGTCATAGGTGGCGACCATGGGCGACTTGACCAGGATGCGATCCTCGCCATCGAAGGGCTGCTCGATACCGCCATTGAAGAAGAACGTGACATGCGCGTATTTCTCCGTCTCGGCCAGCCGCAACTGGCGCAGTCCGAGGCGGGCGAGGTATGCGCCGAATACGTTTTTCAGTCGCTCGGCCGGATACGCGACGTTCACCTTGAAGTCCGACTTGTACTCCGTCAGGCTCACGAAGCTGCCGAGCTTCGGTCGCACCGCGCGCCTGAAGCCGTCGAAATCGTCCTCGATGAACGGACGGGTGATCTGCCTGGCGCGATCCGAGCGGTAGTTCATGAACACGACCACGTCGCCGTCCACTATCCGCACCGGCTCACCTCCGGGCGGGATGATGGCCGTGGACTTGACGAATTCGTCACCCTCGCCACGCGCATAGGCCATCTCCAGCGCGGTCAGCGCGTCCGGCGCCACGTACTCGGCCTTGCCCTGCGTGATCAAATCATACGCGGACTGGATGCGTGGCCAGTGATGATCGCGGTCCATGGCAAAGTAACGACCGATGATCGAGGCAAACCGTCCGCCCTGCAGGCGGTCGAATACCGCCTGCATGGCACGGATCGAGGCTGCGGCACTGCTGGGTGGCGTGTCCCGACCATCCAGGAATGCATGCAGGTACACCTGCTGCGCGCCACGCTGCACCGCCAGTTCCACCATGGCATGGATATGTTCCTCGTGACTGTGCACGCCACCCGGTGACAGCAGCCCCAGGATATGCACCGCCCGGTCGGAACCGGCCGCCTTGTCGACCGCATCGGTCAGGGTGAGGTTGGTGAAAAAGGAGCCGGTCTTGATGGCGCGGCTGACGCGGGTGAACTCCTGGTACACCACGCGACCCGCGCCCAGGTTGAGATGGCCGACCTCGGAATTGCCCATCTGGTCCGCCGGCAGACCCACTGCCGCGCCCGACGTCCGGATCAGGGTGTGCGGGTATTCCTTCCACAGCCGGTCCCACACCGGCTTGTGTGCCGCCGCGATCGCATTGTTCCGGGGACTTTCGCTGTACCCCCAGCCATCGAGCACAAGCAGGACCATCGGCCTTGCAGCCCCTTTCGGAGCAGGGTTGTTTGGCGGTTGCTGGCTCATAAATGCTGGAAAGAGTCTAAACGAAACCCCGGTATGCCGCTATTCCCGGGCAGCCGTGCACTGGAGATGCGCCTGCCCGGGTCCCAATGGACACAACGGCAAATGACCTGACCCTGCCTCGACCATACCCGGCACCACCAACGCGATACTGCCGGGCAAGCCGCGGTGCGCATGCCAGCGACCCGCCGCCGTCCGGCGGGCGGGTTCACGCCCGGTCCCGAAGACCGATCCACGAAGTTTGCAACAGGTACCTGTCGAGTTTGCCACTGGCCCGGGAGGTTTATTATTGTATAATGTTTTAGTAATGAATGCAGTACGTCAACCACTACATAATGACGGTCCGAGGGGCACAATGGCAGCCAGCAATGAAGCACTGATCACCCGGGCGGAAGACATCGACCGCGCCTCCCGCTCACTCAAGGCGATGTCTCACCCGCTACGCCTGAAAATCCTGTGCACGCTGGGTGACCAGGAAATCAGCGTGCAGGACATCGTGGAACGCGTCGGCACCTCGCAGAGCAATATCTCCCAGCACCTTGCCATCCTGCGGGACAAGGGCATCCTGGCCTCAAGAAAAGATGCCAACCGCGTCTATTACCGGGTTAGTGATGCACGCACCCTGCGGCTGATCGGGATGATGCGGGAAGTCTTCTGCAGCCGTCCCTGAAGCATCCGCATGCAGACCGTTAACCAGTTGCCTGGTATGCCTGCACGTACCTGCATCCATCCTTACTGAGCCATGAACCTCAACCAGATCATCGAATTCGGAACCAATCACTCCATGCTGGTGGCCGCACTCGTGGCGATTCTCATCATGCTCGCCTTCGACCTCTTCCGCCACACGCTGTCCGGTGTAACCGAAGTGGCGCCGAGCCAGGCAACGCGCCTGCTGAACACGGAAAATGCCGTGCTGGTCGACATCCGCACTGCGCAGGAGTTTCGTGGCAGCCATATCGCCAACGCCGTCCATATCGAAAGCACGGAGGGCGCCGGAGAAAAGCTGCGCAAGTTTCGCGACAAGCCGCTGATCGTCTACTGCAACAGCGGTAACCGCTCCATCGGCACCTGTGGGAAGCTGCGCAAGCAGGGGTTCGAGCGTGTATACAACCTGAAGGGCGGACTCCTGGCCTGGCAAAAAGCAGACCTGCCGGTTGCGAAAAGCTGAAGCCTCGGAACCACCATTCGCAAACTACTACCGGGAAACAACATGGCCGAAAGTGACGAACAACCTGCGCGCGCCGGAGATAACGGCGTTCTTCTCCAACCCCAGAAAATCTACGTGAAGGACGTTTCCTTCGAATCTCCGAATTCACCGGAGATTTTCCAGACCCAATGGGACCCCTCCCTCGGGATCGACATGGGTCAGCAAGTGACCGATCTGGGCGAGGGTCTTTATGAAGTCGTGCTCAGCATGACCGCCACCATGAAATGCGGTGACACGGTCGCCTACCTGGTGGAAGTGAGACAGGCGGGAATTTTTGCCATCAAGGGTATGGAGCGTGCGCAACTGCTGCACATCCTCAATGTCTTCTGTCCGCAGATGCTGTATCCATATGCCTGCTCGGCGTCCACCGAACTGGTCGCCCGGGGCGGATTTCCGCAGCTGTTGTTTGCGCCCGTCAGCTTCGAAGCGATCTATCACCAGCGGCAGATGGAAACGGAATCGGCCAAGGCCGAAGCCAGGCAGTAACCGGGTGTTTCCCGGGCCCGCATGACGCCTGATCCCATCAGCATACTGGGCGCCGGATCGTGGGGTACCGCGCTGGCCATCCGGCTTGCCGCCGGACAGGTACCGGTGGCGCTCTGGGGACACGAACGGGACTTCATGCTGGGCCTGGCACGGGAGCGCGGGAACAGCGCGTACCTGCCCGGCATCGCGTTTCCTGCCGGACTGGTCATCGAGCCCGACCTCACCGGGGCCATCGGTTTCAGCCGCGATCTGCTGGTGGTCGTGCCCAGCCACGCCTTCCGGGAAGTCGTCCGGAACATCGCCCCCCTGCTCCGGCCGCATGCACGCATCGCCTGGGCAACCAAGGGGCTGGAACACGGCACTGGCAGATTCATGAGCGAGGTACTGGAAGAGGAACTCGGCACCCGCTATCCGAGCGCCGTGATTTCCGGACCCACCTTCGCCCTGGAAGTTGCGCGCGGGCTGCCCACCGCCTTGACGGCGGCCTCCACCAATCCGGTCTTTGCCCATGACCTGGCCGCGCGCATGCACGGCGATACCATGCGTGTCTATACCAGCGACGACATACTTGGCGTGCAACTGGGTGGCACGGTGAAAAACGTGCTGGCCATTGCCTCCGGCATCACCGACGGACTGCAACTGGGCGCCAACAGCCGCGCCGCGCTGATCACGCGCGGCCTGGCCGAAATCATCCGTCTCGGTGACGCCATGGGTGTCCGGCGCGAGACCCTCATGGGACTGGCCGGCGTCGGTGATCTCATCCTCACCTGCACCGAGGACCTGTCCCGCAACCGCCGGCTCGGTCTGGCCCTGGGGCGGGGAACCGGACTGGAGGTGGCCGTGAGCGAAATCGGCCAGGTCGTGGAAGGCTTCAATACCGCCCGCGAGGTGGTGCAACTGGCCCGGCGGCACCGCGTGGAAATGCCGATTTCGGAACAGGTGTACCGCGTGCTGCACGAAGGCCTGCCGCCCCGGCAGGCGGTACAGAACCTGCTGGCGCGCGAGATCCGCTCAGAGTAGTCCGGCCGCGCCCGCGAAACCCTGCTGGCGCCACGCCTCGTAGAGCACGATTGCAACGGCATTGGAAAGATTCAGGCTGCGACTCGCAGGCAACATCGGCAGGCGCAGCACCTGCCCGGCATCCAGGCCGGCGAGCAGCTCCGCAGGCAGCCCCCGCGTCTCCGGTCCGAACAGAAAGGCATCACCGGGCTGAAACCGGATGGCGTCGTAGCCACGCGCGCCGCGTGTCGATAATCCCCACAGCCGCAGCGGCCCGGCCTGTGCCCGATACGCGTCGAACGTCGGATGCTCCTGCACGCGTGCATACTCGTGATAGTCGAGCCCGGCACGGCGCAGGCGCCGGTCATCGAGCTGGAAACCCAGTGGATGCACCAGGTGCAGGGTACTGCCGGTATTGGCGCAAAGGCGTATGATGTTGCCGGTGTTCGGAGGGATCTCCGGCTGGAAGAGCACAACGTCAAACATAGCGTTCCCTGAATGATGCAACTGACCGACGCCGAACGCGCACAACTCCGTGTGGACTTCTGCGGCATGCCCTTTTCCACGCCACTGGTCCTGCTGTCGGGCTGTGTGGGGTTTGGCGAAGAATATACGCGCGTGGAAGGCTTTTCCAACCGGGACGTGGGGGCCGTGTGCCTGAAGGGAACCACGCTGCTGCCGCGTCTCGGCAATCCGCCGCACCGCATCGCGGAAACGCCTGCGGGCATGCTGAACGCCATCGGCCTGCAGAACCCCGGCACCGACCACGTCATCCGCAGCATCCTGCCGGCGCTGGATTTCAGCGCAACCCGCTATATCGCCAACGTGTCCGGTTCCACGGTGGAGGAATATACCGAGGTCACCCGCCGTTTCGACGCATCGCCCATCGATGCCATCGAGATCAATATCTCCTGCCCGAACGTGAAGGAAGGCGGCGTGGCCTTCGGCAACGATCCGGACATGTCCGCACGCGTGGTTGCGGCCTGCCGTGCCGTGACCGGCAAGCCGCTCATTACCAAGCTCTCCCCCAACCAGACCGACATCGCGGAAAATGCCCGGCGCTGCATCGAGGCAGGTACGGACGGATTTTCCGTGATCAACACGCTGCAGGGAATGGCCATCGATATCGAATCGCGCAGACCGGTCATCGGCAACAACCAGGGGGGGCTGTCCGGCCCCGCCATCAAGCCGGTCGCCCTGCTCAAGGTCCACCAGGTGTACCAGGTCTGCCGGCCACACGGGATTCCGATCATCGGCCAGGGTGGCATCACGCGTGCAACCGATGCCATCGAGTTTCTCATCGCCGGCGCCACGGCGCTGGGTGTGGGCACCGCGCTGTTCTACGACCCGCTGGTATGCGGGAAGATCAATGCCGGCATCCTGGAGTATCTGCAGCGCCACGGCCGCGCGTCCGTGCAGTCCCTGGTCGGTAGCCTGGAGCTGAATCAACCCTCCTCCGGCGCCTGCGCCTGATCCCGGCCAGCGGGCCTCTGCCTGCGGTTTCCCGTAGTCGAACGTGTGCCGCCACCGGACGGGTGCCAGGCCGTATGCATGCGTGATGCCCGGCGCGTTCGTGCAGGTATGCAACCCCCGGAACACGCTACCCCGGGGGCTGTCCAGCCGTTGCCGGTAAGCGGTTCCTGAGCAGGGACCCCGCGCTGGACGGCGCCCGTACAGGCAGGCAGGACGCGGTAAGGTACTACCGCGTTGTTGACAGACCATGCCGGGCAGCGGCGGTGCTGGTGCTTTCCCCCCGATCATCGGGGCTGCCGGTGAAGGTTCGCATCCGCGCAAGACTACGGCTAGCTCATGCCCAGCTCCTTGATCTTCCGGGTCAGGGTATTGCGCCCCCAGCCCAGCAGGCGGGCGGCATCCTGGCGGCGGCCACCGGTGTGCTGTAACGCAGTCTCGATCATGATCCGCTCGAAGGCAGGCATGGCATCATCCAGCAACCGGTATGTTCCGGCCGAGAGCTGCTGCTGTGCCCACTGGCGCAGTGTCGCCTGCCAGTCGACGCCGCCACCAGCGGCAGCCGTGCCGGCGCCGGCTCCCACGATGTCCTCCGGCAGGTCTTCCAGATGGATCTCCTTGCCGGGCGCCATCACGGTCAGCCAGCGGCAGAGATTCTCGAGCTGACGGACGTTACCCGGCCAGTCCAGGCGGCTCAGCGCCGCGCTCACGTCCGGCATCAGCGTCTTGGGCTCCACGTCCAGCTCGGTCGCCGCGCGCATGAGGAAATGCTGCATGAGCAACGGAATATCCTCGCGCCTTTCCCGCAGCGAAGGGATGCGGATGCGAATCACGTTGAGGCGGTGAAACAGGTCCTCCCGGAAGCGCCCTTCCCGCACCAGTGACTCCAGGTCCTGGTGGGTCGCCGCGATGATCCGTACATCCACCTTTTTCGGCGTGTGTGCCCCGACGGGATAGAATTCGCCGTCCGCCAGCACCCGCAACAACCGGGTTTGCAGCTCGGCAGGCATGTCGCCGATTTCATCCAGCATCAGCGTACCGCCATTGGCCTGTTCGAAGCGACCGACGCGGCGGTGCTGCGCACCGGTAAACGCGCCGCGTTCGTGACCGAACAGTTCGGATTCGAGCAGGTCGCGCGGTATGGCGGCCATGTTGAGCGCAACGAACGGCATGCTGGCGCGGGCGCTGTGCCGATGCAGCGCCAGCGCCACGAGTTCCTTGCCGGTACCCGATTCACCGTTGATCAGCACGGTGGCATTGGATTTGGACAGCCTGCCGATGGCGCGAAAGACTTCCTGCATGGCCGGGGCCTTGCCGACGATTTCCGGTGCTGCCCCGGTGTCCGCCGCGGCGGTGCTCGCCGGCTGTTGCGAACGCGCATCCAGTGCCCGGTTCACCAGCGCCACGGCTTCATCCACGTCGAACGGCTTTGCCAGGTATTCAAAGGCACCGCCCTTGAACGCCGACACGGCGCTGTCCAGGTCCGAATGCGCGGTCATGATAATCACGGGCAGTTCGGGGTACTGCTCGCTGATCTGTTCCAGCAGTTGCAGTCCGTCCATGCCGGGCATGCGGATATCCGTAATCACCACGGCGGGCTCCGAGGCGTGCATCGCACGCAGCGCGTCTTCCGCCGAGGCGAAGCTGATCACGGGCAGGTTGTCCGCGCCCAGTGCCTTTTCCATTACCCATCGAATGGAGCGATCATCATCGATCACGAAGATTTCATTGCTGTGGGTCATGCTGCTCTTCCAGTGGTATGAGAATGGTGAATGTGGTTTCACCCGGTTGGCTGGTGCACTCGATCAGGCCGTGATGGCGGCCGATCAGCGATTGTGCAATCGGTAATCCGAGACCGGTTCCGTCCGTTCTGCTGGATACCATCGGGTAGAAGATCTTCCTGATCATGGATTCATCGATGCCCGGGCCGTTGTCAGTGACCTCGATCTTCGCCACCAGCCGGTGCTTGCGGGCACCGATGTTGAAATTGCGCTGGACCCGCGTGCGCAACGTGATGACACCCTTGCCGGCCAGTGCCTGGCTGGAGTTGCGCACGATGTTGAGAATGGCCTGAACCAGCAGGTCACGATCCGCGTGCAGGTCGGGCAGGCTGGGGTCGTAGTCCGGCACGATGTTCAGTCCTGCTCCCGATTCCACCAGCACCAGTTCCCGCACCCGCTCCAGCACATCGTGGATATTGACCGAACACATGACCGGCAGGCCGTTCGGACCGAGCATGCGATCCATCAGGGTCTGCAGCCGGTCCGCCTCGCCGATGATGATGCGTGTGTATTCCTTCAGGGACTCGTCCGTGATCTGGCGCTCGAGCAGCTGTGCCGCCCCGCGCAGGCCGCCCAGCGGGTTCTTGATTTCATGCGCCAGCCCGCGCACCAGTGCATGCGTCGCCTGTTGCTGGTTGATCAGCGCCTCGTCCTGCTCCATGCGCAGGTGATGGTCCACCTGGCGCAATTCGAGCTGGACGGTCTGCACCGTGCCAGACTCGATGACCGGTGTGAACGTGCAGTTCACCCGCAGCGCCGGTGCGTCCGGCAATTCGAGCTGGCAACCGCGCTTGCTGATCACCTGTTGCTCGGTGAAGGCACGCGCCAGCTGTTCCACCAGCGCATCGGCATTGACGACCAGCTCGTGCACGGAACGGCCGCAGGCATGCCGCGCACTGTGCGCCAGCATGACCTCGCCGGCCTGGTTGAGATACTGCAGGCGCAGTTGCTCATCGAACACCAGTATGGCCGTACTCAGGTTATCGAGTATGCGCTCGGCCTCGCGTGCGGTGTGGTGCGTTCTGGTCCCCATGGCTATGTGATGCTGTTGCAAGAAACAAACCAAACTTTGCAGACCCGTCCGCTCCAGCGTGCATTAAATAATACCCATTTGAAACAGGTGGATAGATTCGCCTGCTCGGGGGGGAACGCGGATCATTATACAGGCAGGAGAACCGGACGCACCATTTCGGTGCAGCACCCGGCCCGCGGCACGGAACCCGCTCGCCCGACGGCGGTCGCGCGCGGGTTGCCGGGGGATGCGAAGTGGCCTATTTGGCCGAATTCAGGGGATTGTTGGGGTGCAGCACGGAGGCCTGGTGCAGATAGATCGTGACCGGCGCGGTGCTGATCAGGCTGTCGCCGTTGCCATCGAGCACGGACGCGGACAGGGTGTGCGTGCCCCGGTCCAGCCCGTGGTAGGCGTTGGCCATGCTGAGGTCCGCCTTTCCGTAGGGCTTGCCGTCCAGGTAATACTGCACCTTGTGTCCGTCCTCTACGGCCAGGGCCGGCTCCAGGTCCACCGACATCGAGACATTGCCCGCATTGTCCCAGATCGTGGCCTGGTCCCTGGGCGTGGTCACCGTGAAACTCTGGTAGGACGGCAGCGCCGGCGGGGTTGTTTCCGTGCCGGACGGAAGGGACGGAACGGGTGTCGACTTGTAGGTTGTCAGTTCCGGCAGGTGCATCCGTTTGGCACCCGGCGAAGGCGTATCGGAAAAGATCACCTCACCGTCACTGGTCACCGTCTTGTAGACATCGGCACTGGCCAGCGGCACCACCAGGGCAAGCAGGAGAATACTGTACTTCATATGACCACATTAGCCAGAACCCCTCCCGGATGCAATACGGCGGGTCCGGCAAAATTGAGCACCGGTCCACGAATATCCGCGCGCCTGCCCCCGAAAACCAGAAAGCGCCCCGCAGGGCGCTTTCCGGCAGAGCGTGTGGATCCGCTCAGAGGCTGTAGTACATGTCGAATTCGACCGGGTGGGTGGTCATGCGCAGACGCGTGACATCATTCATCTTCAGCTCGATATAGGCATCGATCATGTCGTCACTGAACACACCACCGGCCGTCAGGAACTTGCGATCCCGGTCCAGGGCATCCAGCGCCTGGTCCAGGGAACTGCAGACCTGCGGGATCTTCCTGGCCTGCTCGCGCGGCAGATCGTACAGGTCCTTGTCCATGGCATCGCCCGGGTCGATCTTGTTCAGGATGCCGTCCAGACCGGCCAGCATCATGGCCGAGAAACCGAGGTAGGGGTTGCAGCTCGGATCCGGGAACCGTACCTCGATGCGGCGCGCCTTCGGGTTGGAATCATACGGGATGCGGATCGAGGCGGAACGGTTACGTGCCGAGTACGCCAGCATGACCGGTGCCTCGAAGCCCGGCACCAGGCGCTTGTAGCTGTTGGTGCCCGGGTTGGTGAAGGCATTGATCGCACGCGCGTGCTTGAAGATGCCGCCGATGTAGTACAGGGCCAGCTGGGACAGGCCACCGTACTTGGTGCCGGTGAAAATGTTCTTGCCGGCCTTGCCCAGCGACTGGTGCACGTGCATGCCGCTGCCGTTGTCGCCGACGATCGGCTTGGGCATGAACGTGGCGGTCTTGCCATAGCCGTGCGCCACATTGTGTACCACGTACTTCAGGATCTGGTTCATGTCGGCACGCCGCACCAGCGTGTCGAAGCGGGTGCCGATCTCGCACTGGCCGGCGGTAGCCACTTCGTGGTGATGCACCTCGACCGGCACGCCCATTTCCTCGAGGGCCAGACACATCGCGCCGCGCAGGTCATGCAGCGAGTCCACCGGCGGAACCGGAAAGTAACCGCCCTTGACGGTGGGACGGTGGCCGATGTTGCCGTCCTCGTAGACACGCTCGGTATTCCAGGATGCTTCCTCCGAATCGATCTTGCAGAACGATCCACTCATGTCGGAACCCCAGCGCACGTCGTCGAGAATGAAAAACTCCGGCTCCGGTCCGAAGTATGCGGCATCGGCAACCTTGGTGGATTTCAGGTAGGCCTCGGCCCGCTGGGCAATCGAACGGGGATCGCGGTCGTAACCCTTCATGGTGGTGGGCTCGAGGATGTCGCAGCGGATGACCAAGGTTGCTTCATCGCTGAACAGGTCCATCACGGCCGTGGTGGAGTCCGGCATGAGGATCATGTCGGACTCGTTGATCCCCTTCCAGCCCTGGATGCTCGATCCGTCGAACATCTTGCCGTCCTTGAAGAATTCGGCCTTGACCACGCTCGCCGGGATCGTCACGTGTTGTTCCTTGCCGATCGTATCGGTGAAACGCAGGTCCACGTACTTGACGCTCTTGTCCTTGATATCTTTCAAAATCTTGGCTGCAGACATTAACAACTCCTCCGGAAAAACCGCGCAGTAATAGTCACCCGCCCCACGTGCGTACGGCGCACATGCAGCATCCATAAAAATCTTTCGATTCTTGAACAGTTACGAAGCACGAATTATGCCACGTGATTTTTTACCGGGATACGTAAATATTTCACCGGGTTAGAACAGCTTCACGTCCTTCGGATGCACTAATATTGTGCACAATAGGCCTGTACGCACAACTATGGTGCATCTATTGCACTGGCATAGACTTGCACCTCGCCGATGTCCCGGGCGCGCCGGGCGGCCTGCTGGAGCGCCGCGGCGCGGGCCGCAGGGTCCCCCTCCAGCTGCGCACGCAGAAACACCTCCACGTGCACCTTGCCCTCCAGGTAGTGCAGCACCACCCGTTCGACATCGCCATCCAGGCCGTCCTGCTGCCATTCCCGGTGCAGGCGTGCCTCGATCACTTCGCGCATGGGCAACTGTTCGCTCAGCGAAGTGGACTCGTCATCCTCCGGGTCGATGTGCACCGTGACGTCGGCGACATGTTCAACCTGCTCGATAAGCTCCTTACGCACACGCTCGCCGATCTGGTGACCCTCGGAGACACTCAGCGCGGGATCCACCAGGATGTGTACATCGACGAGCGAGTCGCTGCCGCTGTAGCGTGTTCTCAGCATGTGGCAGGCACGCACGCCGTCCACCGCAAGAATGGCATGGCGGATTTCCTCCACCATCTCCGGTTCCAGCGCCGTGTCGATCAGTTCCTGCAGGCTTTTCCAGAGCAGGTCCCAGCCGATCTTCGCAATCAGCAGCGCCACCGCGATCGCGGCCACCCCGTCGAGATAGGAAAACCCGGCCATGGCGCCGCCGACACCGGCAATCACGATCACGGAAGAAATGGCATCCGTGCGGCTGTGCCAGGCGTTTGCAATGACCATGTTGGAACGCAGCCTGCGTCCGATGCGGATCGTGTACTGGTATATCCATTCCTTTGACAGTACCGACAGCAGCGCGGTGAGCAGTGCCACCATGCCGTGCTGGATCACGATGTTCCGCGACATGCGCTGGTAACCGTCAATGCTGATCCCGACCGCCACTGCAACCAGTGCCAGCCCCAGCGCCACGGTCGCGAGCGTCTCGATGCGTCCGTGTCCGTACGGATGCTCGGCATCCGCTGCGCGGTGGGCATGCTTGGCAGCGAACAGCACCAGGAAGTCCGTCGCCAGGTCGGACAGGGAATGAACACCGTCGGCGACCAGCGCGTGCGAACCGGCAAACAGCCCGACACAGATCTTCCCCACGCCCAGCAACAGGTCGATCACCGAGCCGATCAGCGTGACCTTGCGGATTTCCCGGTAGCGCACGCTGCGCGGGTCTGGCGAATGTGCGTTTTCCATCACGATGCATCCACCTGCGCCACGACAATCTCGATGCAGATTTCCCGGTCCAGCCTGTCGATGCGGCGCACCGTATGTCCATGCACACGGCACCAGGCCGGGACGTCATACACGGCACCGGGATCCGTGCACACGATCCGCAGTTCATCACCTGGCCGGCTGCGGGCTACCGCATCCTGGGTGCGGATGACCGGCATCGGGCACAGCAGGTTTCTGGCATCGACGACGTGCTTGCTCACAGGTACCAGTCTGGGGGAATTTCGCCCGCGGGTATGGGTGCGACCTCGATCCTGGACGCGGGTGACCGGTTGTCGTGCACCTCCACCGTCACGCGGTCTGCGTCACGGCCCTTGCTGAAACGCGCGGTAAGCCGCGCAGCGAGCTCGATATCGGCACTGCCGACCGCCCCGTCCAGCAACACGAGGGGCCCGTTATGGCTGACCGGCATCATGTGTACGAAGCGCTTGCGGTAGCCTTCCAGAAAGTGATTTTCGCCTTCCTCGCGCCCGACGATCATCTTGAAATTCGGGCGCGGCCGCAGGTGCCGCCCCACCTTGAGCAACATGATGTCATCGAGTTCATACTGCTTGCTGCCGCGCGTCTTCCACAGGTCCTCGAGCTTCACCGCATACTGACGGTCGGTCAGGAAGCAACAGCCACCGGCCGGCTGTGCGAAATCCCGGAAGCCGTATTGCGCCGCCAGTGCGATCTGCGGCTTGCGCGAGCGCCCGTTGAAACCGTACAGCTTCTCGCGATCGAGCCAGCCTGCGCGCTCCGGCAGGGTCGCAGGCAGGTTGCGGGCGCACAGCGGGCGCACCAGGCGATCCTCGGCCCCGGAGTCACGCGCGATCACTGGCATCGTGTCCTTGCGCTGCGACATCGGGCGCTGGCCGATCACCTCACCGGTGATGATGAAATCAAAGCCATGCGCCTGCATCCATTCATGCGCCTTGCCGACCATGAAGATCTTGCAGTCGAGACAGGGATTGAGGTTGGCGCCGTACCCGTGTTTCGGGTTGATCACGATATCCTTGTATTCCTCGATGATATCGAGGATGTGCAGCCGGATCCCGAGCTGTTCCGCCGACCAGAGCGCATTGTTGCGCCGCGGGCGTGTCCGGTCCTGCCTGCGAATCGCGTGGGTATGACCCTCGACGCAGAAGCCGGTATAGAAGTTGACCCCTTCCACGTGCACGCCCTGGTCCATCACCACGCGTGCGGCCAGCAATGAATCCAGTCCCCCGGAAATCAGGGCCACAGCCTTGCGAGTCGAGTTCATGACAACAGCAGCATCCGGGTAAGCAGGGCAGCCCATCTTACCCCATGCGACGGGGCACATGCAGGTCAGCGCAGGAGTTTCAGTGGGCGGAGCCGCAACCGGGCAGCGGGACCACGCGGCCGTCCGCACAGACCTGGCGGTAGCAGCGGCGGCTGCCGGTCTCCTGCCACAGTTCCAGGGCCTGGAGCGGGGTCAGCAGGGGGTCGCCACCCAGTTCGCGCATGGCATGCAGGACATCCATCAGCACCACGAAGGCCTCGGAAAGGTTGCCGTAGACGCGGGCCCAGCCACGGTCCATGACATCGGCCAGCTGCCGGTAGGAGCTGCGCCCGATGTTGACGAAATAGCTGATCCGCACCAGGCGGCGCTCGGCCAGCTGCGGAAACAGCCCCGAGAACAACAGACAGTGATCACCGACATCCCGCAACCGGTCGATGCGTTCCGTGCCCCGCAGGGCGTGTGAGCCGAGGAAGTCTTCCGCCATGACCCTGGCCGTGCAATGCGGCCTGGCGGCAAAGCGCATCAGCAGGAATACCAGATAGCTCTCCAGCGCCTCGTCGATGTTGAGCTCGCAGGCCTGCTGGGCTTCCTGGACCAGCGTGTGCCATTGCGCGACTGGCGTTGGTTCGAGTATGAGCCGGCTCATGGACACCTCCCCACCCGGGTTACCCGGTAATTCGACCGGGTCCGGCAAACGCTTTAGGAGACCCGGTTGCTATTGCTATATCACAACCTTCTCCCCGGGGTAAGTGTCCGGTCCGCGTGCCTTGGGAAACCGGCCGCCCTCGGGATATACTGCCGGGCTTACACGACCGCGACGACCAGCGTGCCCGATACGCCAGCCACATTCCAGGATCTCATCCTCGCACTGCAGCGGTACTGGGGACGTCACGGCTGCGCCCTGCTGCAACCCTACGACATGGAGGTCGGTGCCGGCACCTTCCATCCGGCCACCTTCCTGCGCGCAATCGGGCCCGAGCCCTGGCGGGCCGCCTACGTGCAGCCCTCACGACGTCCCACCGATGGCCGCTACGGTGAAAACCCCAATCGTCTGCAGCATTATTACCAGTACCAGGTGGTGCTCAAACCGTCGCCGCTGGATATCCAGGATCTCTACCTGGACTCGTTGCGCGAACTGGGCATCGATACGCTGGTGCACGATGTACGTTTCGTCGAGGACAACTGGGAGTCGCCCACGCTCGGCGCCTGGGGGCTGGGCTGGGAGGTCTGGCTGAACGGCATGGAGGTCTCGCAGTTCACCTACTTCCAGCAGGTCGGCGGTCTCGAGTGCAGGCCGGTGAGCGGCGAAATCACCTACGGGCTGGAGCGCATTGCCATGTACCTCCAGGAGGTGGAAAGCGTGTTCGACCTGGTGTGGACGCAGGGGGAGAATGGACCGATCACCTACCACGACGTGTACCACCAGAACGAGGTCGAAATGTCGGCCTACAACTTCGAACAGGCCGACGTCGAGGCCCTGCTGCACTGGTTCGACGTGTGTGAGAGGGAAAGCAACCGCCTGATCCAGGCCGGGCTGCCGCTGCCTGCCTACGAAATGGTGCTGAAGGCCTCGCACACCTTCAACCTGCTGGATGCCCGCAGCGCCGTTTCCGTAACCGAGCGGCAACGCTACATCCTGCGGGTCCGTACCCTGTCACGCCAGGTCGCGGAGGCCTATTACGCGCGCCGCGAATCCCTGGGATTTCCGATGTTGCCGGAGCAACCCGCATGAGCGAGTGCCAGGACCTGCTGTTTGAAGTCGGCACCGAGGAACTGCCACCCCGGTCCCTCCAGCAGATGCGCCAGTCGTTGCACGCCTGCGTGGACCGGCTGCTGGATGACCACCACCTGGCGCATGGTGCCTGCCACTCCTATGCCACCCCGCGCCGCCTGGCAGTCCTGGTGGAGCAGGTCCCCCTGCAGCAACCGGACCGGGAGATCACCCGGCGCGGTCCCGCCCTGGATGCAGCCTTTGACAGGGACGGCAATCCGACCCGTCCGGCCGAGGGCTTTGCCCGCTCCTGCGGTGTGTCCGTGGCCGAGCTGGAACGGCTCGAGAACGACAAGGGTGCCTGGCTGGTGTACCGGGCCAGTGCAGCCGGCAGGGCCGCGACGGACATCCTGCCGGGCCTGTTCGAACAGGCCCTGCGGGAACTCCCGGTGGCGCGCCGCATGCGCTGGGGAGCGGGTGAATTCGAGTTCGTGCGCCCGGTTCACTGGGTCCTGCTGTTACTGGGCGAAGAGCCGGTGCCCGGCACCATCCTGGGTCTGCCCACCGGCCGTCACAGCCGGGGACACCGGTTCCACCACGATGAACCCATCGCGGTAAGCCAGCCCTCGGCGTATGCCGGGTTGCTGGAACACACCGGCCACGTACTGGTCGACATGGAGCAACGGCGCGACTCGATCCGGACCCAGGTCAGCGAGGCCGGAGCGGCGCTCGGTGGCGCCGCAAGCATCGATGCCGACCTGCTGGATGAAGTCACGGCACTGGTCGAGTGGCCGGTTGCGATCACCGGCGGCTTCGAGCAACGCTTCCTGGACGTCCCGCACGAGGCACTGGTTTCCAGTATGCAGGACCACCAGAAATTCTTTCCGGTCACCGGCGCCGACGGCAGGCTGTTGCCCCATTTCGTGACCGTCGCCAATATCAACAGCCGGGACCCGGACAAGGTACGCGCCGGCAACGAGCGCGTGATCCGGGCGCGCCTCGAGGATGCCGCATTTTTCTGGGCCCAGGACCGCAAGCGCTCACTATCCAGCCGCAGCGCGCAACTGGACCGTATGACCTTCCAGCAGCGACTCGGCTCCCTGGGCGACAAGCAACGGCGCGTCACCAGCCTGTCCCGCCACCTGGCCGGACAGCTTGGCGTTGACGCGAGACCGGCGGAGCGCGCCGCCGCCCTGAGCAAGTGCGACCTGGTGACCAGCATGGTGTTCGAATTCCCGGAACTGCAGGGCATCATGGGCGGCTACTATGCGCGCCGGGACGGCGAGGACGAGGCCGTGGCGGTGGCCCTGTCGGAACAGTACCAGCCGCGCCACGCCGGCGATGCGCTGCCCGCCACACCGGCCGGCCAGGTACTGGCGATCGCCGAACGCATCGATACGCTGGCAGGGATCTTCGCCATCGGCCAGACGCCCAGCGGGGACAAGGATCCGTTCGGCCTGCGGCGGGCGGCGCTGGGTGTCATGCGGATCATCATCGAGCGCGGCCTGGACGTGGACCTGCTCGAGCTGATTCGTACGGCGGGCAACACGCTGCCGGCAGCGGTGCGTCGCGACGGGCTGCCGGAAGAGCTGTTCGCCTTCATGATGGAACGCCTGCGCAGCTGGTACCAGGATGCAGGTTACGAGACCCCGCTGTTCGACGCGGTACTGGCCAGGCAGCCGGTCCGTCCGCTGGATTTTCACCGGCGCATGCAGGCCGTGCGCGCCTTCCATACCATGCCGGAAGCCGCCAGCCTGGCGGCGGCCAACAAGCGTATCCGGAATATCCTGCGCAAGGCCGAAACCGTGATTCCCGATCACTGCCAGGCTGGATTGCTGCACGAGCCCGCCGAACGGAACCTCGCTGCCGCCATCGAGCAGCAGGCGTCCCGGGTCGGCCCGTTGTTCGAACGGCGCGAGTACAGCACTGCGCTGCAGCGGCTTGCCACCCTGCAGGCACCGGTCGACCGCTTTTTCGATGAGGTCATGGTGATGGCGGACGATGCCGCGCTGCGCGACAACCGGCTGGCCCTGCTCAACACCCTGTCCGAGCTGTTCCTGCGGGTTGCCGACATCTCGCTGCTGCAACTGGGATCTTCGGCCACGCCATGACGGATCGCCACTCCTGCCCGCAAAGGCTGGCCGCCGTACAGGCCTTTCATGACCAGCACGATTTCCGCAACACGGGCGGTGAGGAGCTTGCCGGCCGCATTGCGCGCATGGCCGGGGAATGCGCCGACCTGTTCATCCTGCCGCCGGGAACCGCCAGCGCCGCCGATTTCGACCTCGAGGACGCCTGCTGGCAAAAGATGCGCAAGCGCGAACCACGCACGGTGAACGGACGCATCCGCGTAGCCGAATTCCGGGACACCTGATGCAACTGGTCATACTCAATCGCGACGGGGTGATCAACGAGGCAATGGAGCCGGGCACCCATTCCCTGTCCGACTGGATACCGGTGCGGGGCAGCCTGGAGGCCATAGCACGGCTGAGTCACGCGGGGTGGAAGGTGACCATTGCCATGAACATGCCGCTGACGGGCGGTACGGATATCGACACCCAGATTCGTATCAACCGCCTCATGCAACGCAAGGTGCGTGAAAGCGGTGGCATGATCGAGGGGGTCTTCTTCTGCCCGCACGCACCCGAGGTGCATTGCCGCTGTCGCAAGCCGCAGCCGGGGCTGCTCCATGACATCTCGACCCGGTTCCGGGTGCGGCTGTCACAGGTGCCCTTTATCGGCGATACCCTGAACGACATGCAGGCGGCCCGGGCAGCCGGCGCCAGACCGATCCTGGTCAAGACCGGCAAGGGATTCGGCACCGTCGGCATGCCCGGCTTCGACCCGGGCATCCCGGTGTTCGATGACCTGTACGGTGCCGTGGAATCCTTGCTGGACGAGGCCGGCTGATGCACCCGGCCGGCCCGGTGTTGTGGCTGCGCTCGCTGGCGTTCTGGCTGGTGTTCTTTCTTTCCATCATCGTCTACGCCACCGTGTTGATGATTTCCTTTCCCGTCCCCTTTCGCCTGCGCTGGTCCCTGGTGCAGAGCTGGGCGCGGATGATGCTCTGGTGGCTGAAAGTCACCTGCCGGCTGACCCATGAAATCCGTGGCCGCGAATTCATTCCCGCAGGCGCGGGCATCGTGTTCTCCAAGCACCAGTCCACCTGGGAGACCATTGCCCTGCAGCTGATCTTCCCCCCGCAGGTGTGGGTCGCCAAGCGCGAGCTCCTGTGGATCCCGTTTTTTGGCTGGGGGCTGGTGCTGATGAAATGCATCGCGATCAACCGCGGATCGGGGCGCGCCGCGATCCGGCAACTCGTGTCCGTGGGGAAACGGCGGCTGCAGGAAGGACTCTGGATCGTGATCTTTCCGGAAGGCACCCGGGTGGCCCCGGGACAGGCCGGCCAGTACCGGCTCGGGGGAGCGATCCTGGCGGAACGCAGCGGCTACCCGGTGATCCCGGTAGCCCACAACGCCGGTGAGTACTGGCCGCGCCGCAGCTTCCTCAAGAAACCGGGGATCATCCAGGTCCGGATCGGGGCCCCCATTGCCAGCACGGGACGGTCGGCCCAGGACATCCTCGACGAGGCGTCGACGTGGATCGAAGCGCAGATGGCGGAAATCACCACCCTGACCCGTCCCGCCGCGTAAGGCAGAGGGCCTTCATCTGGCGGTGTGCTCAAAGAAACTAGCGATAGAAACAGAAAAACATTGTTGTGTATTATTCAGATAAACACTATTATTAGTGCATAACCAATAATTAAATTATTTAAAAACAAATAGTTATAATTTTTCGCGCGTATGGCTTGCATCACTATCGTCCTGGATCGGGTCAGCGAGCGGATTCAGATATCCAGGTTGGCGACGGACAAGGCATTCTGTTCGATAAAATCGCGACGAGGTTCCACCTGGTCCCCCATCAGGGTGGTGAAGATATCATCCGAGCCGACGGCGTCCTCGATCTGTACCTGTAGCAGGCGGCGGGTTTCCGGATCCAGCGTGGTTTCCCATAACTGTTCGGGATTCATTTCACCGAGGCCCTTGTAGCGCTGGATGTGCTGGCCACGCTTGGCCTCGTCCATCAACCAGCCCAGAGCCTGTTTGAAGGAGTTGACCGGCTCCTTGCGCTCTCCGCGCTCCACGTACGCATCGGGTCCCAACAGCCCGTCGAGCTGCTGACCGAGGGCGGCCAGCTGCTGGTATTCGGTACTGACGAAAAAGTCCTGCCCGATGACCTGTTCCTTGGCGACGATCCCGTGGGTCCACTTGCCCACCAGCACACTGTGCTCGCCGAGTATTTCATACTGGTAGCGCTGACCGCTGCCCAGCTCGGCGTTGATACGGCTGATCAGTTCCGCAAACCATTCGTTCAGTGCCCGGGAATCGAGCGCCGCCGTTTCGATGCGCGGCAGGTAGATCATCTTTTCCAGCAATACCGGATCGTAGCGGCGCGACAGACGCCGCAGTGTGGACATCACGGCCATGTAGTCGTGAGCCAGTCCTTCCAGGGCCGGGCCGGCCAGGGGCGGAGCTTCCGGGTTTACATGCAGACGCGCATCCGTGATCGCCGTGGTGAGCAGCATCGCATCCAGCGCGGAATCATCCTTAACATATTGTTCTTGCTTGCCTTTTTTTACCTTATACAAGGGTGGCTGAGCGATGTAGATATGACCGCGCTCGATCAGTTCGGGCATCTGGCGGTAGAAGAAGGTCAGTAACAGGGTCCGGATATGAGACCCATCCACGTCGGCATCCGTCATGATGATGATGCGGTGATAACGCAGCTTCTCGACGTTGAATTCTTCCCGGCCGATCCCGCAACCCAATGCGGTGATGAGGGTACCCACTTCCGCCGAGGACAGCATCTTGTCGAACCGCGCCTTTTCCACGTTGAGGATCTTTCCCTTCAACGGGAGGATCGCCTGGGTGCGCCGGTCGCGTCCCTGCTTTGCGGACCCCCCCGCCGAGTCACCCTCCACCAGAAACAATTCCGAAAGGGCCGGATCGCGCTCCTGGCAATCGGCCAGTTTACCGGGCAAGCCCGCAATATCGAGTGCCCCTTTGCGACGGGTCATCTCACGTGCCTTGCGCGCCGCCTCCCGGGCACGGGCGGCATCGATGATCTTGGTCGTGATAGCCTTTGCCTCGGCCGGACTTTCCAGCAGGAAACCCTGAAATTTCTCGCTAACCGTGGACTCCACGATCCCCTTGATCTCGGAGGAGACCAGCTTGTCCTTGGTCTGCGAGGAAAACTTCGGATCCGGCATCTTGACCGACAACACCGCGGTCAGGCCTTCGCGGGCATCGTCCCCGGTGGTGGACACCTTGGCCTTGCGCACCATCCCTTCCTTTTCCATGTACTGGTTCAGGGTGCGGGTCAGAGCGCCACGATAGCCGGCCAGGTGCGTTCCCCCATCGCGTTGCGGGATGTTGTTGGTAAAACAAAAGATATTTTCCTGGTAGGAATCATTCCACTGCATCGCGAGTTCCACCCCGACGCCATCCCGTTCGCCGGAGAAATAGAACACCGACGGGTGTACGGGGGTTTTCTTGCGATTGAGGTGCTCCACAAAGGCGCGAATCCCGCCCTGGTATTCAAAAACATCTTCCTTGTCACTGCGCTCATCCACCAGGCGAATCCGCACCCCGGAATTCAAAAAGGAAAGTTCTCTCAATCGCTTGGCAAGGATATCGTAATGGAATTCCGTCGCGGTGAAGATCTGCCGGCTGGGCTTGAAGCGGATTTCGGTGCCGGTCCGGTCGGTTTCACCGGTTTCAGCCAGGGGAGCCTGCGGCACACCCATCCGGTATTCCTGGAAGTGAATCCGGCCATTGCGATAGATGAGCAGCCGCAGGGTTTCGGACAATGCATTCACCACAGACACCCCGACTCCGTGCAGACCGCCGGAAACCTTGTAGGAATTGTCGTCGAATTTTCCACCGGCATGCAGCACGGTCATGATCACTTCCGCCGCGGAAACGCCTTCCTCGGTGTGCAGGTCGACGGGAATCCCCCGGCCATTATCAGTGACCGTGACCGAATCATCGGTATGCAGGATTACGTTGATCTCACTACAGTGCCCGGCCAGGGCCTCGTCGATCGAGTTATCCACCACTTCGAACACCATGTGGTGCAGACCGGTCCCGTCATCGGTATCCCCGATATACATTCCGGGGCGTTTGCGTACGGCATCCAGCCCCTTTAATACCTTGATATTGGATGAATCGTAGGTGTCTTTCGTAGCCATCGGGGCTCCTTCCGGTGAACGGGGCATTATATCACTTCATGGATAACACCGTGTTCCACGTGAAACTCCCGAATTTCCGGCCAGCCGCTGCCGCACACCGCCGGGCTGGAGATCTGGCTGACAAACACCTGGACATGCAAATCCCGTAATGCCTGAAAAGCGAGCGCCTGGGTCGCCGCATCCAGCTCGCTGGGCAAATCATCCAGCAAAAACGCCCCGGGTGCGTGACCACGCGCCTGCTGCAAGCGGAGCTGGGCGAGCAGAAATGCCACCAGCAGGGCCTTTTGCTGCCCCCGGGAACAATGCCCCTCGATATCATGGCCATCGATCGACAGGCGGTAGTCCGCGCGGTGCACCCCGTGCTGGGTGGTTCCGTACAGGCGATCCCGCTCCAGTCCAGCGGCCAATGCCTCCGCCAGCGAGGCCGCGACCGGCCAGCCGGGCTGGTAGCGAAGACTCGCGTCCGATCCCGGAAGCAGCACACTCAGTTCGCGAGCCAGGAACACCGTCAGCTCGTCGAGATAGGTACGCCGCAAGCGATCTACGGCCGTTGCGGTTTCCACCAGTTCTTCATCCCAGACCCGGACCAGCCGGTTGATCGCCTGGGCGCGCAAGGCGGCGTTACGCTGCCGTAACGCGCGGGAATAGCGTTGCCACAGGTCACGGTAGGCAGGTTCCACGTGAAACAGGGCCCAGTCGAGCGTTTGCCGGCGAAAACGCGGACCGCCGCTGAAAATCGTGGCGGTATCCCCGCTGAGGATCTGTACGGGGAAGTTGCCGGCCAGGTCCGAGAGCCGGCGGACACTGTCACCCTTGAAATGGACCGTCAGACCCGACCGGGAGCGCTCGATTCCCAACGGGAGCAACTGGTCGCCCTGGCCGTAGATGCGGCCCACCAGCTGGTAGGCGGGCTGGCCGTAACGAATCGGTTGTTCCGGTTGATGGCTGCGAAAGGATCGCACCCGGCCCAGACAGAAGATGGCTTCCAGCAGGCTGGTCTTGCCGGAGCCGTTGGCGCCATGAATCAGGTTGAGCCCCCGGCTGAACTCAAGCGAGGCTGCGGCAATATTTCGAAAGTCGGTCACGGTCAGAGAATGCAGACCGCGCCCGGAAGGTTGGGTGCGCCCTGCTGCCGCCGTTGGCTGACACGGAGGGGATTTCAAGCGATCCAGTCCAGCGCCGGGGGATCGGTGCGGGGGAGGGCCCTGGAAAGCTGCCCTGCCGAATGAGGCACGGGGAATTGCCCGGTGATCCGTTTTCGCGAGCCGCGCGCCTGGTGCAGGACCGGCCAGAGGAGGATGTCCACGGGTTGCTCCGGAAGGTTCGATACCGTGGGAGGTGACAACGTGGGTTCAGCTGGATACATGCAAGCCCTTGGCCGGCTGGCGCAACAGCGAGGCTAGAGTCGCATCGGCATTACCACGTAGCGGCAGGCGTCGTTGCCAGGCTGCTGGATCAGGGCACTGCTGTTGGCGTCACTCAGCATTACCTCCACCTCGGGGTGGCCAAGGACATTCAGGACATCCAGCAGGTAGGTGACGTTGAAGCCGACGACCAGGTTTTCATCCTCGTAACGGGCATCGACTTCTTCCACAGCCTCCTCTTGCTCCGGGTTATGTGCTTGTATTTTAATAATATTTTTAGAAATATCCAGACGTATGCCACGGTATTTCTCGTTGGACAGGATGGATGTCCGGGTCAGCGCCTGGCGTAACAGCTCCCGGTCCACCAGCAGTTTTTTGTCTGCCGATTTCGGGACGACCCGCTGGTAGTCCGGGAAACGTCCGTCGATGAGCTTTGAGGTAAACCGCAACTCGTCCGTGGTGATGCGGATGTGGTTGGAGCCGATTTCGACCTGCAGCGGATTGTCGGATTCCTCCAGCAGGCGTTGCAGTTCCTGGACACCCTTGCGCGGGACGATGACCTGCAGTTCCTCCGCTGCACCGGTTTCCGCCGTGATCTGACAAAGCGCGAGGCGATGTCCGTCCGTGGCAACGGCGCGCAGTACACCGGGAGCCGGTTCCAGCATCAGGCCATTGAGGTAATAGCGGACGTCCTGTTGTGCCATGGCGAAACTGGTCTTCTCGATCAGCTGCAGCAGGTCGCTTTGCGGCAAGGCGATCCGGTGCGCACTCTTGATCTTGTCGATGACCGGAAATTCACTGGCCGGCAGGGTTGCCAGGGTGAAGCGGCTTTTCCCGGATTTTACCAGGGCACGGTCGTTCCTGACGGAAATATCCAGCTCCGCTGCTTCCGGGAGCGCACGACAGATGTCGAGGAGCTTGCGTGCCGGCAGCGTAATGTCACCGGCCTCGGTTACCACGACGTTGACCTGTGCCTGTAATTCCACCTCGAGGTCGGTGGTCGTCAGTTTCACCTGTTTCTTCCCGGCGTTGACCAGGACATTACCCAGTACCGGCAGGGTCTGGCGTCGTTCCACGACACCGATGACCTGTTGCAGTGGCTTGAGGAAAGCTTCTCTCTGAATGGTGAATTTCATAAGTAAATATCTTTAATGTTTAATATTCCTGCTGTTACTACAAGCCCGGCGACCTATTGTGGATAACCGGCTATTGCAAAGCAATTACAGGCAGTTGTCGGAAGGATAACCACATGCCCGACGCCCCTGAAACACTGTGGAGTCATTGTGGATAACCGGGGATAACCCGCAGGGCATTCTGTTATCCACAGCTTGTCCAGATTATGCGGTCAGGGTTCTCAACAGGTTGTTGTAATCTTCCTGGATCCGGAAGTCTGTCTCGCATAACTCCTTGACCTTGCGACAGGCGTGCAGCACGGTCGTGTGATCGCGGCCGCCGAAGGCCTCGCCGATTTCCGGCAGGCTGTGCGATGTCAGTTCCTTGGCCAGGGCCATGGCAATCTGTCGCGGCCGGGTGATGGTCCGGCTGCGGCGCGCGGAAGACAGGTCGGACAGTCGGATCTTGTAGTATTCCACAACCACCTTCTGGATGTTGCTGATGGTGACCAGCTTGTCCTGCAGCGCGAGGACGTCCCGCAGTGCCTCGCGGGTGAGGTCAAGCGTGATCGGGCTGCCGGAGAAACGGGCACTGGCGATCACCCGGCGCAGTGCGCCTTCGAGCTCACGAATGTTGGACTGTATGCGTTTGGCGATGAAAAAGGCGACGTCCGAGGGCAGTTCGATCGAACTCTGGGATGCCTTGCTCAGCAGGATCGCCACGCGGGTTTCCAGTTCTGCGGGCTCGATGGCCGCGGTCAGGCCCCAGCCGAATCGGGACTTCAGGCGGTCCTCCAGCCCTTCGACCTCCTTGGGGTAGCGGTCGCAGGTCAGAATGACCTGTTGTTGGCCTTCCAGCAACGCATTGAATGTATGAAAAAATTCTTCCTGTGAACGTTCCTTTTTCGCGAAAAACTGGATATCGTCAATCAGCAGGGCGTCCACGGTCCGGTAGTAGCGCTTGAATTCGTTGATGGCATTGTGCTGGAGGGCGCGCACCATGTCCGCGACGAAGCGTTCCGAATGCAGGTAGACGACACGGGCTCCGGGACGGCTGTGCAGGATCATGTTGCCGACCGCATGCATGAGATGGGTCTTGCCAAGGCCTACCCCGCCATAGATAAACAAGGGATTGTAGGCGCCCCCGGGATTTTCTCCGACCTGCATGGATGCGGCACGCGCGAGCTGGTTGGATTTTCCGCTGACGAACGAATCGAAGGTGAAGTCCGGGTTGAGATTGGACTTGTGCGGTACCGGTGCTGCGGGTGCGCTGTGTGGTTCGCTAGCGGGCTGGGTCAGCGCCGGGTTGTCCGCGGCCGGGGGTTTTTTACTGCCGATATCGAGCTGCAGCTGGGTATCGCCGTGCGGGCCGATCTCGTGCAGCGCCTGTGAAATCGTTTTGAAATGGTGTTTGCGTACCCAGTCGAGCACGAACTGGTTGGGGGCCAGCAGGCGCAGGTGATCGCCGCTCTCGATGGCATGCAGGGGTCGGATCCAGGTGTTGAACTGTTGTTCCGGCAGCTCATGTTCCAGCCGAACCAGGCATTTCTGCCAGAGAGTGGCTTCCACGATTCCCCCTTGTTTCCCCGATGACCGAACCAGCGCAGGTCGGGGAGTCTATACCGCTCCTGTACAGTTATCCACACCCGCAGATAACCCATTGAGATGGCAGTCAGTTGACATTTCAGCCCGTGTAACAGTACCCTTTGCGCCCTTTCACGCCAGTGGGCGTGGGATTGCAACCCCGGATGAATGCGTGACGTGACATGAAAAGAACTTTTCAACCCAGCAACCTGAAGCGCAAACGGACACACGGTTTTCGCGCGCGCATGAGCACCAAGAATGGCCGTCGCGTGATCAATGCCCGTCGCGCCAAGGGTCGTGCACGTCTGTCCGTATAACCCGATTGACTTGTGTCCCGCAGCGCAGTGCTTTCCCGTCCGCGCGCGACTGACCCGGCCGGCTGAGTTCCAGCGCGTATTCAACCACTGCGAGTACCGCGTCGGTAACCGCTGGGTCACCCTGCTGGCGGCACCCAACGACAAGGGACACCCGCGGCTGGGGCTGGCGATCTCGCGCAAGGTGGCACGGACCGCCGTTGCCCGTAACCGCATCAAGCGGGTGTGCCGGGAAAGCTTCCGGCACCGGCAGTCCGAGCTGGCTGCACTGGATGTGGTGGTGCTCGGACGTAGCGGCGTTGCCGGCCAGTCTTCCAGGACGCTGGGCAGCGCAATGGACAGGATCTGGACACAACTGGTTTCGACATGCGCTGGCTCATCATCCAACTGATCCGTGGCTATCGCTTGCTCCTCAGTCCCTGGCTGGGTAACCATTGCCGGTTCCACCCCACCTGTTCCGAGTATGCCATCACCGCACTCGAGCGCTTCGGCATCCTGCGTGGCTGCTGGCTGGCGCTGATGCGCCTGCTGCGTTGTCACCCCTGGAGTCCCGGCGGCCTGGACCCGGTACCGGAACACGAGCACAACCCCGGACACAGCCATGGATAATCCACGCCTGCTTCTGTTCATCGCGCTGGCATTCGTCATGATGCTGTTGTGGCAGGCGTGGCAACACGATTACGGCCATGCCCCGGGACAGGAGGCCGCCACGTCGGCGCAGCAGGAAACCGCCACGCCGGCCACGCCAACCGGCGCGCAACCACCCGCTGCACCCGCCGCCGAGGACTTGCCCGGCACCAGGAAACCGGCATCCGCCACCGCATCCGGCCAGGCTGTCCAGGTGTTGCAAACCGGCAAGCAGATTACCGTGCAGACCGATCTGTACCGGATCGTGATCGATGCGCACGGCGGGGATCTCAGGCAGGCGGAACTGCTGCGCTATCCCGCCACCGGTGCAAAGGATTCGCCGCCCTTCCGCCTGCTGAACGGCAAACTACCGGACCTGTTCGTGGTTCAGTCCGGGCTGCGCACCGACTCCGGCGTGGAGCCGACCCACCATGTCGTCTACCAGGTGGAACAGGACAGCTACCGCATGGGGGCTAACGAGGACACCCTGGTCGTGCCCCTGTTGTGGCGCAGTCCGCAGGGGGTCGAGGTGGTCAAGCGCTACACCTTTCACCGTGGCAGCTACGTCATCGATATCGAGCACCTGGTGAATAATCACGGTACCCAGGCCTGGACCGGGCGCCAGTACGATCAGCTGCAGCGTACCGAGGCAACGTCGGTGATACAGAACAAGTTCGTGCATACCTATACGGGCGGCGTGGTATACAGCCCCGAGGAAAAATACGAAAAGATCAAGTTCAAGGACATGCAGAAGCAGGCCCTGGATCGAACCATTACCGACGGGTGGGCGGCCATGGTCCAGCACTATTTCGTGGGCGCGTTGATCCCGGAACGCAGCAAGGCCGACCGTTACTACACCAAGGCGCTCGATGACTCGCGCTTTGTCATCGGGATGATCGCGCCGGACCGCACCGTGGCTCCCGGTGCCAGCACGGTCTTCCGGATCCGCCTGTACCTGGGACCGAAACTGCAGGACGTCATGAAACGGGTTGCCCCGGGACTGGAACTGACCGTGGACTACGGCAAGCTCACGGTACTCGCAGAACCGGTGTTCTGGTTGCTGAAGACGATACATGGCCTGATCGGAAACTGGGGGTGGGCCATCATCCTCGTCACCATGCTGATCAAGCTCGCCTTCTACAAGCTGTCCGAGACCAGTTACCGGTCAATGGCAAACATGCGCAAACTGGCTCCCCGGCTGAAATCGCTCAAGGAGCGCTACGGAGACGATCGCCAGAAACTCAACCAGGCGATGATGGAGCTGTACAAGAAAGAAAAGATCAACCCGCTGGGCGGCTGCCTGCCGATCGTGGTGCAGATACCCGTATTCATCGCGCTCTACTGGGTGCTGCTGGACAGCGTCGAACTGCGCCAGGCGCCGTTTATCCTGTGGATCCACGACCTGTCGGCACCGGACCCGTTTTACATCCTGCCGCTGTTGATGGGTGTGACCATGCTGATCCAGCAAAAGCTCAACCCGGCACCGATGGATCCGATCCAGGCCAAGGTGATGATGGTGCTGCCGGTCGTGTTCACGGTGTTTTTCGCCTTCTTCCCGTCCGGCCTGGTCCTCTACTGGGTGGTCAACAATACCCTGTCCATCACGCAGCAGTCGGTGATCACCCGCCGGATCGAACGCGGCGGCAAGTAGCGGTTCCACCTGCACCGTCATTCCGGTGACCGGCATGACCACGGATACCATTGCCGCCATTGCCACCGCGCCCGGCCGCGGCGGCATCGGCATCGTGCGCGTCTCCGGTCCACAGGCGCCGGATATCGCCGTTACCCTGCTCGGCGCGCTGCCGCGCCCGCGCTGCGCGGCGCTGCATGTGTTCCGCGACGCGAGCGGTGCAGCGATCGATACCGGCCTGGCCCTGTACTTCGCCGCGCCCGCCTCCTTCACCGGTGAGCCGGTGCTGGAACTGCACGGCCACGGCGGCAGCGTCGTCCTGCAGCTGCTGCTGTCCCGCGTCCTGTCACTGGGCGCGCGACAGGCCCGTCCCGGCGAGTTTTCCGAGCGTGCATTCCTCAATGACAAGATCGATCTTGCCCAGGCAGAGGCCATCGCGGACCTCATCGAAAGTGCCACGGCGCAGGCGGCCCGGGCCGCGATCCGTTCGCTGGAGGGCGCGTTTTCCACGCAGGTCCAGCACCTGGTGGAAGCGCTGGTGGAACTGCGCATGTTTGTCGAGGCGGCCATCGATTTCCCCGAGGAGGAAATCGATTTCCTGGCGGATGCCGGATTGCAGCAGCGCCTGTACCGGTTGCACGCGGAGCTGCAGACATTGCTGGAGAATGCCGCCCAGGGGCAGCTGCTGCGGGACGGTCTGACCCTGGTCATCGCCGGCCGGCCCAATGCGGGTAAATCCAGTCTGCTGAATGCGCTGTCCGGGCGGGACAGTGCGATCGTGACCGGGATACCGGGCACCACGCGGGATGTCCTGCGCGAACAGATCCAGCTCGATGGCCTGCCGCTCCACCTGCTCGATACCGCCGGACTGCATGCGAGTACGGACCCGGTCGAGCAGGCCGGTATGGCGCGCGCGCGCGCCGCCATGCAGAGCGCAGACCGGGTCCTGCTGGTGATCGATGATTCCGTTGGCTGGAGCGCGGCGGATGACGGGATTCTCCGCAGCATCCCCTCGCACGCGGCCTGTACCCGGATCTACAACAAGATCGACCTGACGGGACGCGCCCCGGGCGCGTTCATCGAGCATGCTGCCACGGCCCTGGCCGTGTCGCTCGCCAGTGGCGCAGGCCTGGATGCGCTGCGTTCGTTTCTGAAATCCAGCGTCGGTTACCACGAGTCAGCGGAAGGTGCATTCAGTGCGCGCCAGAGACATCTCGATGCCCTGCGTCGAGCCCTGACGGCTGTGGAGTCCGGGCAGACACTGCTCCTGGAGCAGCGTGCCGGCGAATTGCTGGCCGAGGAATTGCGCCATGCGCAACAGGCGCTGGGTGAAATCACCGGCGAGCTTACCAGCGAGGATTTGCTGAACCGGATCTTCAGCAGCTTCTGCATCGGCAAATGAATCCATCGCCCGCCACAAAAGCTATAGTGTGAACTAAATATATGGTAACCATAATTCCATGTCGCCCTGGATGCGACCGTTGACGGCGTGTTTGTTGGGTAAAATTACATGAATCTATAAATTCAATGTAAAGACGAAATAATAGAAATAATTTAAATTCAGTAGGTTATGTGGTGATGCAAAGGGTGCCCGGTCCGCTGGGTGCCTACGACCAGGCATGAGTGCCTTTTTCCCTGATTATTGTGGGTTTATACGGCGGAAGGGATACCCGCCGGGGGAAGCGGTGCGGTTCCGCCACGATTTCAAACAATTATAAATATGTTGCAGAGTAGATTTATCTAGTAGACTTCACTTATGGCCAGTCATCTCAAGCCTTCCCTGCGCGAACGAAAATTTGCCCGCACCCGGCTGTCACTCGCAGAGGCCGCGACGCGTCATCTCGAGGCTGCTTCGTTTGAATCCCTGTCCGTGAAGGCGCTGTGCGAGCGCGTGCAGATTTCCGAGGCCACCTTCTTCAATTATTTCCCGCGCAAGGAAGACCTGATCATTTACCTCGACCGGTTATGGACGCTCGAACTCAACTGGTATGGTCGCCAGGCCGCCGAGCAACATAAAGGACTGCCCGTGATCGAGGCGCTGTTTCGCTATACCGCGATCCAGATCCAGAAGAAGCCGGGATTGATGGGTGAAATCATTGCCCAGGAAGCGCGCGCACGCGAGCGTCCGCACGGAATGGAGATCACGGCGGCCGAGCGTATGCTTGCCTTCTCGGACCTCAGCGGGATCGAGCGGCTGCAGGATGACAGCCTCGAGAGCCTGCTGCGCAACGCCCTGCAGGCGGCGATCGATCTGGGTGACCTGCCACCCAACACGGCCATTGCGGCCGCCATGGTGGCACTGGTTTCGATCTTTTACGGTGTGCCGCTGGCCATGCAACATGCCAACCCGGCGGCCATCGGTGCCATGTACCGCCAGCAACTGGCCTTGCTCTGGGCCGGCTTGCGGGCCGTTGCCGTCAAGTAGCCGCGCGACACCGGGATTTCCGGTTACTTGCGGGCGCGGTACAGGGCTTCCTGCCAGGCCGCATGGAACTGCGGCCACCACAATGGCTGGCAGTCCAGCCACCATTCCCTGCCGGCCGCCTTGCACCAGCACAGTATCGCCGGGGGAAGCGTGTGCAGCAGCTTCAGCGCTCGCGTCTTGAGCGGAACCGTTTTGGGACGGCGGGCAAGCATTTCCAGCAGTGTGTATTCTCGCTGACGGGCCGACCAGAGTTCGGACTCCACCTTGCGCTCCAGCAACTTGAGCCGCGCGCGCAGCTGTTCCACCTCGTCCTTCCGTACCTGTTCTTCCGGCCGGGCCAGCCGGGCCTGGATCCGGCGTTCCAGTTCGTCGATACGCTGTTGCAGTGCAACCAGGTCCAGGGCCGGTTTCCGGCGCGACGGTGTTCTGGCAGGTTTGGAGCCGAGCGGGTAAACCCGGGCTGCCGGTGCCGGAGCAGCCGGTTCCCTGGGTCGTTTGAGCGTACGGGTCGAGCTGGCCAGCTTCTCCACTGGTTTCTGCAGCAGCGCGGCGGTCCGGGTTGCACCGGTGGTGCCATTGCCTCGTAACTCAAGTAGTCTCATCCAAAGACCCTATTTAGTAGGATAGTGAGTATCTTATCACAAGATATACCATTATATACTATTTTGTATACTCTAACTTTAGAGCAGCCAAGGGGTTTTTAGCATGATTGCCCGATTTTCCACGCGAAGCGTAGAATTCCGGGACTTGTGGCAGGTAACCGGGGCATGACTGAATCGAACGCACACTTTGACGTCATCGTCGTAGGGGGCGGACACGCGGGTACCGAGGCGGCGCTGGCGGCCGCGCGTTGCGGAGCCCGGACCCTGCTGCTGACCCATAACCTGGAAACGCTGGGCCAGATGAGTTGCAACCCGGCGATCGGCGGCATCGGCAAGAGCCAGCTGGTGCGCGAGGTGGATGCGCTCGGTGGCCTGATGGCCACGGCGGCGGACCGGGCCGGGATCCACTTCCGGGTGCTCAATGCCAGCAAGGGACCGGCCGTCCGGGCCACCCGGGCGCAGGCCGACCGCGTACTCTATCGCCAGGCGGTGCGACGCACCCTGGAAGGGCAAGCGGGTTTGCGGCTGTTCCAGCAGGCGGTGGAAGACCTGATCGTTCGCGGTGACCGGGTGATCGGGGTGGAGACCGCCGGCGGGTTGCAGTTCCATGCACCGGCCGTGGTACTCACTGTGGGGACCTTTCTCGGTGGCCGCATCCACATCGGCCGTTCGAACATGGCCGGGGGCCGGGCGGGTGACCCGCCGGCCAACGCACTTGCCGCGCGGCTGCGCGAACTGCCGTTTCGGGTGGCGCGCCTGAAGACCGGAACACCCCCGCGGATCGACGGCCGCAGTATCGATTTCACGTGCCTGCAGGTGCAGCATGGAGACCAGCCGGTTCCGGTGCTGTCCTTCCTGGGCAAGCCTGCGGATCACCCGCGCCAGGTTGGTTGCCACATCACCCGCACCAATCCGCACACGCACGCCATCATCCGTTCCGCGCTGGCGGATTCTCCCCTCTTTTCCGGGGCCATCGAGGGCCGGGGACCGCGCTACTGCCCCTCCATCGAGGACAAGGTCGTACGCTTCGCGGAACGGGATTCGCACCAGATCTTCATCGAGCCCGAAGGCCTGGAAACGCACGAGGTCTACCCGAACGGGATATCCACCAGCCTGCCGTTCGCTGCGCAGGAGGCACTGGTGCGCTCGATCCGTGGGTTCGAGCGGGCACACATCACCCGGCCGGGCTATGCGATCGAGTACGATTACCTGGACCCGCGCGACCTCCTGCACTCGCTGGAATCGAAGGTGATCGGCGGCCTGTATCTGGCCGGCCAGATCAACGGCACGACCGGCTATGAGGAGGCCGCCGCCCAGGGCCTGATCGCCGGACTCAACGCGGCCCGTGCGGCGCAGGACAGGGAGGCCTGGTATCCGCGCCGTGACGAGGCCTACGCCGGTGTCCTGATCGACGACCTGGTGACGCGCGGCACCAGCGAACCCTACCGGATGTTCACCAGCCGGGCGGAGTATCGCCTGCAACTGCGCGAGGACAACGCCGACCTGCGGCTGACCCCCGCCGGTCACGCGCTCGGACTGGTCGACAACCGGCGCTGGCGGCAGTTCTGTGTGCGGCGCGCACGGATCGAACGCGAGCAGGCCCGGCTGGCAGCGCTGGTGGTGCGGCCGGATTCCCCGCAGGCGCTGTCACTGGCACAGCGGTCCGGTCAGTCACTGGTCCGGGAACAGTCCGCCGCCGAACTGCTGCGCCGGCCCGGCCTGGGCTACGCGGCGCTGGTCGCGGTCGACGGGATCGGGCCGGGCGTGGCGGACGCAGCGGCGGCCCTGCAGGTGGAAATCCAGGCGAAATATTCCGGATACCTGCAGCGGCAGGCCGCTGAAATCGAGCGTCAGCGCAGGCACAGCGAGCAAACATTGCCGCTGGATTTCGATTACAATGCGGTGCATGGCCTGTCCAGTGAAGTCTGTGAAAAACTCCGCGACGTCCGGCCACAAACCGTGGGACAGGCTGCGCGCATTCCGGGAGTAACACCCGCAGCCGTTTCGCTGTTGCTGGTCCACATAAAAAAACACCAGCTGGCACACCGTGCCTGGCGGGCCAAAGACCTTTGACACGACATGTATACCGGACTCTACAACCGTAATCGCAAGGGGCGTAACCAGCAGGCTGCCGACCCCGCGGAACTGCTGGAGGACGGCATCCTGGAACTGGGGCTCGAGGAACGGCTGTCCGGTGACCGGCGCCTGATGGAGTTCGTCACGGAGCTGATGAACTGGAATCGTGTCTACAACCTGACCTCGGTTCGCAAGCCCGCGGATATCATCACCCGCCACATCCTCGACAGCCTGGTGATCCTCGAATACCTGCACGGCACCCGCATACTGGATATCGGCACCGGCGCCGGCCTGCCGGGCATTCCGCTGGCCATCGCCTGTCCCGAGCGCGAATTCGTGTTGCTCGACAGCAGCAGCAAGAAGCTGCGTTTCGTGCAGCAGACCATCGGTATCCTCGGTCTGGAAAACGTGTCCCTGGAAAATTGCCGGGTCGATGAATACCGGCCGGAGGTTCCTTTCGACACTACCATATGCCGGGCATTCTCGGATCTGCCCGACTACTATCGTCATGCCGGCCCGCTGTGCCGTGACGATGGCCTGATGCTGGCAATGAAAGGTGTGCATCCCATGACGGAACTGGAATGCCTGGGAAGCATCGGCGTGCAGGCCGAGGTCATTCCGCTGAAGGTGCCCGGACTGGATGCCGAACGTCACGTGGTGCGTCTGCGGCCGCCGCACGCCGGCCGGATGGAGGGTGGCTGATGAACCGGATTATCGCCATTACCAATCAGAAGGGCGGTGTCGGCAAGACCACGACCAGCGTGAACTTTGCCGCCTCCCTTGCCGAGACCGGACGCCGCGTGCTGCTGGTGGACCTCGATGCGCAGGGCAATGCCACCATGGGCAGCGGTATCGACAAGCATGAACTCGAGCAATCCGGTTATGACGCCCTGCTGGGGCATGCACCGTTGCGCAACGTGATCCTGCGCGCGCCCGCTGCGGGCTATGACCTGCTGCCCGGCAACGCCGACCTGACCGCCGCCGAGGTCGAGCTGATGGAGCAGGATGACCGCGAGCGCCGGTTGCGCGGTGCACTGTCCACCGTGCTGGCCGACTACGATTACGTGCTGATCGACTGTCCTCCCTCCCTCAACATGCTGACCGTCAATGCGCTCGCGGCGGCACACAGTGTACTGATCCCGATCCAGTGCGAGTACTACGCGCTGGAAGGCCTGTCCGCACTGCTCGACACCGTGGACCAGGTCCGTTCCGCGCTCAATCCCGGACTCGAGATCGAGGGATTGCTGCGCACCATGTACGATGCGCGCAACAACCTAGCCACCGACGTGTCGGCGCAACTGCAGGCCCATTTCGGCAACAGGCTCTACCGGACGATCATCCCGCGCAACGTGCGCCTGGCCGAGGCACCCAGTCACGGGCTACCCGTGCTGCGTTACGACAGGTCTTCACGCGGTGCGCTGGCCTACCTGGCGCTGGCCGGCGAATTCCTGCGTCGACAGCAGTCCGGTGAGAACGCGGACCGGCCGGCCGCGACGGTGGTCGTCGAGGAATCGGCGGAATCGGCGGAATCCGGTTCCTGAAGTGCAGCAGCAGACAGGTACGATAAACAACATGGCTACGAAAAAACGCGGATTGGGCAGGGGACTGGATGCATTGCTGGGATCGGGCACGCGCCCGGCAGCGGCACCAACACCGGCTCCGGCCGCGCAGGCTCCCGCGAGCGGTGGTCCGTGGCCGGTGCGCATGACCCCGTCGGCAGCGGAGCACGTGACCGATGGCACGCTGTGCACGCTGCCGGTAGAGCTGGTCGCGCGCGGCAAGTACCAGCCGCGGGCGGACATGCACAAGGAATCACTCCAGGACCTGGCGGATTCGATCCGTGTCCAGGGCGTGCTGCAGCCGATCGTGGTGCGCCGCGCCGGTGACAGCGGTTATGAAATCATCGCCGGCGAACGCCGCTGGCGCGCCGCGCAGCTGGCCGGGTTGCACGAGATACCGGCCATCGTGCGCGATGTGGAGGACCGCGCGGCGATCGCCATTGCGCTGATCGAGAACATCCAGCGCGAAAACCTGAACCCCATCGAGGAGGCACGTGCCCTGCAGCGGCTCATCCTCGAATTCGAGCTGACCCACGAGCTTGCGGCGGAGGCGGTGGGCCGGTCCCGTGCGGCGGTCTCCAACCTGCTGCGCCTGCTGGAACTGGAAGAGAGCGTACTGGCCATGGTGGAGCGGGGCGAGCTGGAAATGGGTCACGCGCGCGCGCTGCTGGCACTGAGCAAGCACCTGCAGCGGGAGGCGGCCGGCCAGGTCGTGGCGCGGGGGCTGAGCGTGCGGGCCACCGAGGGCCTCGTCAAGCAGCTGCAGCAACCGCGTGCGCCGAAGCCGCCACCGGCACGCAAGGATCCGGATATCCGCCATCTGGAGTCGACGCTGTCCGAAAAACTCGGAGCCAGTGTGCTGGTGCGCCAGGGGCGTGGGGGCAAGGGAACCCTGGAAATCCGCTATAACAGCCTGGATGAACTCGACGGTATCCTGACACATATTCAATGAAGCCGCTGCTCCGGCCACCCCGGCCGGCCCCGATGAATTGATTGACCCTTGCAGTGAGCCCTCCTTATAATCCCCGGCTGCCTTCAGGTCGTGATGGGGGCTGCCAGGGGCATGATGGCGCGAACCACCGGGGCGGAAATTATAACCAGCTGTATTTCCTGCTGATTGCTGGCTAAACAGTGTCGGTCTGGCATGAAATTCGGCCGTTGATCCTGCTGCAGCTGGCACTCCTGGTGGCAGTTTCAGCCGTGTTTTACCTGCGCGCCGGGAGCCAGGCGGCCGGCGCGGTCTGGTTCGGCGGCATGATGGCAGCGCTCAATGTGGTGCTGTTGCAGTGGCGCCGCCACCGCGCCGAGACGGGCCGTGCACTTACTGCAGCCCAGAGCCTGCGGTTGCTGTACCGGACCGCGCTGGAGCGGTTTGCCGTGGTGGTGGTGCTGTTTGCCCTGGGATTGGGTGTGCTGGGACTCGCTCCGCTCGCCCTGGTGTCCGGATTTGTGGCGGGCCAGCTGGCCCTGATATTGATGGGATTGAAGGGATAGTCTGCCAGTCATGTCGTCTGAACCACTTACATCATCCGAATATATCAAGCATCACCTGACCAACCTGACCTGGGGTCGGTTTCCGGCGGGTCATGAGCACGCCGGCCACTGGGGTTTTGCGCACAGCATTCAGGATGCTGCCGCGATGGGCTTCTGGTCCATCAATGTCGACACCATGCTGTTCTCCATCATTACCGGTGCCGTGTTCCTGGCACTGTTTCGCATGGCGGCCAGAACGGCCTCGGTGGACACGCCGCCGGCCTGGCAGAATTTCGTCGAGTGGATCATCGAGTTCATCGACGACAACGTGCGCGGTTCCTTCAGCGGGCGCAATCCACTGGTCGCGCCGCTGGCACTGACCCTGTTTGTCTGGATCTTCCTGATGAACCTCATGGACCTGATCCCCGTGGATTACCTGCCCGCGCTGGCCGGCCTGCTCGGCGTCGGTCATCTGCGCATCGTGCCGTCCACCGATCCCAACATCACCTTCGGGCTTTCGCTCTCGGTGTTCGTGCTGGTGCTTTACTACAGCATCAGGATCAAGGGCATTGGCGGATTCGTCGGCGAGCTGATGTTCCAGCCGTTCCCGAAATGGCTGTTTCCGATCAACCTGATCCTGGAAGGCGTCACCCTGATCTCCAAGCCGGTCTCCCTGTCGCTGCGACTGTTCGGCAACATGTATGCCGGCGAGATGATCTTCATCCTGATCGCCCTGATGTATGGCGGCAGTGTCGGACTGGATACCGCGGGCGGTGTGTTGCAGATCCTTTGGGCCATCTTCCACGTCCTGATCATTACCCTGCAGGCGTTCATCTTCATGGTACTGACCATCGTGTACCTGGACATGGCGCATCAGGCGCACCACTGAATCGATTGAACTGAACGCTACGTAACTCTAGGAGAGCAACATGGAAAACTCATTACTCTATATCGCAGCCGCGCTGATGTTCGGTTTTGGCGCGCTGGGCGCCGCGGTCGGTATCGGCATCCTGGGCGGCCGCTTCCTGGAAGGTGCGGCGCGCCAGCCGGAACTGATCCCGATGCTGCGCACACAGTTCTTCATCGTCATGGGCCTGGTCGACGCCGTGCCGATGATCGCCGTCGGTCTGGCCCTGTATGTCATGTTTGCCGTGGTTTCATAGGGGCCGACCGCTGTAAGCGTCACCACGCCGAGGTGCAAGCATGAATTTTAATGCGACATTGATCGGGCAGACCATCGCGTTCATCGTGTTCGTCTGGTTCTGCATGAAGTTTATCTGGCCGCCGATCATGGCGGCGCTGGACGAGCGCAGGAAAAAGATTGCCGACGGGCTGGCGGCGGCCGAGCGCGGCAGGCACGAAAAGGCACTGGCCGAGGAACGTGCGCGCGAAATCCTGCACGAGGCCAAGGCTCAGGCCGGCGATATCATCAACCGTGCCGACAAACGCGCCGCGGAAATCGTTGACGAGGCGAAGGACGAGGCCCGTGTCGAGGGCAGCCGGATAAAATCCGCTGCGCAGTCCGAGATCGAGCAGGAAGTGAACCGGGTGAAGGAAGCGCTGCGTAGCCAGATTGCCGGCATTGCACTGGCCGGTGCCGGCAAGGTCCTGGAACGCGAGATCGATGCAGGCATGCACGCCGAGCTGCTCGACCAGCTGGCCGCGGAAATCCAGGCCTGAGCATGGCTGAGACCGTTACCATCGCCCGGCCCTATGCGCAGGCTGCGTTTCGCTTCGCGCACGCGCAGCAGGCCCTGCAGGCGTGGTCGGACATGCTGGAGCTGCTGGCCGCAATTGTGTCGCACAAGGACATGCGCAGCCTGATCGAAAGCCCGCGCATGACCGAAGACAGGCTCGCCGAGCTGGTGATCCAGGTTGCCGGAGAGCACATCGACGCACACGTCGCGAACTTCATCCGGGTGCTGGCGGACAACCGCCGGCTGACGTTGCTGCCTGATATCGCCGCGCTGTTCGAAATCCAGCGGCGCAGCGCCGAGGGCCGGGTGCAGGCGGAACTGATCAGTGCATATCCCGTCAGCGGCGCACAGCAGGAGAAGATCGCGCAGGGCCTGCGGGCGCGCCTCGGGCGGGACGTCGAGCTGTCCTGCAAGGTGGAGCCCGAACTGCTGGGCGGCGCGATCATCCGCGCCGGTGACCTGGTCATTGATGGCTCCGTGCGCGGCAAACTGCAGCGCCTCGGCACGGCCCTGAATCACTGAATTGAAGGTTCATTCAAGGTAAACAACTATGCAACTCAATCCGACTGAAATCAGCGAACTGATCAAGAGCCGCATCGAGAATTTCCAGGCGGTTGCCGAGGCGCGTACCGAGGGCACCGTGGTCAGCCTGACGGACGGCATTTCACGCATCCACGGCCTGGCCGACGTGATGCAGGGTGAAATGCTGGAATTTCCCGGCAATGTGTTCGGCATGGCGCTGAACCTGGAGCGCGATTCCGTGGGCGCGGTGATCCTGGGGGACTACAAGACGATTACCGAGGGTGACAGCGTCAAGTGTACCGGTCGTATTCTCGAGGTGCCGGTCGGAGAGCAACTGCTGGGACGCGTGGTGAACTCGCTGGGCATGCCGGTCGACGGCAAGGGCCCGATCAACACCACGTTGACCTCTCCGATTGAAAAGATCGCACCAGGCGTGATTGCCCGCCAGTCGGTGGACCAGCCGGTGCAGACCGGCCTCAAGTCCATCGACTCCATGGTGCCGATCGGTCGCGGCCAGCGCGAGCTGATCATCGGTGATCGCCAGACCGGCAAGACTGCGGTGGCGATCGACGCGATCATCAACCAGAAGGGCACCGGCATCAAGTGCATCTACGTGGCCATCGGCCAGAAGAATTCCTCCATCGCCACCGTGGTGCGCAAGCTGGAAGAGTTCGGCGCAATGGAGCACACCATCGTGGTGGCCGCCGCCGCTGCCGAGTCCGCCGCCATGCAGTACATCGCCCCGTATTCCGGGTGCTCCATGGGCGAGTACTTCCGCGACCGCGGCGAAGACGCGCTGGTCATCTATGACGATCTCACCAAGCAGGCCTGGGCCTACCGCCAGGTGTCGCTGCTGCTGCGTCGTCCGCCGGGTCGTGAGGCATACCCGGGCGACGTGTTCTACCTGCACTCGCGCCTGCTGGAGCGAGCTGCACGCATCAATGCCGCAGATGTGGAGAAACGCACCAACGGCGAGGTGCGGGGTAAAACCGGTTCCCTGACCGCGCTGCCGATTATCGAAACCCAGGCTGGCGACGTGTCCGCGTTCGTGCCGACCAACGTGATTTCCATCACTGACGGGCAGATCTTCCTTGAATCCGACCTGTTCAACGCCGGCATTCGACCGGCCATCAACGCCGGCCTGTCGGTGTCGCGCGTGGGCGGTGCCGCGCAGACCAAGATCATCAAGAAACTGGGTGGTGGCGTGCGCCTGGCACTGGCGCAGTACCGTGAACTTGCCGCGTTCTCGCAGTTTGCATCCGATCTCGACGAGGCCACCCGCAAGCAGCTCGAACGCGGCCAGCGCGTCACCGAGCTGATGAAGCAGAAGCAGTATTCGCCTATCTCGGTCGCGGAGATCGCCGTGTCGCTGTTCTCGGCGGATCGTGGCTACCTCGACGACGTCGCGCTCAACAAGATCGTCGATTTCGAGCACGCATTGCTGGCCTACATGCGCAGCACGCATGCCGGGTTGATGGAAAAGATCGGCGCTACCGGCGACTACAGTGACGAGATTGCTGAAGGCCTGAAGGCGGCCGTGGAAGACTTCAAGGCGACCGGCACCTGGTAACAACGGCGCAGACGGGATACAGACATGGCAGGCGCGAAGGAAATCCGTTCCAAGATTGCGAGCATCAAGAATACGCAGAAGATCACCAAGGCCATGCAGATGGTCGCTGCGAGCAAGATGCGCAAGGCGCAGGACCGCATGCTGGCAACCCGCCCGTATGCGGAAAAGATCCGCAATGTGGTTGCCCACCTGGCCCAGTCTCATCCCGAGTACCGGCATGCGTTCCTGCTGGAGCGCCCGGCGCGGCGTATCGGACTGATCGTCATCTCCACGGACCGCGGGTTGTGCGGCGGTTTGAACATCAACCTGTTCAAGAAGACCATCGCGGCAATGAAGGAATGGAGCGATGCCGGTATCGAGATCGACCTGACGCTGATCGGCAGCAAGGCCAGCTCGTTCTTCAAGCGCATGGGCGGCAACGTCATGGGAGCGTCGACGCATCTCGGCGACAATCCGTCGATCACCGACCTGATCGGCACGGTAAAGATCATGCTCGATTCCTACGAGGAAGGTACGATCGACCGTCTGTACCTGGTGCACAACCGCTTCATAAATACCATGGCGCAGACGCCGGAACTGATCCAGCTGATCCCGGTGGACGGTAAAGCGGACGAGCGCCTGCACACGCACTGGGATTACATCTACGAACCGGATGCAAGACCGGTGATGGATGCATTGATGCTCCGCTACATCGAATCGCTGGTATACCAGGGCGTGGTGGAAAACGTGGCCTGTGAAATGGCGGCGCGCATGGTGGCAATGAAGTCGGCTACCGAAAATGCCGGCAACCTGATCGACGAGCTGCAGCTGGTATACAACAAGGCGCGCCAGGCGGCCATTACCCAGGAGATCTCGGAAATCGTGGGCGGCGCGGCCGCGGTGTAGTCGAATTTGATGCAGGAGCGGACCTCGTCCGCGGCCGTGTGTTTGAGGAATCGCGCTTGAGAAGCGTTCCTACGGGAAACAGATTGCAGGTATGAGGAAACCAACATGATCGCTGGCAACATTGTTGAAATTATCGGCGCCGTGGTTGACGTGGAATTCCCGCGTGACAGCGTGCCGAGGATCTACGACGCGCTCAAGGTCAACGATGTGGGCCTGACACTGGAGGTGCAGCAGCAGCTGGGGGACGGTGTGGTGCGCACCATCGCCATGGGCTCCACGGACGGTGTACGCCGCGGCCTGGAAGTGCTCAACACCGGCGAGCCGATCAAGGTTCCTGTGGGTGCGAAGACGCTCGGGCGCATCATGGACGTGCTCGGCAACCCGGTGGACGACGCGGGGGAAATCGGTGCCGAGACCTCGCTGCCGATCCACCGCCCGGCACCGAATTTCGCCGACCAGGCGGCGACCCTCGAAATCCTGGAGACCGGCATCAAGGTGATCGACCTCATCATGCCGATCGTCAAGGGCGGCAAGGTCGGCCTGTTCGGCGGCGCCGGCGTGGGCAAAACCGTGACGCTGATGGAACTCATTCGCAACATCGCCGTCGAGCACTCCGGCTATTCCGTGTTCGCCGGCGTCGGCGAGCGTACCCGTGAAGGTAACGACTTCTACCACGAAATGAAGGACTCCAACGTGCTGGACAAGGTGG
>CAYUFA010000009.1:0-64563 GCA_964443845.1 uncultured Ectothiorhodospiraceae bacterium
GGTGGATGTTATGACCAACCAATAACCTTTACAAAACACCATTCGTACGCCGAATTGCAGTTAGAGCTCAATAGGAACGTATTATGAAAGCACAATTGGGACTTCTCCTTTCGCTTCTGGTATTGGTAGTAGGTTGTGCTACCCGGTCAATATCAGATTCAGGATACCCTGGGCATGGTTACTACGGAGCTAAGCAATCCAACCCGCTCTACAAAGGTGAAATAAGTGAGTTTGATGTATTAGGTGTCGATCCTGATTCCAATATTACAGATGATGATATTAAGAAGGCATTTAATGAAAATCCAGGCAGAAAGTTATTGAGGAAAGGAGATCCAGTCTTATTGATTCAGTCCGGGGCAATGATCCCAGATCAGGTAATGATAGAGCAGATGGAGAAGTCATTTTCTGTGACAGTTTTTACAGGAGTGCCAGAAAAGGATAAAAAGGAGAATCAAAGCTACTCGAAATCATTACGCCTATCGGCTGCAAAAGCAGGAATTGGAACAATTGTTGTTTATTGGGGGGTGTTGGAGTCGGGGATAGAAGATCTAGCCACGAAGTCAGTCTCCTGGTTCCCGATAATTGGATCAGCGGTTCCTGATGAGGCGCAGAAGATGAGGATTCGTTTGAAAGTAGCGGTAATTGATGTCCGAAGTGGACAGTGGGAAATCTTTACTCCAGGAACAATTGACGATAAATCATATAGCGGCCGATTTAACCGTGAGCATTCTGACCAAGAACAAGTAGCTGCATTAAAAGCAGCTGCATATGAGCTCGCTGCTGAAGGTATTGCGGCGAGATTCATCAAATGAGTTCCAACGACACAGTCGAGAAGGACGCGCTGACGCGCGCCTCTCACTGTGAGCGTTATGCCTTGAATTGAATGAGGAATAAATACACCCCGATTGCGATGGTTGCGTGCTTGATTATGTCTTGCTCCATGAGTAATACGACTACGGTTGCCATTTCAAATGACAGTGGCGCGGAAATAAAATCACTTAAAGTCGATGTTTCAGATCATGAGCAAACAATAAAAAATATGCTGAATGGGAAGCGTGCAAAATTCATATTTCAGGGCATTCATGATGCTCACTATGTCCTGAATGGCGAATTTTCCGATGGCACAAAAATCCATGGCGAGATTGGTTATGTAACAGATGGAATGGATTTTAATGATTCGTTTGAAATTCACGAGGGTGGAAAGGTTGAATTTAAGTCGGGACCACATTAGTCGGGTTAGGCATAACAATGCGCTCGTGTGGGACTCAACAAGAGGCGCTCGTTCCCCGCGCTGCATTTTGTCGCCCGTGATTTGCGGCGTCTGGAAATGGAAATGCGTGCTGCGTGGATACCGGCGCTTCTCTTCCTGTCTCTGACAGCTGTCGCAGACGAAGCGCTTTGGAATAAACTGCAGCAAGACCCGCATATGGTCGTACTTGTGCGAAACGCGGAATCTGCCGGGAATCGCGATGGAGCCAATATGTTCGCGTGGGATTCAACCGGTAAATGTACTGGCGAAAGCACATTGACCGCAACAGGCAGGACCCGGGCCAGGAAATACGGTTCGGTATTCGCGATGCGTGGTGTCACACCGGTCGTAATCAGCTCGCCGGTGTGCCGTTGCACGGAAACCGCGCAAATTGCGTGCGGAAGGTGCCTGACTGATCCGGGATTGAGGCAAAGACCTCCTGAAGATCGTCGGGGGCAGGAGGCATTCCTGAATACCGCGAGCGCACTGCTCGGTAAACAGAGAGGCAATTTGCCAGTCGTCTTCGTGAATCATCGTTTCAACATCGACGTATTGACGATGGAGCTGATCGATACTGGTGAGCTTCTGGCAGGAACAGTCACTGAGGATGGTGAAATTGAAGTTCTTGGCAACATCCGGCTGGAAATGTGGGAAAATTTCCTGGCAAAATGTTCAACAACGCACGTTCCTCGCCCGGACAGCCTGCGCTGCACTTCGGCAGCCGGTTGACCTGGCGTCAGGCACAGACAGATGAGCACACCAAGAATGCTGCTGAACGGGGTCGTTGCATTCTGCTGCTTTTCGGGCGGGGTGTCTTTGCTTGCCCGGGGATCATTCTTCTTGCGAGACCGGTGGCATCCGGAGACCGGAACATACTTTTCCGGTGTGCCGCTATATCTCCTGGCCTTCGGCCTGTTCTTCCTTGGGGCATTCGCGGTGGCGGTCGCACGGGCCTGGATGATGGGTGCGATACCGCTGCCGGATCTGCGCAGGGGGCGGCCTCGCCCCGATTACAAGGGACGGATGATCGCCCGATACTGGTACATCGTTGCCCCTGCCTTGATACTCGTACTTGGCGCGTTCATGCTGGCGAAACACGCGCCAAACCCGTCGTTTCACCCGGTGCTGCAAAACAGCGCGGTTCAGCTCAAGCGCTAGGCCACAAACGGAGATCGGGATGCGATCACTGTCAAAGCAGAAGCAGATCCCGGGGCTTGTCGGCTGGCTAATGGTGAGCTTTGCCGCATCTGCCGTTGGAGCCATGGCATCCATACAGGCCGGGTCTTTCTACAGCCAGCTTGCCCGGCCTGCCTGGGCACCGCCGTCAGGTGTCTTTGGTCCGGTTTGGACGGTTCTGTATGGCTTGATGGGAATCGCCGCCTGGTTGGTATGGCGTTCTGGCGGATTCCGCCCCAATCGACGGGCTCTCACCTTGTTTCTGTTGCAGCTTGCTTGCAACGCACTATGGAGCTGGCTGTTTTTCGCCTGGCACCGCGGCGCATGGGCACTCGCCGACGTCCTGGTGCTGTGGACCCTTATCGTTGCCACCCTGGTCGCTTTCTGGAGGGTGCGCCCGCTTGCGGGCGCACTGCTCATTCCATACCTGCTGTGGGTCAGTTTCGCATCCGCACTGAATTATTCCGTTTGGCAGCTCAACCCGCAGGTTCTCGGTTAATGACATTGCCGCCTGGCGATTCATTCAATGCGTATCCGCTTCGCAGCTCGGCCTGATTCGGGTATCAGGTGCAATGATCTGGAGAGTGAGGGGAATTCAGTCGAGAACCGCCCGGGCCAGCATGTTGGATCTGCCGGAAAGACCATGCACGAGTCAGCGATTCGGAAGTCCGGGGTGATCTCCATGGCTTCCCGTGCGCGGGTCACGATGGGCATTCGCTGCGTGGCATGGTTTGCGGCGCTGATGTTTGTGACTATTCCCGTGATTGCCTTTGCACAGACGCCCTGTCCGGGAATTCACGTACAGATCCTGAACATACGAAACAGCACTGGAACCGTCGATTGTGCACTTTTCGAATCATCAGTCGGCTTTCCTAATGAGTTTCTGCGCTCGGCAATGAATGTTATGGTTTTGAAAATCCGGAAGACGCAGGCGCGTTGCCACTTTGAAGACATTCCTCCTGGAACTTATGCGATTGCCGTTATCCATGATGAGAATATGAATGGCAGGCTTGATGACAATTTAATTGGTATCCCGACCGAAGGCTATGGTTTTTCAAAGGATGCGAAAGCCCTGTTCGGGGCACCCTCGTTTTCCGCTGCGAGCTTCCCGTATGACGGGCAGAACCTGGATTTCACGATAAGCTTGCAGTACTGAGCTTCCGTCGTTTCAACTCTGAGGATTTATGCGCAAATACTGCCTGAAGCGCCTGACCCCGCATTGCAGCCGATCCCTGCAGGCGGGCGCGCCTGGATGCGAACGCTAGATTGCCGAGTTGCCAGTCGCCGATGGCGTCCACTATGCCCGAACATCACAAGGCCATCCGTGCCATCGCGTACCTGGAAGCTTCCAAGGGTGCTGTCGTCCTGCTCGCCGCCACGGGGCTGCTGTCCCTGGTTCATAAGGATGTCATTGCTGTGGCTGCGGCCATGATTGAGCACCTGCATCTCAATCCGGCCTCGAAGTATCCGGAGATCTTTCTTGATCTCGCTGCCAGGGTCCAGGATACGAAACTTGTCTTATTGGCAGCCGGAGCCACCCTCTACTCTTGCGTTCGATTTGCTGAAGCATATGGTCTTTTCTTCGAGCGAGCCTGGGCAGAAGTACTGGCAGCCGCCAGTGGCGCCATCTACGTCCCGTTTGAAGTTCTCGAGCTCCTCCGCAAGCCAACCTGGCACGGTGCGGCGCTTTTTGGAGTCAACATTGTAATCGTGGCTGTCATGGTGCATGCGCTTGTCCGGCGTCGGCAGAAAGTACCATCCAGTTCGTCCTGAACCATCGCTCGAACCACCCGCTGTGCCAGGCGTCGATTGGCCGCTCCAGACGAAGTGAGCTATTGCCCTTCCGCGGACAATTGAACATTCACCCGATCACTCTGCAGCGGTGGCGGCTCAGAATGCGGCTGGGGAATTTGAAATTAATGCTCTATTGGCGCGCTTGTGCGACAGATTGCTGCCGGCCGGGCAAAAGATCCGGAAGTCGGAGCGGGAATTGAGGCAGGTCGGGGAAGAGAGCGCGGTGCTCAGGAAGGCCGGGAGGTCCTTGCGCGCAGCAGTGCCGGCCCTGCTGGCTCAGCCTTCGCTCGCGACGGGCGGCGCCTGCACGGGCGCGGCGGACACCAGACCGTACCTGGCCATGACAGCCACGAGTGCTGCCCGGTCAGGTGGGCCGCCCGCACCGGACAAGGCGCCAACATCGCGGAAGAACTGCTCGCCGATATCCGGAGTCAGCATCACGAGCGCACGCGCGGTCCCGGTCCCGGGATTGCAGAAATGGTGTATCGAACCCCGTGGCGTCGACATCCATTCACCGGGCTTCAGGTCACGGGTTTCATCGTCGACTGTATATCTGAGTACACCCTCCAGGACGTAAATACACTCTTCGTTGCCGGAATGGCTGTGCGGAGGGGGCACATGGGCGCCGGCCGGAACCTTCATTTCGAACAGACCCAGTCCGCCCTTTTGCGCACCATCCACAAGATAGCGAATTTCCATTGGCCCGACCTTTATAACCTGTTGATTCATGGCGATCTCCTCAGCCTTCACCCTGTTGTGTCCAGCGCCGTGAGCGAACGATTTCGTGTAGTGCACGGACAATGTAGTAGGTTGCAGAAATCGGATAAATATCGTTAACTGCAATTCATTGTTGCAGAAAACGTATCAATGAAGAATCGCCTGAATGAGATGCGTGTGTTCGCGCAGGTCGTGGAAGCGCAAAGCTTCACCGCCGCCGCGGACAAACTCGGCATATCGAAATCGCTGGCGAGCCGGCAGGTGAGCGCGCTGGAACGCTCGCTGTCGGTGAAGTTGCTGCACCGCTCGACACGCAAGCTCAGCCTGACCGGGGCCGGCGCCCTGTTGTACGAGCATTGCGCCAGAATCGTGCAGGAAGCGGAACTGGCCGAGCAGCGCCTGGCCCGGGCACAGTCCGAACCGGCCGGTCTGGTGAGAGTGACGGCAGTGCCGGCGTTCGCGGTGCGGCATGTATTGCCCGCGCTCACCGAGTTCCATCAGAAGTATCCGAAAATCCTGGTCAGGCTCTTCTGCAGCAATCGCCCGGTCGACCTGGGCGATGCGGGATTCGACCTGGGCATCCGCGTGTCGTTTGGTCCGGACCCGAATCTGGTGGCGCGCAAGCTCGCCGACAACCGCTCGGTGTTGTGTGCCACGCCCGCCTACCTCAGGCGCCGCGGGGCACCGCGCCGGCTCGAGGACCTGCGCGATCATGAGTGCGTGCTGTTTCCGCCGCTTGCGCCCAGGGGAGTCTGGACGTTGCGGCGCGAAAGGCGGAAATATTCCGTGCCGGTCACCGGGGTGTTTGAAACCGACGAAATGGACGCGGTGCGTGCGGCCGTCGCTGCCGGACTGGGGATCGGTATCCTGCCAATATATATGGCGGGGGATGCGTTGCGGCGGGGTGAACTGGTACCCTTGTTGCGCGAGTACCAGGTCGTACCAGAGAGCGCCATTTACCTGGTCTTTTTACCCAACCGCACACCCGCATCGCGCGTGCGCGTGCTGATCGATTTTCTCGTGGAGCGGTTCGGCTCTACGCCTGCGTGGGAAGGGGGCTGGTGATCGACGCGTCTTCGTTTCTCACCGCAAGGCGCGCCGTCCGGACGCGGATTCTCTGCGCTGGATACGCGGTTGCGAAGGTGACGCCCGGCTCTCCGGTGCGGCGGACCATCTTGTTGCGGGCTCGCGGGCGCGGCTTCACGGCCGTTGACCGGGATTAATCAAAACAGGAGGCGGGCCCGGCCCATGCTGCCGCGCGGCCGTCCATACGGGTCGTTCGGCATCAGACTGGTGACAGTGCCATGCGCTATCAGGGAAAGATTACGGGATGGAAAGACGGTCAGGGTTTCGGGTTTGTCACGCCACACGGGGGCGGGGATAAAGCCTTCGTTCACATAAAGGCGTTTGAGAGGCGATCAAGAAGACCTGCCGAGGGAGACATTATCACCTATGAGGTTGCCGTTGACGGAAAGCGCCGGCTGCGTGCGACCAGGATCCGGTTTTCCCGTGACATCCGGGATACTGCACCAGGCCACAAAGAAAGTTCCCCGGGCATGTACTTTTGCGCAATATTTTGCGCCCTGTTATTACTGGCCTCGATTCTCGGAAAACTTCCTGTGATCGTACCGGCTGTCTATGGCGCGGCAAGCGTTGTTGCATTTGTCGCATATGCAATGGATAAATCAGCCGCCAGAAACAATCGCTGGAGAACCAGTGAGGCCACGTTGCACCTGCTCGCAATCGTTGGGGGCTGGCCGGGCGCATTGCTCGCCCAGAAGAAACTTCGCCACAAATCCCGAAAAAGGGAATTTCAGACTGTTTTCCGGGTTACGGTGGTCCTGAATTGTTGCCTGCTGGGCTGGCTTTTCACGGAGCGTGGTGCGTCATTTCTCAACTCCGCCCTTCAGCAGCTTGTTGAATAACCTTTATACGAGGTCATTATTGCCGTTTGTCAGGGGCAGTTGACCCTTGTCCTGTATGTGATCGTCGATCCTGCGGCCTTTGAGGAGGTCGCCATTTCCTGTCATATGTCCTGTAGAGCGTTTTTCAACAAGCTGTTAGTGATGCGGCATCTATTTCTTCGAGGATCAGAAGGCACTCTCGGCGTTTCTCGAAACCGAGCTGGCGACAACGGTTCCAGTAGCCTACGAGGCAACCGGAATTCGACGGGAGGTCTACGAGGTGCTATATCCCCTGTATCCGGAGCGTGGTCCGGTTGCCGGGTAGTAGCGGACTTCGGTGTGCCCCCCACGCCAGCGTGGCCGGCAGGGCCTGCCCCTGGCCCTGCCGGCCGCGAGCGGAGCGTACGCCAGTAACCGGCAGGTGATCTGATATGAGTGGATGCTGCGATAACGACTGCTCCCTGGACGCCCTGCGTGAAAGGCAGCGGGCAACCCTGCAGGTCGTGCTCGTCATCAATGCACTGATGTTCGTGGTCATCGTGGCGGCCGCCGTGTATGGCAATTCAACCGCGCTGCTGGCCGACAGCCTCGACAACCTGGGAGACGCATTGACGTACGGCCTCAGCCTGTACGTTGTTTCCAGGGGCGCTGTGGCCAAGGCCAGGGTGGCGCTGTTCAAGGGTGGCCTGATCTTCCTGGCCGCCCTCGCTGTCGTCGCCCAGATTGTCTACCGGGTGATTGTCCCGGGCGTGCCGCTATTTGAGGTCATGGGGGCGTTCAGTCTGTTCGGTCTCGCCGCCAACTCGACCTGTCTGTTTCTGCTCTGGCGGCATCGCCATGAGGATGTGAACATGAGTTCGGTGTGGGAGTGTTCCCGCAATGACATCGCAGCGAATCTCTCCGTGTTTGTGGCGGCCGGCCTGGTCTGGATAACGGGAGCGGGATGGCCTGACATCCTGGTCGCGCTGGGTCTTGTTGCGCTCCTGATGCGTTCGGCCGTGCGCATCATCAGAATGGCCCTGGCGGAGATGCGTGCGGCGGCCTGACAGGGCCACACGCGCGAACAGCCGAGGCGGGCGCCCGTCGCCACGCGGCATTCCTGCTGCCGATGTACGCGCGCCGGGCAACGAGGGGGATGTGATGCAAACACCCGAACCAGACGGTGCAGCAAACCTCATGCCCGCGCCGGTTCAGCCCGGGGCGGGCAGAATGCTGATCCCGATGTGCGATGCTGCGCTATGCTTGCTGTGTCGTTTTCCCGCATCAGGCAGGTAGACGCGATGTCCACATCCATCGGTATCCTCATCATCGGTTCCCTGTACTGGGATGAGCGTGAGCACCGCACATCCTGGCGTGAGCGGCGGCTGCGCACCGAAGATGCGGTGCGGGTCCGGGTGCCGATACGATACGGGCGCCGTTCCGAAACCCGGGGTAACAGTTATACAATGGTGTACTCGGGCGAACTCGGCACCTCGGATGACACGCTGGGCGTTGCCTGGGTGGTCCCATGCCGGCGGCCGGTCCGGTCTGCAGGTGATCTGTTCGCAGAGGCCGAAGCCTTGTGGGCGGCCGAACAACCTCCCGATTCCCGTTGCGGCGGCATCGCTTCGGACTGGGGAGGTGCAGCCATCGTCCGGAATCCCGGTTGTCTCCTGGAGCCGACGATCCAGGAAGCCTGGGAAGCGCGGGTGGCCGCCGAACAGACCTGCGGCCTGCTGCCTCATGCCGGCAAAGGGGAGCCCCCCGTCGATGCCGCCGGAATACTGAACATTGCCTGGCCGGCCGGCGCCCCGCCTGAATTTTCCGTACTGCTGGCTGCCGTGACCGCCCCGACACTCCGCGCGGGAAGATACCCGTCCGTGGAGCAGATCGTCGAGGGGTGGACAACGGCACAGGGCAGCAAGCACCGGAATTACTTCGTCAACAACCGCAAGCACGGAATCCGGACCTTCCAGGACGAAGCGATCGCCCAGCGGCTCGGTGGTGGTTCCGCCTGACCTCATTCCGCGTTCGCGTTTGTCTCGTCGGGCGTGAGAATGGCTTCGGGAACGCCTGACATCGACGGTGGTCACACGATGCACAGCCGCTGTGGAAGGGTTCGCCGGAATTCAGTCCGGGAGACCGTAACATCGTTAAGGCAACCCGGAACAGGGCATCAGGTAATATCCGGTGTGCGGACCTGTCCAGGCAGATGACCGAACCCATGGACAGTCTGCAATCGATTCAGCGCAGGGTGGCTGCGTCAGGGGGGGTGGCGCAGGGTGCCGGCACGATACCGGTCAATGACAGATCAACAAGACAGAGGAAAGCCATGCACGAGCCACTCGATCCTTCCTATATCATGCAGACCGCGACCGCCTTCTGGGCGTCGAAAGTCCTGTTGACCGCGGTGGAACTGGAAGTATTCTCCACCCTGGGAGACGGTAACCTGACCGCAACGCAACTCGGCGCCACCCTGGGGCTGCATCCCCGCGGGATCTACGATTTTTTTGATGCACTCGTGGCCCTGAAGTTTCTGGAGCGGGATGGAGACGGCCCGGAAGGGAAATACAGAAACACGCCCCAGACAGCGGCGTTTCTGAACAGGAACAGCCCTGCGTATATCGGTGGCCTGCCGGAGATGCTGAATTCCCGCCTGTTCGGGTTCTGGAACGAACTCGGCACGGCCCTGAAAACCGGCAGACCGCAGAATGAAACCCGGCATGGCGGCAAGTCGGTCTTCGAGGAGCTGTACGGGAACCAGGCCTCCCTGGGCGAGTTTCTCGATGCCATGACCGGATTCCAGGCGGCCAACTTCACTGCGCTGGCGGAGAAGTTCGACTTCACGAAATACCGCACGGTCGGCGACGTGGGTGGCGCCCTGGCGCTGCTGTCCCGGATCATCGCTGCACGCCACCCGCACCTCACGTTCACCAGTTTCGACCTCCCGCCGGTGAAGCCGCTTGCGCAGGAGAAGATCAGGGCAGCGGGCATGGAAGGACGCATCACGGCGGCGGCGGGAGATTTCTTCGCGGATGACCTGCCGAAGGCGGACGTGGTCACCATGGGCAACATCCTGCACGACTGGGATCTCGAAAAGAAAAAGATTCTGATCGGGAAGGCCTATGCGGCATTGCCGCCCGGCGGAGCATTCATCGCGATCGAAAACGTGATCGATGATGCCCGCCGGGAAAATGCCTTCGGGTTGCTGATGTCACTCAACATGCTGATCGAGTTTGGCGATGCCTTCGACTACACCGGTGCGGATTTCCGCAACTGGTGCGGGGCTGCCGGCTTTCAACGTTTTGATCTCATCCGGCTGGCCGGTCCGACCAGTGCCGTAATTGCCTACAAGTAAGGTAACCGCCGCTCCGGCCGCAGCGGCGACGCCACGGGGAGTGACCGGCAGGAGCGTTACAATACCGGGCAACCTTGCAGATAACCGTCGACAGGGGTGATCAGTGCGACTGCGGGGCCTTCATCATGTGGAGCTTTCGGTGCTCGACTATCCGGCATCGCTGGCCTTTTTCGACAGGATGTTCGGCTGGCTCGGCTACAAGAGCTTCTGGACGCTGGATATCGGCTACCGGTCGACCTATTACATGGCGCGCTTTCCCTTCCCGCACAGCTATATCGGCATTCAGCCGGCACGCAGCGGCAAGCGGCTGAATCCTGCGGACCAGGCCACGGGCATACACCACGTGGCGCTCTGGGCGCGCAGTCGCAGGGAAGTTGACGAGTTTCATGCCGGGTTCCTGCTGCCCAACCAGGTGCCGGTGACGGACCCCCCGTCGGAATACCCGGTGTACACCCCGGGCTACTACGCGGTCTTCTTCGATGACCCGATCACGGGCATTCACTTCGAGCTCAGCCACACGCCGTTCCTGCCGTCGCCGTCCAGCGTGCTGCGCTGGCTGCGCGCACTGCAGCACGCGCGCACGGAACATCCGGAATGGAAGTCTGCACCCTGGAAGGAGGCCATGCGCCAACTGCCACCGAGAGAACGGTGAATGCCCGGGCGGGTTGCGCCCGCGGAGTCCGGCTGGCCGGGCAACCGAACGGGCACCGGGAAGCTATAGTTACTGCACTGGCGGTATTCCGTCGCCGGTATGCTGGCCCTGCGATGACTGGCCCGGATCACGCGAATCGAGGCGGGAGTATCCAGGTCCGGCGGCACGGCGGCTTGGCGGTCGCCAGTCCGGGCCCGGCCTGCGCCTTGATCTGATCGGCGCGCACGGCCGGTTCGACGGCTGTGCCCGTTGCACAGGAACGACAACGAGGAGAAACCGGTATGTCAGGATTTGGTATTTTCAATGAGAAGGATATCGATGGCCGCTGGTGGATATTTGCACGGCAACAGAAGGACATGTCCTGTGGGCCAGCGTGCGTGAAGATTGCGAAAGAACTGTATCACAACCGGGCCATCGGTGAGGAAGCGATACGCGGACTCGTGGGCATGCAGTATTCGGGCACGTCGAATACCGGGGAAACGCTGTTGCAGGCGGCAGCGGTGAGCGATGCCAGGTGGCGGTTGTACGGCGCGATCGAGGACATGGTGCTGCCCGCGGTCAGGCATCAGCCGCTGGCCATTCCGCAGGCATATTTCGCGCAGGGTATACAGCCGCTGCGCTATGCGTCCCGGAACAGCCCGGCGATCCTCGGTTTCAACTGGGAGACCGGCGGCGGACATTTCGTGGTATGTGTCGGTCCGACGCGAACCGATCCGTCATTGTTCGTCATCCTGGATCCGGAAGCAGGCCTGCAGTACCTGTCGGCCGATGAGGCGGTCGGCTACACGTTCTACTATAGTCCTGCTGCTGCGTACGGTCGCCGGGGACAGATTGATCCGCGCGGTTACATCGTGACCAGCTGACCGGCCGTGATGCGCGGACAGTCCGGCGCACGATCCGCGGCGGCAGGCGGGCGCAGGCACGGGATGCGGATGTCCGGCGCTGCACTGGTTGCGGAGCGGTGACCGCGCTGCAGTGCCGTGTTTTTGTGATACGGTTATGCAGGGCTGCCGGTCAGGCATGGACACAGGGAATTGGTTATGGAAGAACTGGAAGTGACCTGGCTGCGTGCCGCCACGGTCTGGTGGAGCATATTCTGGCGCAGCTTCGTGATTGCCCTGGTAGCCGGGGCCGCAGCCGGGTTTGTCATCGGTATTGCGCTGGCGTCAATCGGCAGGGGGGACCTGGTCGAGTACTGGGGACGGCTGATCGGCGTGGTGGTCGCCGTGCCGGCCGGTGTCTGGGCGGTCAAGACCGTGCTGGGGAAGGAGTATCGCCAGTTCCGCATTGCCCTGGTTCCCTCCGCGGAGGCGCGGCTGGAAAAGGTGGTGCGTGACAACGGGGCCTGACGGGCACTGCACCCGCGCCTGAGTACACGACCAGCAATGTCTTCGTCAAACAACCAGCACTGGGACCCGGAGCAATATGCGAAGCACGCAGGTTTCGTCCCGGAACTGGGCCTGCCCGTCGTCGAGTGGCTCGCCCCGCAAGCGGGCGAACGGATCCTGGATCTGGGATGCGGGGACGGGACGCTTTCTCTCCGGCTGCTCGAGTCGGGCTGCACGCTCGTGGCTGTCGATTCCAGTGCAGAGATGATTGCAGCGGCCAGATCCCGCGGGCTGGATGCCCGTGTTGCCGATGGACATTCACTCCCGTTCGGGGACGAGTTCGACGCCGTGTTCACCAATGCCGCATTGCACTGGATGACCGAGCCGGAGCGGGTCATTACCGGTGTCTGGCGTGCGCTGAAACCCGGCGGGCGCTTTGTCGGTGAATTCGGGGGCTACGGTAATGTGGCCACCATGGTCGCTGCGCTCGACACGGCGCTGCGCGCGCGCGGGAAAGCGGTCGCCGCTCCCTGGTATTTCCCGCGCGCCGCAGAATACACCCTGCTGCTGCAGGCGGGTGGCTTCCTGGTAGCACGCATGGAACTCATCCCTCGTCCCACGCAGTTGCCGGGCGGGATGGGCGGGTGGCTGGAGACGTTTGCCGGGCCCTATCTATCGGTGCTTGCCCCGGACGAGAGACCGGGTTTTCTGGCCGGGGTGGTGGAGGCACTGCGCGCGGCGCGCTGCACTGCGGACGGCACCTGGACGGCGGACTATGTACGCCTGCGGTTTTGCGCGGCGAAACCGGGCCTGGCGGACACGCGAGGATGACTGCGGGGATGAGGCAGGGCTGCCTGGCAATGCTGTTCGTAGGGTGGCTCTTTCCCGGACTGGCGACTGCCGGCGGGAACGATTCCATACCCCGGGATGTGGACAGGGTGCTTTGGGAGCATCAGAACTGGGAGTCGAACGGAGGGTACCGGCGGCTGACCCTGTGGAACGACGGACGCTCGGAAGTCGAGGTGGTGCCACTTGCGAGGGTTCCGGCGGGCGCGCCCGAACTGCTGCCGAAGGCGGGCTGGACAGTGGTACAGGAGACCCACCGCATCCGCTTCGTGCGCCGGAACGTCTATCCGCCCGAGGTGGTGCAGGCAAAACTGCGGGCTGCGGTCAATGCCGGCATTCTGCAACTCGAATCGTTCCGGGCCGGTTATCTGGACGGCAGTGGCACACGCGTCGTCGTGCGGGTCGCCGGCCGGGACCGGGAAACCGTCCTCCCGATGTTCGGGGATGCCGACAGGAAGACCGTCAATTATCAACGCTTCGTGGCCGTGTCGAAGGTCCTGGACGGGTTCGATGCAGATGCCTTCGAGGTTGCAAAATGAGCGCAACCCGCCACGGCGCAGCGGCCGGTGTGGCAGGGTGTTGCCCCTGACCGGTGCACCGTGCCTGCGCGGCGTGCAGGTGTGTTGCCAGCGTTGATCCGTATCCATCCGGTCCGCCAGTGCAGGAGTTTTTTTTAGGGGAGATCGGCGCATAATAGCCGTCTCCGTGGGGGGTACGGCCGCTGGCCGGGCCTGCCCCGGGGCACCGGCGCAACAGGTGACCGATGCCCTGTCATCAACGACCATATAACGAATCCGGAGGAGCAACATGTCAACGACCCTGACACTCTACAGAGGTGAAAAAAACAACTGGTGGCCGGCGCCGGAAATCAGGTTGATGAGCGGGATGACGCTGTACGAGCCCTGGCCCGGCAAAACCGTGCCGATCCTCTGGGAACAACTCCGGCAGGAAGTCAGTACGCAGCTCGGCCTTTCGCTGCAGGCCAAGACCGCCGCCTATGCCCAGTACCTGCGGGCAACGGGGCACCCGTTTGCCCTGGCCACGGCATGGACGAACGTCGGTTCTTTTACATCGGATTACAATTACATCATCAAGATCCCCAATGCATACCTGTTTTACTGGGGGGGCACGAAGACATCGCCGGATATCGGTGAGGCGGTCCCCTCCAGCGAGTACGACAGCGTCACCGGGGATTTCATCGTGCTCAATTCACCGACGGTGAACGGTTCCACCGTGCTCGGTTTCGGCCACAAGACCGCCACCAGGGAAATCACGTTTTTTCACGATATGCCGCTCAAATACATCGACTCCGTCAACGGCAAGCCGACCTCGACCCTGAAGCTCAAGAGCTCTGGTGACCTGTCGTTCGATGAAAAGGTCAAATACCGGAAGTTTCTCCGCTGAAGCAGCCGCGCGGTGAGGCCCCTGGCTGTGTTGCGGCTCGCGCCTGGAGCGACGGCTACAGTACGCTCGCCGCGCCGTGCCAGGAATCAAACATCGCCGCGGTCGCGGCCGCGGGGAATTATGAGGTAGGTTCTAGCAGATCCGCGGCAGCGGATCGTCCTCCAGCTCTTCCAGGATGCGTTCGCCGCCGAGTGCGGTATGCAGCAGTACGTGCCGGTGCCGGTCCGCCAGCTGACCGATGATCCCGGCAGCGTGTCCCTGCGGCAGGCTGCGCCAGCGTTCCAGCAGGGGTGCCGCGTCCGCCTCGCTCACCACGGCAACGACGCGGCCCTCGCAGGCAAGGTAGAGCGGGTCGTAGCCGAGCATGTCGCACACCCCCAGCACGGTATCACGGATCGGCACGGCCTCCTGCTGCAGTGTTACGCCCAGGCCGGTGGCACGGCGGATCTCGTGGCACACGGTGGCGAGCCCGCCGCGCGTCGGATCGCGCATGAAGCGCAGCCCGGGAAAGTCCAGTGCGCTGCGCGTGAACGGCAGCACGCTGGCCGCGTCCGAGAGGAGGTCGCCGTGCAGCTCGAAGGCCTCGCGCGCCAGCATGACGGCGATGCCGTGGTCGCCAACGGGCCCGCTTACCAGCAGCACGTCGCCGGAGCGGATGCGGTCAAGCCCGACGTGGTGCGGGTGCCGGATGCCGATGCCGGTTGTGGCGAGGTAAAGCCCGCCGCCTTCGCCACGGCGTACGACCTTGGTGTCACCCGCGACCACCTGCACGTCACACTCACGTGCCGCGGCGGCAAGGCTGCGGATGATGCGATCGAGGGTCGCGACCTCCAGGCCTTCCTCGATGAAGGCGTTGAGGCTGAGGTAGCGCGGCGTGGCGCCAGCCACGGCGAGGTCGTTGCAGGTGCCGTGGATGGCGAGCGAGCCGATGTTGCCGCCGGGAAATTCCAGCGGCTGCACCGTGAAGCCGTCCGTGGTGAACATCAGTCCGCCGCCATCGAGGGCCAGTGGCACGGCATCGGCCTGCACGTCGAGTCCGGGATTGGCGAGGTGGCGCGCGAAGATGTCCTCGACCAGCTCGCGCATGAAGCGTCCCCCGTTGCCGTGCGCGAGCGAGATGTGGGTGTCCTGCATCATCCTGCGTTCTGGTGCCTGACTGCGTATTCGACCGCCTGCCCGAAACACAGCCCGGCGTCGTTGACCGGGACCCGCTCCGGCAATGTGACCAGGAATTCCTCCTCGTGCAGGCGCCCGATGACGGCCGCGCTCAGCCTGCGGTTCTGGAAGACGCCTCCGCACAGGCCGACATGGTCGATCCCGTGTTCCCGGCGTGCCTGCTGCGCCTGGCGCAGGATGGCCTCGGCCAGGCTGGTGTGAAACATGGCCGCACGCATGCCGACGGCCAGATGTTCGTCCAGCAGCACCGGCAGCAGGGGCGCCCAGTCACAGGTCCACAGCCCCCGTGCATCGCGCGCCAGCGGCAGTTCCAGCGCCGTGGCATCCTGATCGCTGGCGGCCTCCAGGCGCATGGGTCCCTGGCCGTCGTGGCTGGCGACGCTGCACAGGCCGGTGAGTGCCGCGGCCGCATCGAACAGGCGTCCGGCCGCACTGGTCTGCGGGGAATTGATGCGGTTCTGCCAGGCGTGGTGCAACAGCGCGGCGTCGTGCGGGAGACCCGGCCAGTGGGTCCCGGTCTCCCAGCACAGTGCGGCGGCGCAGCGCCAGGGTTCCTGGATGGCACGTTCGCCACCGGGCAGGTGGAACGGACGCAGCGTCGCGAAGCGCTGCCAGTGTCCGGGCCAGCCCAGCAGTGCCTCGCCACCCCACAGGGTGCCATCCTCCCCGTAACCGGTACCGTCCCAGGTGAACACCAGTGACGGGTTGGTCGCGCCGGCGGCCTGCGCGGCGACTGCCGCGTGCGCATGGTGGTGGAACACGTGCGTGACCGGCAGGCCGCTGCGCGCGGCCCAGCGCGTGGCGGCGTAGCCCGGATGGGCGTCGCAGATGACGGCCACGGCCTGCTCGCGGTACAGGGACTGGAGGTCCTGCACGCATTGCGTGAACACGCCCATGCTGCGCGGACTGTCCAGGTCGCCGATGTGCGGCGAGATCACGATGCGGTCCTGCCAGGCCAGGGCGATGGTATTTTTCTGCTGGCCGCCCAGCGCCAGCACGGGGTGCGGCAGCGTAAAGGGCAGGGTCAGTTCGAGGGGCGCGCAACCGCGGCCGGGGCGCAGCAGGCGCGGTCGATCGGCGACCTCGCGGTACACGGGGTCATCGGCGGGGCGCGCAATCGGGCGGTTGTGATGCAGGAAGGCATCCGCGACGTGACCGAGGCGTTCCTCGACATCGAGGCATTCGGTCAGTACGGGTTCCCCGCTGAGGTTGGCCGAGGTCGCGACCAGGGCTGCGCCAAAGGCGTTCAGCAGCAGGTGGTGCAGGGGGCTGTAGGGCAGCATGACCCCGATCTCCTGCAGACCGGGCGCGATCCCGGCAGCCAGCCCGTTGCCCTCCCTTTTCCTGGCCAGCAGGATCGGCCGCTGCGGGGAAAGCAGCAGTTCGGCCTCGTCGCGTGACAGCCACACCAGGCTGCTGATGCAGTGCAGCGGGCGTGCAGCCGGTGCCGGGCAGAGGACTGCCAGCGGTTTGTCGGGGCGGCGTTTGCGCGCGCGCAGCAGGTGCACGGCCCGGTCACTGCGGGCATCGCACATCAGGTGATAGCCGCCGATGCCCTTGACGGCCAGGATGCCCCCGGCGCGCAGCACGTCCAGGGCGGCCTGCAGTGCCACGGTATTACCACGCAGGTGCGGCTGTCCGGCACAGTGAAACGCCAGTTCGGGTCCGCAATCGGGGCAGGCGACCGGCTCGGCGTGAAAGCGGCGGTTGTCCGGGTCGCGATACTGCGCACTGCATTCCGGACACAACGGGAAGCTGTTCATGGTGGTGTTGGCGCGGTCGTACGGGAGCTGGCGGATCAGCGTGTAGCGCGGCCCGCACTGCGTGCAGTTGATGAACGGGTAGTGGTAGCGGCAGTCGTGCGGATCTTCGAGCTCGGCGAGGCAGTCATTGCAGGTGGCGAGATCGGTCGGCAGGTGGATACTGCGCGGCCCGTGGTCGACGCTGTCGCGGATTGCGAAGCCTTGCGTCTCGATCGGCAGCGCCGCGATGCAACTGTCCAGCTGCGCGTGCGCCTGTGGCGGGGCCTGCTCGAACAGCCGGCGCATGAAGATCTGCAGGGCGTCGTGCCGGCCCTGCACGTGGATTTCGACCCGCCCGATATTGTTGCGGACCCAGCCGTTGAGGTGCAGTGACTGTGCCAGCTGGTAGACGAATGGCCGGAATCCCACGCCCTGTACCTGGCCGCCGACCTGCAGGCGCATGGCCGCGGGCGTGGCTGTGGTGCGCAGCGGGTGTTCGGAGGCGTCGGCCAAATCAGCCTCCGCGAGTGGCTGTGCGGGGCGGCGGAACCGGTTCGCGCATGCCGGCGGACCACCAGATGCGGCAGGCGCCTTCATCGGACACCATGCATGGCCCGATCGGGTGGCGTGGCTGGCAGGCCACCCCGAACAGGCGGCATTCGTTGGGGCGGATGCGGCCCATGACCACGCGCGCGCAGTCACAGCCGGGCGGCATGGCGCCGGCACGCTTGCGGGCATCGTCGGCATAGGACGGGAATTGCCGGCGCGCGTCGTGCGCGCGGTAGCGTTCGTTCAGCGTGTAGCCGGAGGCCGGGATCGTCCCGACCCCGCGCCAGGTGGCATCCTGCACATCCATGGTCTGCTGCAGGTATTGCTGCGCCAGGCGGTTGCCGCCGGGCCGCACCACGTCCGGGTAGCAGTTGTCGAGGAAGCGTTGATCGTCAAGTAACTGGCGAAGCGTGGAATAGAAGGCGGCCAGCAGGCTTTCCGGTGTGAAGCCGGCCACCGCGGCGGGGATGCCGTGCCTGCGCACGACGAATTCCCACTCCTCCGGCCCCATGATGGTTGCGACATGGCCAGGCGCAACCAGCGCGTCAAAGCCCGGGCTGTCCGAGTCGAGCAGCAGTGCGACGGCCGGCCATGTCAAACGGCCGGACAACAGAATGAACAGGTTGTCCGGTATGCCTTCCACCAGCAGCGCGGCGGTCGGCGCGGTAGTGGTTTCAAAGCCGGCGGCGAAGAACACCACCGCGCGTTCGGGCTGGCTGCGGGCGATGCGGGTGGCCTCCTGGGGCGAGGCGATGGGCCGTACGTCCGCGCCCTGCGCGCGTGCCGCTTCCAAAGAGCGTGCCTGCGCGCGCGGTACGTTGACCGGCACGCGCAGCATGTCTCCGTAGGCAACCAGGATCACATTCTCGTGCAGCGCGAGCTGGATCGCCTCGTAGATGTCCTCCTCCGGACAGATGCAGACCGGACAGCCGGGGCCCGGGATCAGTTCGATGTTGCCGGGCAGTGCCCCGCGCAGGCCGGCCATGGTGATGGAGCGTTCGTGCCCGCCGCAGACGTTCATGATGCGGACGCGCGGCGGCAGCCGCAGGGCGTGGATGCGCGCGAGCCAGTCAGCCGCCTGCATGGTCATGGTATGTGCAGTTGCCGTTCCGTGCCGGTTGCATCCGGGTGGTCCCGGCGCTCGAGCAGGGTGTTACCGGCCGCCGCGAGCCAGTCGAGCCACGCGTCAACGCCGGAACCGCTGCGGGCCGACAGCTCGAGTACCGGTGCGGGACTGGCCAGTTCCTGCAGGTGCCGGCGTGCCGTGTCCGGATTGAAATCGTCCAGCACCGGCAGCAGGTCGCACTTGCTGAGCAGCACCAGATCCGCGGCGCGGAACATGACCGGGTACTTGGCCGGCTTGTCGTCCCCCTCCGTGGTCGACAGCAGCACGACATTGTGATGCTGCCCGAGATCGAACCCGGCCGGGCACACCAGGTTGCCGACGTTTTCGATGAACACGATGTCGAACTGGTCCAGGTCAAGCTGGTGCAGGGCATCGTGCACCATGTGCGCGTCGAGGTGACAGGCACTGCCGGTGGTGATCTGGACGGCGTGGACGCCACGCCGGCGGATGCGTTCGGCGTCATTTTCCGTTTCCAGGTCACCCTCGATCACGGCGATGGACCGGTCCTTGCCGAGGACGTCGATGGTCGCCTCCAGCAGCGCCGTCTTGCCGGCGCCGGGCGAGGACATCAGGTTGACGGCGAGGACCCCGTGCCGGTCGAAGTGGGCGCGATTATGCGCGGCGGTCCGGTCATTCTCGTGCAGCAGGTGCCGCAGCACGCTGACGGATTCGTGACCGCTGACGGTACGCGACAGTTTTGCGCCCGGCGCGAGCAGGTGCGCGTTGCCATGGGTTACATTACAGCCACAGGTGTTACACATGTTCGGGCCTCCTGTTGCCTCAGTGTGCGGCAGCCTTCCGGTCCGCTGGCGCGGGTGCCACGGAAAGCTCGACGGTGGTCAGCAGCAGGTCATCGCCGCTGACCAGCCTGGTACGCCAGTCCCCGCACTCACCGCATACCAGTCGGGCCGGGACGGCCTCGGTCTCGGCCCCGCAGGTACGGCAATGCACGCGGATCGGCATGCTGCTCAGGTTCAGGCGGGCACCCTCGGCCAGGGTGCCCGCGCAGGCGATGCGAAAGGCCTGTTGCAGCAGTTCCGGTTCGACGCCGGACAGCGGTCCGACCCGTACGTTGATCTCGGTGACTTCACAGGCGTTGCGGTCATGCGCGATGCCCTCGACCTGGTCGAGCAGGGCCTGGCAGACGGACAGTTCATGCATCGGGGGCTTCCAGCATCTGATCGTAGAGTTCCCAGGCGCTCTGTGCTTCCTGGGGTGTGATCTTCTGGATGGCATAACCGACATGAACCACGACGTAATCGTCAACGGCAACGTCGGTATCCTGCAGCATGAACAGGCTCACGTCACGTGTCACGCCCCGGGCGTTACAGTGCGCGGTAAACCCTTCTATCGACTGGATTTGCATCGGGATTCCCAAGCACACAGGCTACCCCCGCGGCGGGTCGGCCGCAATTAGTGTCGAAGTTGTCAATAAACCATGAAAAAACCGCAGGCGAATTGACGGTCGTCAATAAAGCATGGAACAGCATGCGCTAGATATGGGTCCGGTCCAGAGGGGTAATTGATGCATCAGAATACACTGATACTTGGCGTCGGCAATACCTTGCTTGCAGATGAAGGTGTTGGTGTACATATGCTCGATTACCTGCGCTGCAACACCTCCTGGGCGGAACAGTACAACCTGGTGGATGGTGGTACACTGAGTTTCACGCTCGCACCGCTGCTGGAACAGGCCGGCCGGCTGGTGGTGATCGATGCGTCACAGCTGAATGCCCCGCCCGGCACCGTGCGGGTGTTCGAGGGGGCAGATATGGACGAATTTGCCGGGCGTCCCGGGCGCAGCGTGCATGAAGTCAGTCTGGGCGACCTGCTGGCGATCACGCTGCTGACCGAAACCATCCCCGCGCATCGTGCGCTGGTCGCGATTCAGCCCGAAACCGTGGCGTGGGGGCATACGCTCAGCGAATCCGTACAACAGGCACTGCCGCGGGCCGGGCAGGCCATCGAGGAATTGCTCGAGGGCTGGGATGCCGCGCTGGCGACGGAATCGCTGTTCACCCGCTTCCGCAACCGCGGCCTGTTGTTCACCGGGTAGCGCAGCCGTGCTGCCGCACATCGATGACGCGTGCCACTCCGTTCCGGGCAGTGCCGCGACCGGCAACGTTATCCCGTTGCTGCACGAGGTACGCCACGCGCTGCAGGCATTGCTTGAGCAGGGTGCCGAAACCGTCATCGACCTGCGTGCCATTCCGCTCGGTCCCGGTGAGGAGGAGCGGATTGCCGAAACCCTGGGCCGGGGCGAGGTGCAGGTGAGCATGTCCGCGCTGGGGCCCAGTGAACTGATCGAAACACGCTATCCCGGGGTGTGGATGAGCCTGCACCGGAACCAGGAAGGCGAGGTAATCGGACGCTATATCGAGATTTGCCTGGTACCGTCACTGGTGCGGTCCCAGGAAGCAGACATCCGGTACGGGTTGCAGGAACTGGACTCGCGGCTACAGGAATAACACGGACAGGAGGATACGTGCTGTGACGAAAGACCAGACCATAGGTGAGGCGTTGCGCGCACGTGGCGTATCCAGGCGCGGCTTTCTGAAATTCTGTGCGGCGACGGCTTCGCTCATGGCGTTGCCGCCGGCCATGGTGCCGAAGATTGCCGCGGCACTGGAAAAGGCGCGCCGCCCGTCGGTGATCTGGCTGTCGTTCCAGGAATGCACCGGCTGTACCGAGTCGCTGACGCGCTCGCACTCCCCGACCATCGAAGACCTCATCTTCAACTCCATCTCGCTGGACTACCACCACACCCTGCAGGCCGCTTCCGGCACCGCCGCCGAGGAGGACCGCAAGACGGCCATGAAGGAGAACTACGGCAAGTACCTGCTGGTCGTGGATGGTTCCATCCCGGTGGGGAATCCGGGCTTTTCCACCATCGCCGGCGTCAGCAACATGGACATGCTGCTGGAAACGGCGGCCGGCGCCGCGGCCATCATTGCGGTCGGCACCTGTGCGGCATTCGGCGGCATACCATACGCTGATCCGAACCCCACCAAAGCGCGTTCGGTGACCGCCTTTCTCAAGGAATACGGCAACCGCCTGCCGAACACCTTTACCGTCGACGAGACCGGGCAGACGGATCCCGTCGATGTCACCAACAAGCCGGTCATCAACGTCTCGGGTTGTCCACCGATCCCGGTGGTGATATCCGGCGTGCTGGCGCACTTCCTGACCTTCGGCAAGCTGCCCGAGCTGGATAGCCTGGGGCGCCCGATGGCGTTCTACGGCAAGAGCATTCACGACCGTTGCTACCGGCGCCCGTTCTACGACAAGGGGCTGTTTGCAAACAGCTTCGACGACGAAGGCGCGAAGAAGGGCTGGTGCCTGTACAAGCTGGGTTGCAAGGGGCCGACCACCTATAACGCCTGTGCCACCACCAAGTGGAACGAAGGCACCAGTTTCCCCATCCAGTCCGGTCATCCCTGCCTGGGTTGTTCGGAGCCGGATTTCTGGGACGGTGGCGGTTTCTACAAGGCGCTCTCCACGCCGACCGGCGATATCACGCGTACCGCGGTTTACGCCATCGGTGCCGGCGCCGCGGCCGGGGTCGCACTCGGCGCACTGAACCGGAGCAAGCGTGCCCACATGCGGAAGACACACAGCAAGGTCGGCATCGATGACCTGGAGAAGGGGGACAAATCATGACACCGGCTGAATTGCTGATGTGGGTTCGTGGTCCGGCGCTGCAGTTCGCGACGGTCGTTTTCGTGGTCGGTGTGGCAGTACGTATCCTGGAAATCCTGCTGCTGGGACGCAAGCCGGACCTGGCCGAGGCGCGCGGTTCCGAAGTGATCGGCGGCCTGCGTACCATCATATCCCGCAGCATACCGGACCGTGGCACCCTGCAGCGCTCCAGTTTCAACGTCGTCGCGGGTTATATCTTTCACGCCGGATTCTTCCTTGCGCTGTTTTTCTTCGCGCCGCACATCCTGCTGCTGCACGACGTGTTCGGGGTCTACTGGCCGTCGTTACCGACCCAGTTCATCGATGCGCTGACCGTGGTCAGCATCATCACCCTGCTGGCGGTGCTGTTCCACCGTATCACCCACAAGGTCATGCGCTTTCTGTCGCGTCCCTCCGACTACGTGGCATGGTTGCTGACCATCCTGCCGCTCATCACGGGATACCTGGCGTTTCACCGTGTCGGGCTGGCGCCGCCATTGCTGATGGCGCTGCATATCGGCAGCGTGGAACTGCTCATGATCGTGTTTCCGTTCACCAAGCTGATGCACGCATTCACGCTGTTTCTCGGGCGCTACTACAACGGCGCAATCGCCGGCCGCAGGGGGGTGAACGCATGAGCGCCAGCCTGGAACAGGGAATACACGCATTCAAGGAGCAGATCGATGCCCCGGTGGCTACTTTTTTCAGCAGCTGTGTACGCTGCGGGTTGTGTGCCCAGGCCTGCCTGTTCTATACCGAGACCGGTAACCCGGAGTACACGCCGATTCACAAGCTGGAACCGCTGCGCCGGGTCTGGAAACAGGAGTACACCTTCTGGGGCCGCTACGCCAAGGCGTTCGGGCTGAGCAAGCCGGTGACCGACGCCGAACTGGGGGACTGGGAAAAGTACGTGTACGACAGCTGCACGATGTGTGGCCGCTGTTCCATGGTGTGCCCGGTCGGTAATGACATTGCCTACATGATCCGCCGCATGCGCGAGGGGATGGCGGCGGCAGGACATGCGCCGGAGGGCCTGGTCGGCGCCACCCGGCGGGCAATCACCATCGGCAGTCCCATGGGCGTGAAGCTGCCGGCCCTGCAGGCACAGATCCGCAATGCCGAGCAGGAGTCTGGACTGAAAATCCCGGTGGATGTCCAGGGGGCCGACTACATGGTGCTGCTGTCATCCATGGAGATCATGAACTTCCCGGAATTCATCAGCGCCATCGCCAGGATCTTCGAGCGCGCCAACGTGAGCTGGACCATTTCCAGCGAGGCCTTCGAGGCGACCAACAGCGGCATCCAGATCGGGGTGTCCGAACTGGCCGCCGAGCTGGTGCAGCGCGTCGTCGATGCCGCGGAAAAACTGCAGGTGAAGAATGTCATCAGCCCGGAATGCGGGCATGCCTACTTCGCGATTCGCTGGGAAGGCCCGAACCTGGTCGGCAAGGCGTTCAACTTCAAGGTGGTGCACATCCTGGAACTCCTCGACGACCTGCGCAAGCAGGGCCGCCTCAAGGTCAGCAGCAAGGAAACGCAGAAACTGACCTATCACGATCCCTGCCAGATCACGCGCCGTGGCGGTGTGGCGGAGCAGCCGCGCAACCTGCTCAACATGGTCGCGGAGAATTTTGTCGAGATGCCGGAGCACGGCACCATGAACTGGTGCTGCGGCGCGGGCGGCGGCGTCAGCACCAACGAGCGTGCCGACGAACTGCGGCTCAAGGCTTTCAAGCGCAAGCAGGCCCAGCTCAATGCCGTGCAGCCTGATGCACTGGTATCGGCCTGTTCCAACTGTCGCATACAGCTGGAAGAGGGTCTGGAAGAAAACAGCATGGATATCCCGGTCCTGAGCCTGACCGAGACGATTGCCGCACACCTGTCCGATGACTGAACCGGCGGAGCGAACACAGATGACCACGATTACCAACGACGTGAAGTTCAGGCAACTGGTCTCCGGGCTGGATGCTGCCAGGCAGCGCGCGCTGGCCGCCCGCTTTGTCGGGCACGTGCTGGATCTTTGCAGCGACGAGCGGGTTACCCGAGTGGCACAGGTGGCGGCAAAGTCCGACGCCTCCGCCAGTGAACTTGCCACGGCGCTGCATACCGCGCGCACCGCAGCGATCGAAAGCCACAACCGCTGTGGTGCGGAGTGTGACTGGAAGGACCAGGCCGGCTACTTCGTGGCCCGTGCCGCGGTAGCCGCCATTACGCCGGCTGACCAGATGCCCGGCGGACCGGCCTGGCAGGCGGCCGTCAGCAGCCGCATGGCGCGTACCTGCGAGTCGATCGACACGGCGGCGGAGAACGCCGGCACGGAGCAGGACTACCAGTACCGCACCCTGGCGGAATTTCTCGAACCCCGATGAGAGAGTGAGCTATGACCGAGCGCGTCGTTGTTGATCCTATTACCCGCATCGAAGGCCACCTGCGCATCGAGGCGCAAATGGACGGTGACCGAATTGCCAAGGCATACTCGGCCGGCACCATGGTGCGTGGCATCGAGATCATCCTGCGCGGACGCGATCCGCGCGACGCCTGGGCGTTTGCACAGCGCATCTGCGGTGTCTGCACGCTGGTGCACGGCCTGGCATCGATCCGCGCAGTGGAGAATGCGCTGGATTACGAAATTCCGCCGAATGCCCAGCTGATCCGCAACCTCATGAGCGGTGCGCAGTACATCCATGACCACGTCATGCATTTCTATCACCTGCATGCACTCGACTGGGTGGACGTGGTTTCCGCACTGCAAGCCGACCCCAAGGCGACCTCGGACCTGGCCCAGTCCATCAGCAACTATTCGCGTTCCTCGCCCGGGTACTTCTCCGACGTCAGGAAGAAGCTCAAGGACTTCGTGGAATCCGGTCAGCTGGGAATCTTTGCCAACGCCTACTGGGGCCACCCGGCCTACAAACTGCCGCCGGAGGCCAATCTGATGGCCGTCGCGCACTACCTCGATGCGCTGGCCTGGCAGCGGGACGCCGCCAAGCTGCACGCCATCTTCGGCGGCAAGAATCCGCATCCGAATTTCCTGGTCGGGGGGGTTGCCTGCCCGATTGATCTCAATTCGGACTCCGCCATCAATGCCGAGCGGCTCGCGCAGGTGCAGCGGATCATCACGCAGATGCGTGATTTCGTCGACCAGGTCTACATTCCCGATCTGCTCGCGATCGCCGGCTTCTACAAGGACTGGGGCGGGCGCGGGGAAGGACTCGGCAACTTCCTTACCTACGGGGATTTCCCCGAACACGGCATGAACGATCCGGCCTCTTTCCTGATCCCGGGTGGAGCCATCCTCAATCGCGACCTGTCTACCATTCACCCGGTCGACATGAACGCCAGCGACGAAATCCAGGAGTTCGTGGCACATTCCTGGTACGACTACTCGACCGGCAAGGAGAACGGTCTGCATCCCTACGACGGAGAGACCAGCCTGAACTACACCGGGCCGCAGCCGCCGTATCGTGCACTGGACGTGGACCAGTCCTATTCCTGGCTGAAGTCGCCGCGCTGGAAGGGACACGCGATGGAAGTCGGGCCACTGGCACGCGTGCTGATGCTGTATGCCACTGGCCATGAGCAGACCAAGGAACTGGTCAACATGACGCTGGGCAAGCTGGACGTCCCGGTGCAGGCGCTGTTTTCCACGCTGGGCCGTACCGCGGCACGCGGGCTGGAGACCAAGATCATCGCAGACCACATGCAGACCTGGTATGACCACCTGGTGGCAAACATCAAGGCCGGCGACACCAAGACCTTCAACGAGAAGTTGTGGGAACCATCGAGCTGGCCGAAGACGGCCCGCGGGGTCGGCTTCATGGAGGCGCCGCGCGGCGGGCTGGCGCACTGGATCGTGATCGAGGACGAGATCATCAAGAACTACCAGGCGGTGGTTCCGAGCACCTGGAACGCGGGCCCGCGCGACCCGAACGGCCAGCCGGGTGCCTACGAGGCAGCACTGGCCGACAACCACACGCTGTATGACCCGAAACAGCCCGTCGAGATCCTGCGCACCATCCACAGTTTCGACCCGTGCATTGCCTGCGCCGTGCACGTCACCGATCCGGATGGCGAGGAACTGATCAAGGTCAAGGTGCGCTGAGCCCGACGGCTATTCCACCAATCATCAACCCTGAGCTGGAGAAGATATGTCACTGAACTCAATTTGCAAGATTTTGATCACTGCCATCCTGCTGCTGGTTGCACCACTGGCCTCGGCGCATCCCGGGCACGCCGGGGCCGGGCTGGTCGACGGATTCATGCACCCGGCTACCGGCATCGATCACCTGCTGGTGGCTATCGCCGCCGGCTACTGGGCGGCGCGGCGTGATGATCACGGGCTGCATGGACACGGACTGTTCATGGGGCTGTTCGTGGCGGGGATCCTGCTGGGCGCGGCGGGTATCCGCTGGTTCCAGGTCGATATCACGCCGGCACTGATGCTGGTGCTGATCGTAGTGGTCATCACGGTGGCCATCGGCGCCACATCCTGGTTCCTGCATGCGCTGTTCGGCAGCCTGGCCCTGTACCAGGGCGTGCAACACATGGCCGGGATGCCGGCGGATACGCCCCTGACCGGGTTCGCGCTCGGCCTGGTGCTGGCAACGGGCGTGCTGCTGCTCGTCGGCCAGATGGTGCGCCATGTCGTCAGTTCGCGCACGCCGCATTCACCGTGACAGGACACTGACAGAACAACAACGACCGGAGGGGTACATGAGCGCTGCAGATTGCACGGAATTGCCGGTCAATGCCGCCGTGGTCCAGGGTTCCCCGCTGGGCGAGGAACTGGACGACGCGCAGTGCGAGGCACTGGCCGGGGTCATGTCGGCGTGCGCAATCAAGGACTGTTCCTACCTGCTCCGGGAGGGCCAGAAGGACGACTGCCTGTACGTGCTGGTCAAGGGGAACATGGAGGCGGTCGCCCAGGCCGCTTCGGGCGACCCGGTCGGCCTGCACATCCTGCGTGCGGGTGATATCCTCGGTGCCCTCGGATTCCTGGATGGCGTGGAACACTCCGCCAGCCTGCGGGCCATTGGTAACTGCGAACTCTTGCGGCTCGACCGGAGCGCGCTGGAGGGCCTGCTGGACCATGATCGCGACATCGTTTACAAGGTGATGCGCGCGATCATGCGCAACGTGCATCGCATCCTGCGCAACATGAACTTCCAGCAGGTGGAACTGACCCGCCACATCGAGCGGCAGAACGAGCACTACCGGAAATAAACCGGGCCGGTTCCCGGCTTCCCCGGGGAGGGATGGCCGGGAACCGGCCCCGGTATCCACTGCAGGATTCCCGGTCCGGTGCCGTCAGGGCGCTGCCAGTCGCTACCGGCTAGAACTTGACCTGCGCAAAGACACCGATTTCGCTGTAGGTCCCGTCGTTGGAGCCACCAATGGTGCCGTTGCTGGTACTGATGGAGCCGTTCTCGACCTTGTCGTGCTTGTAGACCAGCGCCAGGTCCACGTTCTTGTAGGCCTGGTAGGCAACACCGAGGTTGTAATAGGTGTCCTTCAGTGACGGCGCAGTGTCCTTGTTCGGCTTGGCATGGTCGTAGCGGGCAAACAGGGCCACCTTTTCCATCGGCTTCACGCTGCCCCACAGGGAATAGCCGTCCGCCTTGTCGGAAGGGTTGGCAGTCAGCACGGCATTACCCCAGTCCTTGGCGCTGAAATACTCGGCTCCGACGTTGAACAGGTCGTTCTGGTAGGCACCTGTCAGGTCCCAGCGACTGGCGTCACGGGTGGAGGGGCCGCCGTATGTTTCATTTCCCAGCTTGCCGTCATAGTAGCCGGCAGCCAGTGTCACGCCATCGACGGGGTGAATGCCGATGCGGCCCTCGAAGTCGACGGATTTGGAGCGGGTTGGCTTCTTGTACCCGTTGCCGTTGACGACGGACGCGGCATAGTCGAACATCCCGTCGCCCAGCTTGCCGCCGGCATGCAGGCCCCAGTCGGCGGATGTCCCGAACTTCAGGCGATCGATCAGGGTATTCTCCACCCAGCGGTAGCCATACAGGTGCTCCACGTAGGGCACCCAGGGCAGGTCGGCGGAGCCGGCACGCAGCTTGAAGGCATCCGAGAATGCGGCCTGCACGTAGGCCTTCTTCACGAACAGCTGGGTCTCGGAATCGTTACTGACGTAGTTGAAATCGGTTGTCAGGTTCGCCGACCACATGTCATTGAACCTGTGGTCGATGGCCAGGTAGAAGCGCTTGACGTCCGCGCCGATACCGCTGTTACTGGTTTTTACGCCGTCACTTTTCTGGTCAATGCTGGTGAAATCGATATATGTCTTGCCACCCACGGTGGTGTTCTGGCTGGCCACGGCATTCAGGCTGAGCAGGCCCATGGCTGTCGCAATCGCTAGCGCAAGTTTGCTGTTTTGCATGGTTGGGTTCCTCGGGTCATGGATAAGAAAAACCAGGCCGGGGCCTGGATGGTCATTCAACCCGCGCGCCGGCGGGCAATGGGTACAAAGCAGTGCAGTCAGTCCTGGTTCTATCCATGCACCAGTTAACCCGCTTTGAATTGCGCGTAAATTACATTGGTAATATTTCAGAATTGTGATAGAAATATGACAGGACTGTGACATCCGCAGGTGTGTGGGGGATGTGACCCGGTGACTCGACGCCCTGTCCGGGCAGCATGCAGGTGTGCAGGCCGTAACGAACGGCAGGGCGGGGCCTGCTCGGGAAGGCCACGGGTATGACGACCCCGACGGGTACGCCCGCTTGTCACACTACGGTCATGCGGCGGTTCTACACTGCGTCCATGTCCGAGCTCTTCTCCACGCAGGTATCCAGCTCGACATTCCGTTCGTCCGGAGCAGCCGTTGCGCGCCAGCGCGAGATGCTGACCGATCTGCTGACCGTTCCGATGTTCAGGGCGGCGCAGCGCCTGGGGCCGCTCATCGAGTTACGCAACGTCCTCGAATTCCTGTTGGTCGATGAAATCGAACAGCTTCCGTTCTGCAGGTGTCTCTACGTGCTGGATGACGCGGGTCAGCAGGTCACCGCCAGTGTCGGCCGTCACGGTGTCGATCACAGCCGGTACGCATGCGACCATTCCGGCAGTCACTACCTGCAGGATCTCATCGGGGTTTCCGACTTCCGCCTGTCCGACGCCTGTATCGGCAGGCACAGCCAGCGTCCGTCGATCACTGCCATCCAGGTGATCCGCGACCGTAACCTGCAGCGGGTCGGGTTTCTCGGCGCGGATTTCGACCTGCAGCAACTGCCGCATAGCGGCGCGAACTGCCGGGATGCAGGCCGGTGGCGGCAGTCCAGGGGTAACCCGGACATCCGCAACGGCCGGTTGCGCCAGCCCCGCCCGGAGAGTCTTGCGGACCTGCACGTCGATACGGTGCTCAGGCGGCTGGGCGAGCTGATCACCGGACACGGCGTATTTCACGGCAAGCTGCACTTTTCCGGCAACTGCGCCACCGTGTGGCTGACCGATGATCCGTATCACTACCGCCTGCTGGGGCTGGATGAGCTGACCGGTCCCGACCTGTGCAGCGCCTGGCTGCCACATGTCTACCCGGAGCTGGCTGCCGTGCCGGAGCATGCAGTGCTGCCGGTGCTCGAACGGTTCCGGCAGTTGCGTTTCCTCGACGACACGGTGTACCTGCGGTCGGGTTCGCTCAATATCTTCAATGGTAGCGTCGGCCTGACATTCTCCTGCGACGGTTCGCACTACATGAAGTACCACGAGTTTCTGGAAACGGATGTACAGTTCTGGGCCGGCCCGCGCAACGCGGTGTGAAGCGGGGCCGGCCCGGTTTCGAGCGGCCCGTCCCCGGCGGATTGCCGGGGACGGGCCGGGGGTATGCAGTCACTGAGCCCGGGAGGTGCGGCGTATGGCGAAAAATACCAGGGGCAGGAGCAGGGCGGACCGGAAGGCGCGGCGGAATTTCGAGGACCATGCGCAGGTCATGGACGATGTCATCATCGATATCAGCGCATTTTCCCAGCGCACGCGCGGCAGGAGTCAGGACGAAGAACGGCATTCCCTGGTACGGGCCAGGAACCAGGCGCAGGGACAGTACATCTCCGCAATCAGGTCCCACCAGCTCACCTTCGGACTCGGACCGGCCGGCACCGGCAAGACCTGGTGCGCGACCGCACTGGCCGCAGAACACCTGGAACGGCGCAGCGTCAGGCAGATCGTCTTCACCCGCCCCGCGCTGGAATCCGGCGAACACCTGGGCTTCCTGCCGGGTAAGGTGATGGAAAAGCTCGATCCCTATTTCAGCACGTTCCGCAGCTATCTCTGCGACCTGCTGGGTCGCGGGGTGGTCGACTGCGCACTGAAGAACGAACGCATCGTGTTCGAGCCACTCGCGTTCATGCGCGGCAAGACCTTCGATGACGCCTTCGTGATCCTCGACGAGGCGCAGAACTGCACCCGCACGCAATTGCTGATGTTCATGACCCGGATCGGCGAGAACGCGCGGGTGGTGATCAATGGCGATCCCGTGCAGACCGATATTTCCGGACGTTCAGGCCTCGCGGAGGCGGCGCGGCGGTTGCAGGGCCTGCGCGGTGTCTATGTGCACGAATTCGAGGCTGCGGACGTGGTGCGCAGTGATCTCGTGCGGCGCATTCTCGCACGCTATCACGCCTCCACCTGACCGGCCGGTCCCGTCAGTCCCCGGTCGCCGTGCTGGCGGCGGGCGGGATCAGCCGTAGCGGCCGGTGATGTAATCCTCGGTGGCCTTCTCGCGCGGCTTGGTGAAGATGATGTCGCTCGTGTTGATCTCGACCAGCTTGCCCAGGTACATGAACGCGGTGAAATCGGACACGCGTGCGGCCTGCTGCATGTTGTGGGTCACGATCGCGATCGTGTAATCGGACGCGAGTTCATCGATCAATTCCTCGATCATCAGTGTGGAGAGCGGGTCCAGGGCCGAGGCGGGCTCGTCGAGCAGCAGCACCTCGGGCTTGACCGCGACGGCGCGGGCGATACACAGGCGCTGCTGCTGACCGCCGGACAGGCGCGTACCGTCCTGGCGCAGCTTGTCCTTCACCTCGTCCCAGAGCCCCGCCTTGCGGAGCGCCCACTCCACCCGCTCATCCATTGCGTGTCGCGGCAGGCGTTCGTACAGGCTCACGCCGAACGCGATGTTCTCGTAGATCGACATGGGGAATGGCGTGGGCTTCTGGAATACCATGCCCACCTTGGAGCGCAGGCGGTTGAGGTTGTAGTGCCGGTCGAGGATGTTTTCCCCGTCCAGCAGCACTTCGCCGGTGGCCGACTGTTCCGGGTAGAGTTCGTAGATGCGGTTGAAGCTGCGCAGCAGCGTGGACTTGCCGCAGCCGGACGGGCCGATGAAGGCCGTCACCCGGTTCGGCGGTATCTCCAGGTTGATGGAGTCGAGCGCCTTGAAACGCCCGTAAAAGAAATTGAGATCGCGGACCGCGATCTTGCTTTCCATGTCCGCCGGCAGGGTATTAGCCTGCCGGATGCTCGGCGCGGGGGCGGCGATATCCACCTGGCGATCCGTTTTCCCGTTCATGTCGCGGTACATTGTACTCATATGCATGGCTCACTGGCGACGCCCGCGCAGGAAAGTGCGGGCGAGAATGTTCAGGGTGAGGATGCTGAACGTGATGATGAGCGCGCCGGCCCATGCCAGGTGTTGCCAGTCCTCGTAGGGACTCATGGCAAACTGGAAGATGACCACCGGCAGGTTGGCAATGGGCTGGTCCAGCCGGGTACTCCAGAACTGGTTGTTCAGCGCGGTGAACAACAGCGGTGCCGTTTCACCGCTGATGCGGGCCACGGCCAGCAGGATGCCCGTCAGGATACCCGGCCGGGCCGCGCGGTAAACGATGTTGGTAATGACCTTCCATTGCGGTGCGCCGAGCGCCGAAGCGGCCTCGCGCATGGTATCGGATACCAGCCGCAGCATGTCTTCGCTGGTGCGCACCACGATCGGGATCACGATGAGACCGAGCGCCACGGTACCGGCCCAGGCGGAGAAGTGCCCCATGGTGCGTACCAGGATTTCGTAGACGAACACGCCGATGACGATGGACGGCGCACTCAGCAGCACGTCATTGACAAAGCGCACGACCATCGCCAGCCGGGATCCGCGTCCGAACTCCGACAGGTAGGTGCCGGCCAGGATGCCCAGCGGCGTGCCGATCAGGACGCCACCCACGGTCAGGATGATGCTGCCGACGATGGCATTTCCCAGTCCGCCCTGGCTGCCGGGTGGCGGGGTGTTCTCCACGAACGTGGACAGTCTCAGGTAGGGCAGGCCATGGCGCAGCAGGGTCCACAGGATCCAGCACAGGAACAGCAGGCCGACGCCGGTCGCGAGTACCGACAGGGTCATGCTGATCGCGTTGGTGAGCCGCCGCCGCTGGTACAGGTTCATGCGGCCGGCCTCAGACGCGCCCGCCGACCCGACCCAGCAACAGGCGGGCAATCGCGAGCACGATAAACGTGATCATGAACAGGATCAGGCCCAGCGCCAGCAGCGAGGAGGTGTAGGTGTCACCGACCGCCTCGGTGAACTCGTTGGCCAGCGCCGAAGAGATGGTGTTGCCCGGCATGAACAGGGAGGTACTGATGCGCTGGGCATTGCCGATGACGAAGGTAACCGCCATGGTTTCGCCGAGTGCGCGTCCCAGCCCGAGCATGACGCCGCCGATGACGCCGACCTTGGTGTACGGCAGCACCACGTTCCAGACCACTTCCCAGGTGGTGGCGCCCAGCCCGTAGGCCGACTCGCGCAACTCGGTGGGAACCAGGGCAAAGACATCGCGCATGACCGCCGTGATGAAGGGGACCACCATGATCGCCAGGATCAGCCCGGCGGTGAATATCCCGATGCCCATCGGCGGGCCCTCGAACAGGGAACCGATGACCGGTATGGAGCCGAGCTTTTCCTGGATCACGGGTTGCAGTTCCGCGAACCAGGGCGCAAAGATGAACAGGCCCCACATGCCGTAGATGATGCTGGGAATCGCGGCCAGCAGTTCGACGGCGGTGCCGATGGGCCGCTTCAGCCAGGCCGGGGCCAGCTCGGTGATGAACAGGGCGATGCCGAAGCTGAGCGGGATGCCGATCAGCATGGCGATGATCGAGGTGACCAGGGTGCCGTAGATGGGGGCCGCGGCGCCGAACTGCTCCGTGACCGGGTTCCAGTCGGTCGAGACGAAAAAGCCGAAGCCGAACTTCCGGAATGCGAGGCTTGCGCCAAAGGCCAGTGACAGCACGATGGCCAGGACCAGCAGGAAGACGGTCGCGGCTGAGACCTGGGTTGACCCGCGGAACAGTTTGTCACGAAGTCCGGCGCGCCTGAGGTGCGACGTGGACGTGCCGGTTTCCTCGGCCACCACGGGGCGGGCGCTGGCGGAGCGCTCCGGTCGTGTCAGCATCTCGTTTGCGCCCGTCCCGTGGTCATACTGCCCATTATTGCATACCGGACATTACATGCCAGAGTTGTAAACGGTTTTCCCGTCCGGACCCAGGACCTGGCGGGTCCAGGCCTGTTCGACCAGCTTCACGACGCTGTCCGGCATCGGTACGTAGTCCAGATCGGATGCCATCTTGTCACCATTGGCATAGGCCCAGTCGAAGAAGCGCAGGACCGCACTGCCGGTTGCCGGTTTTTCCTGGGTGGTGTGCACCAGGATGAAGGTGGCTCCCGTGATCGGCCAGCTCTGGTCACCCGGCTGATCGGTCAGCACCATGTAGAAACCGTCCGCATGGGCCCAGTCGGCACTGGCGGCGGCGGCCTGGAAGCTGTTGTTGTCCGGGTCCACGAACCTGCCGGCCGCATTCTGCAGTTTGGCATGGGCCATCTTGTTCTGCAGGGCATAGGCGTATTCCACGTAGCCGATCGAGCCCTTGATCCGGCTCACGTAGGAAGCGACACCCTCGTTGCCCTTGCCGCCCACGCCTGCCGGCCAGGCGACGGACTTCTCGTTGCCGACCTCGTTCTTCCACTCCGCGCTGACCTTGGACAGGTAGTTGGTGAATATCCAGGTGGTGCCCGAACCGTCCGAACGGTGCACCACGGTGATGGCCGTGGCCGGCAGTTTCATGCCCGGGTTCAGGTCGGCAATGGCCGGGTCGTTCCACTTGCTGATCTTGCCCAGGTAGATGTTCGCCAGTACCGTGGGGCTGAGTTTCAGCTCACCGGCCTTGACCGACGGGATATTCACGACCGGAACTACACCGCCCATGACCGTCGGGAACTGCATGAGGCCGTCCTTCTTCAGGGCCGCGGGCTTCAGTGGCGCGTCGGAGGCACCGAAATCCACGGTTTTGGCCACGATCTGCTTGATGCCGCCACCGGAGCCGATCGACTGGTAGTTGAGCTTGACGCCGGTTTTGGCTGCATAGGCCTCTGCCCACTTGGCATAGACCGGATACGGGAAAGTGGCGCCGGCGCCGGCGATTGCCGTGACGTCGGCCATTGCCGGGCCCTGCACGAAGGCGGCCATGGACAGGCCCAGCACGAACATACGTACACTGCGGTTACTGCTTGTGAACATCTTCATGTTGCTTCCTCTCGGTTACGTGAAAAATGCCTGTTGTGCCCGGTACCCGGATTCCTGCGCATTCCTTTCAGTGCTTCAATCAATGCATCCGGTTCAGGCACGGTTGACGTTGAATTGTGAAATGCCGTGGCAGCAGGCTGGTGCAGGTCCGCGATTCCCCGTTGCGGCCAGGCCTGCGATGATTGTTTCGTCGTGATTCCGTACAGTGATCAGTCCAGGAAATCCGTGGTTCCGGTACCGGGGAGATGGACACCCGCAATACAGTATCTTCTGCAGCAGCGGACCGCCTTCGGCCCGGACCTCCGGGCCATCCTGCACCGCACCCGATTTCCCGACCCTCCAGGTTTCAGGCTGGTTACCTGCCTTGCCAGGGCGCCTGTTGTGCTACGGGGAGAGTACGCGTGAAATATGACAGTTTTGTGAACCCGGCAATCGGCAACGGGTCGCCGCGTTCTCCGGCAGGGGCGGGCGTTCCACTGTTGCCGGTGGTGCTGCAACCATCCTGCCCTGCCTGCCTCCAGGCCGGGCCGCACACGCCGGCGAACCTGCTGCGGGCGCGCCTCCCACTGTCGGGGACAGGTATTATAACTAGCTTATAATACAATATGTTGCATTGTACCGAGACGGCCATGGCCGGCGTGCCGGATACCCGTGCCGGCCGCGCATGCAGGCAGGCGGGCACGCCGTTGCCGTTCCGGGTGGCGCCGCGCTGCCCGGCAGTGCCATGCCGCGTGGCGGCGGCGGGAAGACCAGGGGGGCTGCGGGGCCGCTGCTGTCGTCAGCAGACGCCAGCAACAACGGCGCGTGCCGGGAGGTGCGCGGTGCGGCCCGGCAGGTGCAGCATGACGGCCGACGCTGTGCCTGTATCCGGCGCCCGGGTACGACCGTCCGTGCATTGCCGGCAGCTCCGGAATTTCTGTCACATATGTGTAATAATTTATTATTACACTTCCACCACGTTATTTGCAGGTAATCAAATGGCACCCACGAATCTGGGCGAGCACATCCACCATCGTTTTGATCGTGAACTGGAGAGCCTGCGTAACCGGGTTGTCTCCATGGGTGCCATGGTCGAGCGCCAGGTCACGGATGCACTGACTGCACTCAAGGAACTGAACCCCGAGCTGGCCGAATACGTGATTCGTACCGACCACCGGGTGAACGCCCAGGAAGTCAGTATCGACGAGGACTGTACCTATATCCTGGCGCGGCGCCAGCCTGCAGCCAGTGACCTGCGCATGGTCATGGCCATGATCAAGACCATCACCGACCTGGAGCGCATCGGTGACGAATCGGAGAAGATCGCCTGGGTGGCCAGCGAGATCACCGAGTCCTCTTTCCCGAACATGGATGTACTGATGCAGCAGATCGATGCCATGGGCAAGATGGTGCTGGACATGCTGCATGATACCCTGGATGCCTTTGTGCGCATGGACATGGCGGCCGCCGTTACCACCACCCGGCGCGATGCCGATGTCGATGAGCGCTACGTGGGGCTGATCACCGACCTGATCCAGCACATGAAGAAGGATCCCGAGGATGTCGAGGAATTCCAGTCTCTGATCTGGGTGGTCCGCGCACTGGAGCGCATCGGCGACCATGCCAAGAACATCTGTGAATACATCGTGTACCTGGTCGAGGGCAGGGATGTACGGCATACCACTATCAATGAGCACGGGCAGGAAACCGGCAACTGACGCATCCTCCTCGGCGGCGAGCAGGCCGCTGATCCTGGTGGTTGAAGATGAAACCGACCTGCGCGAGATGCTTGCCGATTCGCTGGAGCAGGCCGGCTACGAAATTCTCCAGGCCGGTTCCGTGGCCGAGGCGCGTCAGCAGCTCGAAGGTTCCGCTCCCGATCTCGTCCTGCTGGACTGGATGTTGCCGGATACCACCGGCCTGAACTGGCTGCGTCAGCTGCGGCGCCAGGAAACCTGGCGCGAGCTGCCGGTGATCATGCTGACAGCCCGCGGCGAGGTCAACGACCGGGTGGCCGGCCTGGACGGTGGCGCCGACGATTACCTGGTGAAACCGTTTTCCCTGAAGGAGCTGCAGGCGCGGATCCGTACCCAGTTGCGCAAGAAGGGAGGCGGCGGCGAGCACGAACAGTATGCCGCCGGTGACCTGATGCTCGACGTGGCGATGCACCGTGTGACCAGCGCGGGACAGGAAATCGAGCTCGGGCCGACCGAGTTCCGGCTGCTGCAGTATTTTCTCTCGCACCCGGACCGGGTCTACTCGCGCAGCCGGTTGCTCGATGCCGTGTGGGGACAGCAGGTGTTCATCGAGGAACGCACGGTAGACGTCCACATCCGCCGCCTGCGCAAGGCGCTGGAACCATATGGCAAGGATGGCCTGGTCCAGACCGTGCGTGGTGCCGGCTACCGGCTCAGCACGCGGAGTTCCTGAACGTGTACAGCCTGTATCCGTGGCGCACGGAGTTCTGGACGGTTCTCGGGTTGCTGGCGTTACTGTGGTTCATCGGACTGCTGTTCGGCCTGTCCGCCTGGCCGGCGCTGGCCGGCCTGGCCGGTTACGTCGGCTGGCACCTCTATTACTCCTGGCGGCTGGTCTCGTGGCTGGGAAAGCAGACAAAAAAACTGCCGCATCACGTGCCCGGCATCTGGGGCTATATCTTCTACCGGCTGGAAGTCCGCAAGCGCAAGGCGACGGAGCGCAAGAAGCAGATCGCGCGGTTGCTGAAACAGTTCCGGGCATCGACCAGCGCGTTGCCGGACGCCACGGTCGTGCTGGACCGGAATTTCCAGATCCAGTGGGTGAATGATGCGGCCAGTGCACTGCTTGGCATCCGCAAGACCGATTCCGGCCAGCCCGTCGTCAACCTGATACGCGACCCGTCCTTCGCCACCTACCTGGAAACGCGCGAATACAGCGAGCCGTTGCAGTTGTCCGCCGCGACCGGGCTGGACAGCCGGCTGCTGCTGCGGGTGATCCCCTACGAGGGCGACAAGTACCTGATACAGGCGCGCGACATCACCGAAGGCTACCGGCTGGAGCAGATGCGGCGGGATTTCATCGCCAATGCATCGCACGAACTGCGTACGCCCCTGTCCGTGCTGCAGGGTTCGATCGAGCAGCTGGAACCGCAGGTAGCCGGCAACGCGACGGCGGAGAAGCCGCTGGAACGCATGCGTCGACAGAGCGAGCGCATGATGCGAATCCTGCAGGACCTGCTGATCCTGGCGCGCCTCGAAGCGGGCAGGAACGAGCCCGCACAGCTGGTTTCGCTGAGCACGGTGGTCAGTGAAGTGATCGAAGAGGCCCGGATTGCCAGCGCAGGCATGGGCGGCCACCAGTTCGAGGTGTCGGTGATGCCCGATGTCTGTGTGCAGGGCCAGCGCCAGGATCTGCACGCCGCCATCTCCAACCTGGTGATGAACGCCGTGCGCTATACGCCCGCGGGTGGCGGGATCCACGTCTCGCTGGCCGCCGTGCGTGGCGGGGTTCGCTTCCAGGTAGTGGATACCGGACCGGGTATCCTGCCACAACACCTGCCGCGGCTGACCGAGCGCTTCTACCGCGTCGATGTCGGGCGTTCGCGTGAATCCGGTGGCACGGGACTGGGCCTGTCGATCGTCAAGCACGTGCTGGACCGCTATCACGCGCAGATCGAAATCAGCAGTATCCCGGGCAAGGGATCCACCTTTTCCTTCCTGCTGACGCAGGACGTCCTGTGCGCAGCGGGGCCGCGCGCCGTCGCCAGCAAGTAGTCGTTGTCCCGGGACGCCTCCGCCTTGCGGCGGCACGGACCGTGAATCAGTCGCCGTTCCCGTCCTCTTCTTCCCCTTCCCAGTCATAGTGTTTTTCGGGCGGCGCCGGATCACGGTGCCGGAACAGGAACGCACCGAGCACGCCGCAGACCGCGCCGAAGAAATGGGTTTCAAAGGAAATTTGCGGCTGCTGCGGGAAAATGCCCCAGATCATGCTGCCATAGAGCAGGAACACGATAAGTGCCAGGGCGACGGAGAGCCGGTCACGGCGCAGGACGCCGATCGTAAAGAGAAAAAACATCAATCCGTGCGTAAGACCGCTGGATCCGATGTGATAGCTGTCACGGGCAAACAGCCACACGCCCAGGCCGGAGCCGAGCCAGATCAGCCCGAGGATCGGCCATCTGGATCTCGGGTAGCCGTACCCCAGCACGGTAAGCAGGATCAGCAGGGCGAAACTGTTGGACAACAGGTGCACCCAGCTGCCATGTATCAGCGGGGCGAACAGGATGCCGGCCAGCCCGTCCAGCCGGCGCGGATGGACGCCCAGCCGGTACAGGCCGGCACCGGTGAGCCGGTCGAACAGCTCGATGGCCGCCAGCAGCAGGACAAATCCGCATGCCTGCAGGGCGCTTGTCTGGAACGGGCTGCGCATGGTGTGGTCCGGATACACCCGCTTTCCGGGCTGGACTAGACTATAACAATCACGGAACCCCTGGTTCACAGGCCGGTCCCTTATTTATGCAGCGAGGGGTGGATCAGGACTTTCCCGGAGCGCTGCGGAGTGCATAAGGATGAATCTTTCCAAACTTGCCCGTGCTGGCCCGGTGCTTCTGGCCACGCTGTTGCTGGGCGCCTGCGCGACCACCGCAAACATCGATTTCCGGCAGGGCTACGACTTTTCCCCGCTCCGGAGTTTCCGGATCGGGGCAGCGCAGACACCGGCGAGTGCGGACCCGCGTGTCAACAGCCCGCTGGTGGATCGGCGCATTCGCACGGCCATTGCGGCGTGGTTGAAGGCGCACGGCTACCAGGTCGTCAGCCAGGGCGGGGATGCCAGGCTGGCCTACCGGATCGGCACCCGCAGCGGCCTGGAAAACTACGACAGCGGGGTGTCGTTCGGTTACGGGGCCTTTGGCCGGCACACGGCGCTCGGTTTCGGCTACGGATTTCCGCTCTACGATGTCGATACCTACGACGATGCCATACTGACGATCGACATCCACGATGCCCGCGATGACAGCCTGCTGTGGCGCGGTTCCAGCAGCCGGCGTCTCGGTGACGGCAACACCCCGGAAAAGCTGGACGAACTGGTCAACGGGCTGGTGAGCGACGTCCTCGATCATTACCCGCCCGGGAAGAAACACTGAAGCACGCGTGGCCGCGGTTGTACGGGCGTATGCAGGGACGGATTGTGGAAGTACCGGCGCATGCTCCACGCAAGCGTGGTCACCGCCCCGGCGTTTGCCCTGAATGGTACTCTGGAGGTCTGCCATACCACCTGCAATGACACAGATCAACGCGTGACATCGTCGTACCCGGCTGGGCTATAGTTGGCAGGGCTGGCGGCTGCACCGCGCGGCCGAATGAATTCGAACACGCCGTGGACCAGGGCAGCAACCGGGCCGTCCCGGATCAGCACGAGGATACAGGATGACGACATCGCTCAAGCCGTCGCAGGTTCCGCAACCCCCACACCCGGAACACCGCCGCGAACCCCTGCCGGAGGCCCGGCCCAAGCCCGGCGAGGAAGATCCGCACGCCCCCGAGGCCATCCGGGCCCTGCTGGAATCTCCCGCCTACCGGCGCGCCGACCAGGATACCGGTTTCCTGGAGCGTGACGAGGCGCGCGGCCTGCGTCTGAACCTTGAGTACATGAAGCCGGACCTGCTGCTGAAGGAGAATGGCGTCAAACACACCATCGTGGTGTTCGGCAGCACCCGGATCACCGAGCCGGCGGCCGCGCGGCGCCAGGTGGACCGGCTGACGGCCGCGCTTGCGCAGGCGCCGGGTGATGCCGCCCTGCAGCGCAGGCTGCAGATCGCCCGGCGTGTCCTCGACAACAGCCGTTTCTATACCGAGGCACGTGAGTTCGGACGCATGGTGGCCGCACACGATCACGGTCCGGACAAGGGTCGCCTCGTGATCATGACCGGTGGCGGGCCGGGCATCATGGAGGCCGCCAACCGCGGTGCCTTCGAACACGGCGACATCACCGTCGGGCTGAATATCGACCTGCCGCACGAGCAGTTTCCGAATCCCTACCTGACCCGGGGCCTGTGTTTCCGCTTTCGCTATTTCGCGCTGCGCAAGCTGCATTTCATGCAGCGTGCCCGTGCGCTGGTCGCCTTCCCGGGCGGCTACGGCACGCTCGACGAACTGTTCGAGGCGCTGACGCTGATCCAGACCCGCACCATCAAGCCCCTGCCGGTGGTGCTGGTCGGGCGCGCATACTGGGAACGGCTCATCGACTTCGAGTTCCTGATGGAGCAGGGCACGATCGATGGCGAGGACCGCGAAATCTTCTGGTACGCGGATACGGCGCAGGAGGCCTGGCAGGGGATCCTCGACTGGTATGAGCAGAGTGCCGTACCGCTGTTCGACGGAGGAGGAGTGTGATGCGGATTTCCTTTCACGGCGCCGCGCAGGGCGTGACCGGTTCCTGTTACCTGGTGGAGTGTGCCGGCCGGCGCATCCTGGTGGATTGCGGCTTCTACCAGGGCGGCCGGGCCATGGAGGAGGAGAATGCCGACGACTTCGGCTTCGACCCGGCCGCCGTCGATACCCTGCTGCTGACCCATGCCCATCTCGATCATTGCGGACGCATCCCGCTGCTGGTCAAACGCGGCTTCACCGGCGAGATCATTACCACCGCGGCCAGCCGCGAGCTGGCCCGCCTGGTGATGATGGACGCGGCGGGGCTGCAGGAGGAAGAGGCGCGTTATCGCAACCGGCGCGCCCGGCGCCGCGGCAGGAACAGCCAGGAGTCGGTGCCGCTGTACACGACTCTGGATGCGCTCAACGCCATGGACAATTTCGGCCGGCCGGCGCAATTTCACCAGCCACTGGAACTGGCGCCCGGCATCCGCGTCACCTTTCTCGGCGCCGGGCACATCCTCGGTTCGGCCAGCCTGCTGCTGGAGCTGTCGGAGCGCGGACACGAGCGGCGCCTGCTGTTCTCCGGCGACCTGGGTCCGAGCAGCCGGGTGATCCTGCGTGACCCGGACCCGCCACCCGAGGTCGACGTGGTCGTCATGGAGACCACCTACGGCGACCGCGAACACAAGGCGCTGCAGCCTTCCGTGAAGGAAATGTTCGAGGCGATCCGGACCACGACACAGCGCGGCGGCAACGTGGTGATCCCGACCTTCGCCCTCGAGCGCGCGCAGGAACTGCTGTACTACCTGCGCGAGGGCAAGGAGAACGGGGAACTGCCGGAGTTTCTGCAGGTGTTCCTGGACTCGCCGATGGCGATCTCGGCCACGGAAATCTTCCGCCGCCATCCGGAATGCTACGACGCGGAGGCCGCGGCGCTGTTCCACAGCGGTGCTGGCCCCTTTGACTTTCCTGGTCTGCACTTCACGCGCGACACGGCGGATTCCATGGCCATCAACCAGATCAGCGGCGGCGCGGTCATCATGGCCGGTTCCGGCATGTGCACCGGCGGCCGCGTGGTGCATCACCTGAAGCACAACATCGCCCGCGCGCAGAACAGCGTGGTATTCGTCGGCTACGCCGCCAACGGCACCCTGGCACGGCGCATCGTCGACGGTGCGGAGACGGTCCGCATCTACGGCGAGGATTACGCGGTGAAGGCGCAGGTGCATACCATCGGTGGCTTTTCCGCACACGCCGGCCAGAGCGAACTGCTGGCCTGGCAGCGCCATACGGACAAGCCGGATATCACCTTCCTGACCCACGGCGAGCCGGACTCCATGCAGGCCTTCGCCAGGCTGCTGAAAAACACGCACGTGGAGATGCCGGCACTGCACCAGCACTTCGATCTGTAAGCTACACAGCGCGCCCGGCAACGACCGCAGGCCACGGCGGGACGAAGCAATCTCGTGACGCAGCTGCAATGCTCAGGAGATCCCTGCGCTGCGCCCGGGACGCCTGCAGCGGATTGCTGCGTCGGTACGTACTCGCTATGGCGCTGGCAGTTCTGCAAAGGATATTGGCCACGGATTGGCACGGCAGCCAAATCATCGACCGCAGGGTGCGCCCTGCGGGTATCCGATAACCGCTGATGCGCTGCCTGTGGGCCACGCGTTTCGAGCAGGCAATTGCTGCATGCGTCGTTTGCCCGATCCGGCCAGCACTTGCCGTGATCACGGCACGACCCGGAATGCGGGAAATCCCGCTAGTACAAATGTATTAATACAGTCGTGCTGCCTGCCAGACAGGTTTTCAATTTCCTGCCGATGTTACTGTGCGAGCACAGGCAAGCGGATTCACGCGGCTGCATCCTGTGCACCGCGACCGGTTAATCCATCTTTCTGTGGTTCTTCTGAAGTTGATGAAAGCGCACCAGAGCGAGGCTGGACATTGAAGACCAATTATTTGCTGATCGATTACGAAAATGTGCAGCCAAAGAGCTTGTCGGCATTGAACGGCCATCCGTTCAGGGTTGTCGTGTTCCTGGGCGCAAACCAGACGAAGGTGCCGCTCGATTTTGCGCGGGCGCTCCAGGCGCTGGGTGCGAACGCGGAATATGTCCAGATATCCGGCAGGGGACCAAACGCCGTCGATTTTCATATCGCCTTTACCATTGGCGAACTTTCCAAAGCGGACCCGAATGCGTACTTTCACATCATTTCCGGGGATACCGGCTTCGATCCTCTGGTCGCGTATCTGAGGACGAAAGGAATCCCGGCGCAGCGGTCTGAAGCAGTCGCAGACGTACCAGGCCTCAGGGCGTCAAATGCCACGCCTCAGGAGGCGAAAGCTCAAGCCATCGTGCGCAACCTGGTCTCAAGAGGGAGTGGCAGGCCACGCAAGGTCAGGACGCTGTCCAACACGATCAATGCTATTTTCCAGAAATCGCTGGCGCCGAGCGAGTTGGCGAGCCTGGTCAGGGAGCTGGAGCGGCTTGGGCACATTTCGATAGAAGGCGAACATGTCAGTTATCGCTTTCAGGACATGCCCTGACCACTGCTGTCCCGTATAAATCCGTTGAACGATCAGCAAATCCTTCACTATGCACAGCCTTGCAGGTGATTAGCCAGGCCATGAAATTCAGCACCGGCTGTACAAACCTTGCGTCCCTTCTCCCGGAGGGAGAGGGATTTGTGGGACAGCAGTGTGCCCTGGCCAAAAAATGGATTGCCGGCAGACATCGATTGATCTGTTGCGTACAACCTGCCGGTGGGGCATCTTCCGTTTGCCCGGATCGTCCTGCGAGCACGGCGAATCGAACGGTCCCGGCACCGTCACGCCGGGTGACATGGCGGGTTCTGCGGGTTTCCACCCGCACGACATGCCTGTAGTCTGTGCAATCGACTCGCCACTGGAGAAGGTGGGAATGTTATGCGAATTGTCGCTCACGAGTACGCATTCTATCGGTTCACCTGCAGATAGTCCGGTGTAAGAATATGGGAGAATACGCCAAATCAGTGGCACTGTTGCTGGTGCTCCTCAATCCCTTTCTGCTTGTCATCTATCTGACCGATATCGTTCAGAAGCTGGACCAGAGAACGTTCAATCGAGTCCTGGCGCGGGCCAGTGGTATTTCCATTGTTGCATTCTGTTGCTTTGCAATTCTCGGCGATGCCGTGTTCGTCCGTTTCATGCAGGTGGAGTTTGCATCGTTCCAGATATTCGGCGGAATTGTATTCCTGTTGATCGGGATCCAGTTTGTGTTCCGCGGGCCGGCCACGATTGAAATTCTGCGGGGAGAATCCAGACATATCGCAGGTGCCATAGCGATGCCCGTATTCATCGGTCCCGGCACGATCAGTGCCTGCATCGTCATCGGTAAAAGGCACGATCCACTGACTGCATGTGCTCTGGTAACGATCGCGGTGCTGGTCTGCGCCGTCACGCTGGTTTTCCTGAAGGCACTTCACGACAGGGTAATCCCGCACCGGGAAGCCATCGTACAGAGATATATCGAGATTGCGGGAAGGGTTACGGCACTGGTCGTGGGTACGATCGCAATCGATATGGTGATGCGGGGTATTGGAACCTGGCTGACCAAGTACTAGCACCTGCCTCCCTGACATGCCGGATTGCGAGGAATTCATTTCCCGGCGCTGCAGTTGATGCATTCTGCGACAGGCTCCCGGCATTCCGCAGTTCTTCACTCTTGCAACGCTGACCTTGTCCTTGCGCCGGGAGTGTTCCTGGCTCGCCGCTATCCGCCGATCTTGCGGATGATCGACATGGCCGTGTCGTGCATCAGTTTGGAGATGTTCGAGAGCATCTGCAGCATCTGCTGCTGTTTCTGGACCTGGCTCTGCAGGTCCAGTTCGGCCAGGTTCGCGTCATACCCGGTTGTCCTGAGCTGTGACTCGAGGTGATGGATGTTCGCGTCGCCGGCCGCTATCGATGGCGGCGGATGTGGCGGGGTGAGGTGCGTGGCCGGCGACGGTGATACTTCCTGCGACTGCTCCGGGGCAGGGGTGCCGGCGCGTTGTCGCCGCGCCTGCTTCAGCTGCGCGCGCAGTTTTTTCTTCATCTCGTTGAAATGTTTCACCCTGCCGGCGTAGGACTTGAGGGCCTTGCTGGTTTCGAGATAGGAATCCCGGATCACCTGCTGCACCAGGGCGTCGATGTCGACCTGCCCTCCGCTATCCGACCCGAGCTGGCGGATGAGCCGTGTCCAGCGGTGCTGGATTGTGGCATAGGACGGACTGCGTGCCAGCAAGTGGCTCATGGAGGCCAGTTCCGCCCGTTGTTGCGGCTTCAAGGCGCGCTTCAGGTAACCTTCCTGGGCGGGGGTGACGACCGGGGCCTGCAGGGACCCCTTACGGGCCGGCAGCGATTCTGCCGCGAACACGGGTGAACCCCCGGGAAGGAACCAGGCACCGGCCGGATCGCTGTTGCCGGGGTAACCGCCGGCGCTGGCGATAACAGCGGCCAGCGGCAATATCTTGTATCTATGCACCTGATCCTCCAGCGTATTTGTTCAGTGGCAACCGGTGCGGGGGCCGCGGCCAGGTTGCCTGCACCCGGACCGGTCCTGCCTTGCTCCCAGGGCGGAGATGGTTTGTTGTGTACTGCGGAACCGTCCGCGCGTGGCACGGTGCGCCCGGTGTAACCCCGCACTGCGTACCGCCTGAAGCGGCGGTACCGGCAGGCATGCCCCGTAGTTGCCCTTTGACGTGCCTGAGCCGCGTTCCTGCTGGTTTACATCCGCCGGGTTGTAGTCCCGCACTGTCCGACCGGCTGGCTACGAGCCCATCCGCCCGATGGCGCAACTCACGAAGGATTCTGCCTTCGCCTGTGCGGCCTGGATGCCTGCCGGCGAGCCCTGCTCCGGGTAGCCGGTGGCCAGCAGGGTTTCCACCAGCCGTGCGCGTCCATCGTCCGGCGCCGTCAGGGTGATGCGGCCGTTTTCGGTGTCGACCTGCACGTCGGAAACGGCCTCGATGGCGGCCAGTGTACCCAACGGGACTGACCGGCGGCAAACCCCCCACCCTGGGAAATGGCTTGTTTCATCAAACGGTCATGGTCCTGTCATGCGGATGCAATGCGCCCCGGGCAAGGTGGCGGCACTGCTACCGAAGGGAGGTACCGCCATGTTGAGCTACATCCTGCAAAAGGCGCAGCAGTTCGAACGGGACTTCGGCGTTGCGCCCACCGTCGTCTACATCAACCCGCGGCACTACGCCGCCCTGTACCGGGAAAACCCGCACCTCTTCGCACCCGATCTGGACATCCGCCTGGGCTTCCGGCTGGCCATCGTGCCTGCTTCCGCGCTGAGCCATCCGGAGGCGGCGCTGGTCACGCATCCGGACGGCACGGGCGGGCGTGACCGGCAGGCGGATGCCCGGGCGCCGGTTGCGGACACGCGCAACGTGGCCTGATGTCGTGTGGATGGCCCGGTTACCCGGGCTGGCCGTCCACGCGGGGCCGGGCCAGTATGGGCAGGAAGCGGACCAGGAACAGGGCGAAGGCCAGCAGCCACAACAGCTGGGCCAGGCCCACCCAGTCCCGGTACCAGGCCGGTGCCAGCAGTGGCAGCAGCACACGCACCGCAGTAGCGGCCAGCAGCAGGGTGAAGGCCACGAACAACACCGCCGGTGGTTCAGCCACGTCGCGGCCGGTATGTCCCAGCGAGACGCGGGCCATCATGCCGAGCGTGATCATGCCGATGCCACCCACGGCGAAGGCATGCAGCGACAGCAGCGGTGACACGCCCAGGGCCACCGCCGCCTTCAGGGCAAAGCCGGCGACGATCCAGCCATAGCCCAGGTACAGCACCCATAGCAGCGGCCGGGTCCAGATTCCCGGGGTGTACCAGCCGGCCAGCTTCACGCTGTGCACCAGGGTCAATGCCAGCGCCAGCACGAACACGGGCGCGGTATCCGGCCGCGCCAGGTCGGCCAGCCAGAAGGCCAGGAACAGGGCCAGTCCCGTGCCATCGAGCCAGGGGCGGCTGGCCAGGCGGACGGCGAAGCCGACGCCGCGCTCGATGAAAAAGGGAAATACCCGGCTGGCCATGACGAGGATGAGCGCGATCACCAGATATACGCCCGAGTACAGCCCGAGCCGCACGCCATCCGCCACCAGCCCCTGCAGGCCGGCGTAGAACACGAGGTTGCTGGCCAGCAGCAGGACCAGTTTCGACAGGATACCGAGCTGTTTCCACTGCCGGGCCCGGAGGACCGGCACCAGCAGGCTGACGATCAGTCCGAGTTCGAACGCGCCGTCGAACAGCACCTGCAGGGGCAGGGTGCCCGGCGCATCGAAAAAGAACAGTACACGCGCCGCCAGCCAGGCCAGCGCCAGCAGGAGCAGCGGATAGCCCCGCAGCGTCTGGATACCGGTCCAGTTGCGTACGGCCGTCAGCAGGAAGCCGGCGATGACGGCCATGCCGTAGCCGAAGATCATTTCATGCGCATGCCAGATGACGGGGGTGAGTGACGGCGATGCGGGATGCCAGCCCGCCTGGTACATCGCGGTCCACGCCAGCATCGCGAGCAGCGAGTACCCGGCCGCGGCGCTGAAAAACAGGCGGAAGCCCAGGTTCAGGATCGCCGGGTACCCGGCTGGCACCGCGGTGTCGGAAGCCGGCACGGTTCAGCTGCGGGCCACGCGCTGGTAGTAGCGCAAGCGGAAGAGCTGGCGCTTGCAGTGGTCGCTGTCGGTGAACCCGCTGCGGTCATGCAGGACGTTGTTGCAGATGAGTCCCTGGCCGGCCTGCAGGGTGGCGCGGAAGATGTAGGGGGAGTCCGACTGCAGCAGGGCATCCAGCGCGTCCAGCGCGGCGCGCACCAGCGGATCGGGCGCCCACTCGATGCTGCGGGTGCGCGCGGTATAGCGCATGTGCAGCTGTCCGTCGTCGCGGATCGAAAACACCGGCCCGGTCCGTGCCGGGCGCAGCTCCGTGTCTCCCGACTGGTTGGGGGGGATGGTCATGACGTCAGGCCGCATCAGCACGCGGATGAAATCCGGGTTGCTATCGCGCAGGTGCAGGTAGGCGATCTCGTGGTCGAGCAGGGCGTTGGCGCCACCGGTGGCTGCCGGGGAGGCACAGTGCAGCTGCAGTCCGTGAATCTGGCGCTCCGGCTCGTTGTAGTAGCCGTCGGTATGCCAGTGAATCGGACGATTGGTATACGGGATGTAGTCCGCCCGCCACTCCCCGTCCGCGACCTGCAGGGTCGAGATGCCATCGTCGTCTGCGCCCCGGTTGCGGTCCAGTGTGGTGAGGCCGCATTGCCGGCCCAGCACGGCCGGCAGCTGCCGGTCGCTGCCCGTATCGGCCTTGCAGTTATAGAGCGCCATGTTGGTGCGCCGGCAACGGTAGAGAATGGCGTCGTGCTCGACCCGGGACAGCCGTGCCGGGTTCTTCACCTCGACCATCAGCTCGCCGATTCCGGCCGGGTAGCCGTTCAGCTTGTGCTCACGCCAGGTTGCATAGGCCTCCCGGTTGTCCGGGTCGAAGGGACTGCCCGCGTGCCGGCGGGGCGGGCTGGATCGGGTGGCAGGCTGGCAGGCGGGTTGAACGTGCATGGTCCCGTTATAGGGTGCGGTTCCGGGGGGTGTCCTTGATCCAGGTCAACGCCGCCGGATCCCCGGCGACTTGCCGTGCCCGGGAAAGACGCCGGAACCGGCAAGGAATTCAGGTGGTTAGTGCGTCTTTCCTGCCATGCCCGGCACTCTGCCGGGACTCCGCCGCTGACGGCCGGTCGGCGGCTAGCGCAGGAACGGCAGGCGCAGGAAGAGGTTATTCGCGGCGTGCCGCTCGATGAGCTGGTTGGCGATCATGCGCTTGATTGGTGGGCAGTGGTTACCGAAGCGCAGCGCCAGTTTTCGCAACACCTTTGCCGGCGCCCGGTCATCCGTGAACAGGCCGACGATGTGGTTCGTTCCGGCATAGAGCGGCCGGGTCACGCGGCGCTGGGTCGACTGGTAGCGCTCCAGCACGGCGGGTGCCCCGATATCGCCCCGCACGGCCCGGGCCCGGCGGATTTCCGCGGCCAGCGTGGCCTGGCCGCGCAAGCCCAGGTTGAAGCCATGCGCGGTGACCGGGTGCATGCCGACGGCGGCATCGCCGACCAGGGCGCAGCGCCGGGCCACGAAGCGATTGGCATGCACGGCCACCAGCGGGTAGGCATGGCGCTGGCCCACCAGCTGCATCTCGCCCAGCCGGTCGTCGAAGCGCTGGCGGATATCGGCCGAAAACGTGTGCTCGTCCTGCGCCAGGATGGCATCCGCCTGGTCCGATGACACGGTCACCACGATGGACGCCAGTTGCGGGCGCAGCGGCAGCACGGCCAGCGTCCGTCCGTAGTGGAAACACTCGAAGGCGATACCCCGGTTATCTCGCTCGTGCTGCATGCGGCAGACGATGGCCGCGCGGCCGAAGTCGTGCATGTCGGCGGAAATGCCCATCCAGCGCCGGGTCTGCGAGAACCGGCTGTCGGCGGCCACCAGCAGCGCGGCGCGCACGCTGCGTTCCCCGGACAGTTGTACGTGTGCGGCAGCCGCGTCCGTGTGCACGCCGCTCACGGTGGTGTCCGTGCGGATCTCGGTGCCGGGCAGGGTGAGTGCCTGTTCGATGAGTGCCCGGCGAATGTCATGGTTGGCGACCAGGAAACCCAGTGCGTCCACGCCGAATTTCGCGTTGTCGAAGTCCAGCACGTACGGGGAGGTGCCGTCCAGCACCTGCGCCTTGCGGATCGGGTGGATCGCCCCGGCCGGGATGCGTTGCCAGACGCCGAGCTGCTCCAGCAGTTGCCGGGACAGGTGCGTCAATGCGATATCGCGCCCGTCCGCTGCCGGGCAGCGCAGGTCCTCCAGGGAGTGCTGTTCGACGACCAGGGTGCGCAGGCCGCTGCCGGCCAGGGAGCAGGCGAGGCTGAGACCCGCCGGGCCTGCACCGTTGATGATGATGTCGAACTCGGTGTCTGTCGTTGCGTGGCTCATTTCGATGTGTACCCTGCGTCGAGTTGGTGGATGTCCGGGATATGGATGATATTGCCTTCCACGCGTACCAGTCCGGCATTCTGCAGGTTGCGCAGGATGCGTGACAGTGATTCCGGCTGGATCGAGAGACGCGAGGCAATGACATGCTTGGGTGCAGCCAGTTCGATGCTGATGTCGAACTGCTGGCCGGGCGGTGCCTGCTGCAACAGGAAATTGGTAAAGCGCAGGGAAGCATTCTGCAACGTCAGCGCGTGGATATCGTTGAGCTGCCGCTTCAGCCACGTGCTCATGTCGGCCATGAGCCGGAAGCAGGTGTCGGTGGACTCGCGCAGGATTCCCCGGAAGGCGGAGTTGGAGAAGGCCAGGACCTCGGTCTTGCCCAGTGCGCTGGCATTGACCGGGTAGCGCTCTCCGTCCATGAAGGTGATGGCCTCGGCGAAGGTTTCGCCCGGCGCCACGAGGTGCAGCACCTTCTCGGCGCCATCGGGGGTGGACAGGAACAGCCGGACCGATCCTTCGCGCACCAGGAAAAAGTGTCGTGCCGGTTGCTGGCTGGCAAACAGCAGCTGGCCATCGTCGAGGTGTTGCTGGTACGCGCTCTGCAGCAGCCGTGACATCTGTCTGTCATCGAGACCGGCGAACAGGGGGTGGCGGCGCAGCTCCTGCTGCAATTCCTGGTTCTGGTGCATGGGCCGAGCATACCCAATGTGCCGGGAAACTGCATGGGGGCCGGTCAGGTCCGGGTACATCGGTACCCGCTGGCAGGACCTGAAATTCAACACCGGCTGTACAAACCTTGTGTCCCTTCTCCCGGAGGGAGAGGGAGTTTGCGGGACAGCAGTGGCACAGGACGGAATCATCGTACTCGCAAGTCTGTCGCGCCGGGAATGGAGTCAGAAACCCCTTAACCGGGGTCAAGGCGGCCGTGGTGGCACCCTGACACAGTCCACGGCCGTGAAAATCACACCGGGACAGGCCGGGATACCCGCAGCCCGTCCCGTGACGGCGAGAGTCAATGGCGCAGGAACAGGTACTCGATACCCGCCACATGAGCATGCCGGAACCCCTGCTCGCAGCGCTGGCCGCACTCGATGCGTTGCCGGCAGGCATGGTGCTGCGCCTGATCACGGAGCGTGATCCGTTGCTGCTGTACCCCCTGCTCGAGGCGCGCGGGTTGCACTGGACCCGACTGGGAGGCGGTGCGGACGGCTGGCAGATCCTGATCCGGCATACCGGTGACCACGCCGCGGGCGATGCCGGCGCGTCCGGGCAGCCTTAACTCAGGTCAAGGCCGGTGCCGGCCCCGGATACTAGTCTGCCGGGCAGACGGACGGTCAGGAGGACATATGAGCGGGACATTCACCAAGTCGATGGCGCGCAATATCTTTTACGGCGGCGCGGTATTTTTCTTTCTGCTGTTCGTTGCGCTGACCTTCGACACCACACGGGCACTGCCAGAACGCGACAACCGTGCAGCGATCACGCCGGTGGTGGCGCTGGGCAAGCGGATCTGGGAGGAGAACGACTGTATCGGCTGCCACACACTGCTCGGCGAAGGCGCCTATTTCGCACCGGAACTCGGTAACGTCTACACCCGCTTCGGCAACAGCAAGGAGGCGATCATGGCGTTCATCAAGAGCCGTCCGGAGCAAGGCATACCGGGCCGCCGCAGCATGCCGCAATTCCATTTCACCGACGAGGAACTGAATGCGCTGGCCGAGTTCCTCAAGTATTCATCCGAAATCAACACATCCGGATGGCCGCCGAACATCCAGGGCTGAGCCGGGGGAGACCACGTCATGCAATACCAGTCGCAAGCTGTAGCCAGGCCGTATTTCATCGCGGCCATCGTGTTGTTCGTGGCACAGATCCTGTTCGGCCTGGTGATGGGCCTGCAGTATGTCTGGGGTGATTTCCTGTTTCCGGAAATTCCCTTCAACGTCGCCCGCATGGTCCACACCAACGCGCTCATCGTGTGGCTGCTGTTCGGGTTCATGGGGGCATCGTATTACCTGGTGCCGGAAGAAGCGGAAACGGAGCTGCATGCGCCCTGGCTGGCCCGGCTGATGTTCTGGGTATTCCTGGTCGCGGCCGGCCTGACCGTGGCCGGTTACCTGCTGGTGCCGTATGCGACGCTGGCAAAGCTGACCCTGAACGACCTCATGCCGACCATGGGCCGTGAGTTCCTGGAACAGCCGACCATCACCAAGATCGGTATCGTGATCGTTGCACTGGCCTTCCTGTTCAATATCGGCATGACGGTACTCAAGGGCCGCAAGACGGTCGTCAACCTGGTGTTGTTGCTGGGTCTGGCCGGCCTCGCCGTGCTGTTCCTGTTCGCCTTCTATGTGCCGGACAACCTGGTGCTGGACAAGTACTACTGGTGGTGGGTGGTGCACCTGTGGGTGGAGGGTGTGTGGGAGCTGATCCTCGGTGCCATCCTGGCCTTCGTGCTGATCAAGATCACCGGCGTCGACCGGGAGGTGATCGAGAAGTGGCTGTACGTGATCATCGCCATGACCCTGATCACCGGTATCATCGGTACCGGCCACCACTATTACTGGATCGGAACCCCGAAGTACTGGCAGTGGTGGGGTTCCGTGTTCTCCGCCCTGGAGCCGATCCCGTTCTTCATGATGACGGTGTACGCCTTCAACATGGTGAACCGGCGCCGCCGCAACCACCCGAACAAGGCGGCGACGCTGTGGGCGCTCGGTACCGCGGTGATGGCCTTCCTGGGTGCCGGTGTCTGGGGTTTCCTGCATACCCTGGCACCGATCAACTACTATACGCACGGATCCCAGATCACCGCCGCGCACGGGCACATGGCCTTCTACGGTGCCTACGTGATGATCGTGCTCACCATCATCTCCTACGCGATGCCGATGCTGCGCGGCCGCAACGCGGCCAACAGCAACCGTTCGCAGGTGCTGGAGATGTGGTCGTTCTGGCTGATGACGGTGTCGATGGTCTTCATCACCCTGTTCCTGACCGGCGCCGGTATCCTGCAGGCCTACCTGCAGCGGGTATCCGCCACGCCGCAACCGTTCATGGCCGTGCAGGAGCAGATCACGCTGTTCTACTGGTTGCGCGAGGCGGCCGGTGTCGTCTTCCTCATCGGTCTCGTGGTCTACATCGCCAGTTTCTTTGTCGGCAGCCGTGATGCCGAGGCGGTCCCGGAGGTGACCGGCTAGGGAACCTCGGCACAGGCCACTGAACCGGCCCTCACTTCGTTGCAAAGGCGCTCGGAATGCTCATTTACGCGCGCTGTAAACTGTGCTTCCTCACGCCTTTGCGCCTTGTGACCTTCCGGTTGATTGACCTGCGCAGAGGTTCCCTGGACGCAGACAACATAGCACGGCATCCGGCCCGCCTGCCGCGGGCAGCACCGACCCGGTCGGGCTGCCCGCGGCGCTTCCCGCCCCCGGGCGCTTGATGCAGGTTATGGCGGACTGTCCGCTGCGGGGCTAGCCTGCCGGGTGTGACAGCAACCCCTGCCGGACATGCAGGTGCAGTGAGACAACCCATGGACACCAGTAGCGCACGCAGTACCGCACCCGATGCCCTGCCCTATTACGAAGCGCAGGGCAACGAGGTGGCGTTGTTCGAGTATGCCTGGCGCCACCGGCTGCCCATGCTGATCAAGGGTCCGACCGGCTGCGGCAAGACGCGCTTCGTGCAGTACATGGCCGCGCGGCTGGGCCGGCCGTTGTACACGGTGGCCTGTCACGACGACCTGTCCGCGGCAGACCTCGTCGGGCGGCACCTGATCGGCGACCAGGGCACGTTCTGGAATGACGGGCCGTTGACCCGCGCCGTACGCGAGGGTGCGATCTGCTATCTCGACGAAGTCGTCGAGGCGCGCAAGGACACCACCGTGGTGCTGCACCCGCTGACCGACGACCGGCGCATGCTGCCGATCGAACGTACCGGCGAGCAGTTGCAGGCACCGGCGGAGTTCATGCTGGTGGTGTCCTACAATCCCGGTTACCAGAACCTGCTCAAGGGTATGAAGCCGAGTACGCGCCAGCGCTTCGTGGCGCGGCGTTTCGATTTTCCGGCCCCGGACCTGGAAGAACGCATCCTGCAGGGCGAAACCGGGATCGGTGCCGCACTCGCACGGCGCCTGGTGGTGCTGGCCGGAGCCCTGCGCAACCTCAAGGACCATGACCTGGAAGAAGCGGCCTCGACGCGGTTGCTGGTGTATGCCGCTACCCTGATCCATGGCGGATACGATGCGCTGGAGGCCTGCCGCTGTGCGCTGGTCGAGCCGCTGACCGATGACGAGGAGACGGCCGCCGCGCTGCTGGAGGTAGTCCATGCCAGCTTCGGTACCTGAGCAGCCGGCAGCCGGACAGTCACTCGCCGTGCTTGCCGAAGTCCTCTACCTGGCCAACCTGCTGCTGTTGCCGGGGATCGCCTTCCTGGTGCTGCTGGTGCTCTATTACCGGAACATCGGCCGTGCGGCGGCATTGCCTGCCGGTCACCTGCGGCAGACCGTCGCCGCCAGCCTGTGGGCCGGTGCGCTGCTGGTGGTGGCCAATCTCAGCATCGTGTTACTGGGCGGCTATCGCAGCCCGCATACCTGGGTGGTGGTGATCATCTACTTCACCACCTGCCATTCCACGCTGGTATTGCTGGGTGTGCTGGGCCTGGCGCGTGCCCTGGCCGGACAACCGTTCCGGTATCCACTGATCGGCAGGCCGCTCTGATATGCCGCTCTCCGCGCACCGGCAGCAGATTCTGCGGCGCTTCCTGCAGGGCGGCTTCTTCCTGCTGTTCCTGCTGGCCCCGGCGCTGGACATCCTGCGCTTCGACCTGACGCAGGGACATGCCATCCTGTTCGGCCTGCCGTGGACGCTGGGCCTGGATGATTTCGTGGCCGGCCGCATTGGTCCGGTCCAGGCAGCCGTCAATATCATCCTGCGCGGTTTCCTCCCGCTGTTGCTCGTCGGCGGGGCCCTGCTCGGCATGGCCTGGCGTTACGGGCGCCTGTACTGCGGCTGGCTGTGCCCGCATTTTTCCGTGGTGGAACGCATCAACCGCTGGATGCAGCGCGCCACCGGCAAACCGAGCGTCTGGGAGCGCGCGCCGTTGCCGGAGCGGCAGCCGGACGGCAGCGCGCTGCCGCGTAACCGGGTGTACTGGGTCGTCACGGTATGCGCCGCGGCCGGGTTCGCGCTGTTGTGGGCGGTCACCCTGCTGACCTACCTGCTGCCGCCGCACCTGATCTGGCACAACCTGCTGACCCTGAGCCTGACGCCGAACCAGGCCCGCTTCATCGGCGTGGCCACGCTCCTGCTCACGGTCGATTTCCTGTTCGCGCGCCATCTGTTCTGCCGCTTCGGCTGCGCGGTCGGCCTGTTCCAGAGCCTTGCCTGGATGGCCAACCCGCGCGCGCTGGTGGTCGGTTTCGAGAAACACCGTGCGGCTGCCTGTGCGGAGTGCAACAACGCCTGTGACAATGCCTGCCCGATGCGGCTGCGTCCACGCAGCATCAAGCGCCGCATGTTCACCTGTACCGAATGCGCGCAATGCATCCACGCCTGTGACCAGGTACGGGTTGCCGACCCGCAGGGCGGCCTGTTGCACTGGGTCGCGGGCGCAGCGGCCCTGCCGGTGGAGACGGGCCGGCAACCGCGTACCACGCCAACGCAGCCAGGCGAGAGATCCGCCCCGTGGAAGAGTTCGTCGGTCAGCTCTGGCACCGCCTGATCACGCGTGCGGCACGGCGTTCGTACCCGGAGGCCGTGGTGACGCTGGAGACGGTCGGCCACGGCGCGGGCATCCTGTTCCGTGCGCTGGGCGGGGACGGCGGGCTGCGGATCGAGGCGGGCGACGCCACCGCCAGCGGGGCACGGCGCAGCTGGCTGGCGCGCATCGCCGGGACCCGGCGCACGGTTGAACTGGCCTGGCGTGACGACCAGGCGCTGCGCCTGCCGGCGCGGATCGACTGCTTTCCGGACCGGGCCCTGAACCGTGACCTGTACCTGTGGCTTGCCGCGCTGGCGGCGCGACCGGAACCGGCCGGTGACTGGTTTGCCGGCAGCCAGCAGCGTACCCGGGCCGTGCTGGAGGCGTACCCGGGTTTGCGGGCCCGGTACCGGCGTCTGGTCGATGCCCACCTCGCGGGGCGCAGCGCGCCGGCACGGTTGCCGCCCGACGAGGCGGCGCAGGAGCACGCGATCCGCAGCGCCCTGCGGGAGCCCGGCAGCGTGCCGGTGCTGCCGGCCTGCCGCCGCCCGCCGCAACCGGTCCTGCTGTGGCTGCACCCGGCGGCGCCGGTCGTGTCCGCCACCGCGGCCGACGCGGATTCCGCCGCCGCCGCGCGCGACACTCCCGTACGGGCACTGCAGGAGCAGCGCCGGCGCCGGGCGGAGCGGGTCGCGCAACCGGACACCGACCGGGGCCTGGTCACGGTGCGCATGGAGAACATTTTTACCTGGGGCGAGTACGCGCGCGTGGATCGTGCCGGGGAGGACAACGAGGATCTGCAGGAAGCCGCCGACGCGGCGGCATCGATCGACACCTTCAGCGTGACCCGGGATGGCAGGACCCGGGCCGCGCGCCTGCGCTTCGATCTCGACCTGCCCGCGGCCGAATGCGATGACCGGCCGCTGGGAGCAGGCATCCTGTTGCCGGAGTGGGATTACCGCACCCGCCGCCTGCAGCCGGATCGTTGCCGCGTCCAGCCGTTGCTGGCGGCGCGGGCAGCACCCTGCGCGCTGCCGGCACGCCTGCGCCGCACCGCGGCGCGCCTGCGTGCGCAGTTCCGGCAACTGGCACCGGCACGTTGCTGGCTGTCCGGACAGCCGGACGGCGCCGAGCCGGATCTCGAGGCCTGGCTGCGCTTCCGTGCCGAACGTGGCGGGCGGCAGGCCGTGGCCGGCGATCGCCTGTATCGGGACATGCGCAACGGATCGCGTGACCTGGCGTGCCTGTTGCTCGCCGATCTGTCGCTCTCCACCGACAGCTGGGTCAACGACACGGCGCGGGTGATCGATGTAATCCGCGACAGCCTGTGGCTGTTTGCGGAAAGCCTGTCGGCCACCGGAGACCGGTTCGCCATGTACGGGTTTTCCTCGCGCCGGCGGGACCCGGTACGCGTGCACCAGCTCAAGACCTTCGACGAACCCTACAATGCAAGGGTGTGCGGCCGGATCGGTGCCATCCGGCCCGGGTATTACACGCGCATGGGTGCGGCCGTGCGCCATGCCAGCCGGCTGCTCGCGGACCAGGTCGCCAGCCGGCGGCTGTTGCTGCTGCTGACGGACGGCAAGCCCAATGATCTCGACCACTACGAAGGGCGCTACGGTGTCGAGGATACCCGGCACGCCCTGCAACAGGCGCGCGAGTCGGGATTGCAGCCGTTCTGCGTGACGATCGACCGCAAGGCCGGCGATTACCTGCCTTACCTGTTCGGCAGCAACAGCTACGTGGTCATCCACCGGCCCTCGCAGCTGCCGCGTGCATTGCCGTCGCTGTATGCACGGCTGACTGCGTGAGTTGACCCGTGTCAAGGTCCGGCCGGAAACTGAGCAGCGGGTTGCGTGGAGCCGATCCACACGGGGGCAGCCTGCAGCACGGAAATTCACTCCATGCGCCGCGGTGCCGGCGCCATGCGCTGCCGGCCTGCCTGCTGGTGGCGCTGCTGTCGTGGTGGCAGCCGTGCGCTGCCGCCACGGTCGAGGCCCTGGCCCGGCAGTATTTTCCGCAGGCCGATCGTGTCGGACCGTTCGAGGGTGACCCGCTGGCGGCCGCGGTCTACCGGCAGGACCGGCTGCTCGGTTACGTGCTCCGCACCACGGACGTTGCACCGATCCCGGCCTATTCGGGCAAGCCAATCACGCTGCTCGTGGGCGTGGACGTTGCCGGCCACATCACCGGCCTGGAGGTGACCCGGCACTCCGAGCCGATCCTGGTGATCGGCGTATCCGACCAGGACCTGCGACATTACGTCGACCAGTACCGCGGCGTATCGGTGCGCAAGCAGGTGAAGATCGGCGGCGCACCGCGCGAGGGCTATGTCACCATCGACGGCATATCCGGCGCCAGCATCACCTCCATGGTCATGAATGCCACGGTGATGAAGGCGGTGCAGAAGGTGGCCGCAGCGCGCGGCATTCCGGCACCTGCGGGTGACGCCGTGCCGGTGCCGGCGGGCGGGGACGCTACGCTGGAAGGCGCGCCGGTGGACGCCCCGGACTGGTGGCTCGGGAACCAGGAGGAGCCCTTCTGGGTGAACGTGTGGCGCGAACGTACCTGGCAGATCGTGGTCCTGTGCTGCGCGCTCGTCACGCTGACCGTCATCCTGCTGTTCCAGGACTGGCTGGCGCGGCGTCCGCAGCTGCTGCGCAGGATACGCACCGGGTTCCTGCTGTTCACCTGCGGTTTCATCGGCTGGTATGCACTGGCGCAACTCTCGATTATCCACGTGCTGACGTTCATCAACGCGTTGCTGCACCAGTTCAGCTGGGAATCCTTCCTGGTCGATCCGCTGATTTTCATCCTCTGGGGGTTCGTGGCCCTGACGCTGCTGCTGTGGGGGCGCGGGGTGTATTGCGGCTGGCTCTGCCCGTTCGGTGCGCTGCAGGAACTGCTGTTCCAGATCGCGCAGCGTGCGGGCATGCGGGAGTACCGCCTGCCCGAAGTGGTGCATGAACGCCTGACCGCACTGAAATACGTGATCTTCGTTGCGCTGTTCGGCCTGTCACTGCAATCGATCGGTTATGCCGCGCAGGCAGCCGAGGTGGAGCCCTTCAAGACCGCCATCGTCATGCATTTCCTGCGTGACGGTGCGTATTTCTGGTACGCGGTTGCCTTGCTGATGCTGGCCGTGCTCAACCGCAAGTTTTTCTGCAAGTATCTGTGCCCGCTCGGTGCGGCCCTGGCGATTCCGGCACCGCTGCGGATTTTCGACTGGTTGCGCCGGCGCAAGGAATGCGGGCGCCCCTGCCAGATCTGCGCGGTCCAGTGCGAGGTGCATGCGATCCGTCCCACCGGAGAGATCAACCCGAACGAGTGTCATTACTGCCTGGATTGCCAGGTGACCTACTGGGACAACCGCCAGTGTCCGCCGCTCGCGGAAAAACGCGTGCGGCGTGAAAAGAGCCGGGCGGCGCTCGAGCGCCTTGCCGGACAGTGAGCGCTAATGCCCGCCGGGTGTGCGCCTGCGCGCGCAACGGATCTGTGCGGGGCGCAACCGTGCCGCTGCGCCACGCGCGAAAATCCCGCAAGCGGCTGTAAATCCTGCTGAATCCGGGCTGCCAGGAACACCTTAACCTACGTCAAGGTATCCCGGGAGCACACCGGTAGCATGCCCTGCAAGAAGACAATCGCGTCGAAGAGGAGGGCTTCATGATGAATATCCGTGTGAACCGGCTGGTAACCGTGGTTGCGACCGCGCTGCTGGCAACTGCCACGCTGGTGGCCGTGGCGCAGTCCGAACACCCGGGCACGACGCCGGGCGAATTGCGTTACAAGGGTGCTCCGGTCCCCATGCAGGAGGGTTCCAGGGATGTCCTGACGGAGGGGGCTCCGACACTGACCAAGGAGGAGTTCGCCAGGGCCAAGAAGATCTATTTCGAGCGCTGCGCCGGCTGTCACGGCGTGCTGCGCAAGGGGGCTACCGGCAAGCCGCTGACCCCGGACATCACCCGGCCGAAGGGCCTGGACTACCTCAAGGTGTTCATCAACTTCGGTTCGCCCGCCGGCATGCCCAACTGGGGCAGTTCGGGGCAGCTGACCGAGGAAGAAGTCAACCTGATGGCCCGCTACCTGATGAACGATCCGCCCATCCCGCCGGAATTCGGCATGGCGGACATGAAGGCGACCTGGAAGGTGCTGGTGCCGCCGGAAAAGCGTCCCAGGAAGAAGGAGAACAATTACGACCTCAACAACATCTTCTCGGTCACGCTGCGCGACAGCGGCCAGATCGCACTGATCGACGGCGATACCAAGAAGATCATCAACGTCATCAAGACCGGCTACGCGGTACACATCTCGCGCTACTCGACCTCCGGACGCTACCTGTTCGTGATCGGGCGCGACGCCAAGGTCAACCTGATCGACCTGTGGATGAAGAAGCCGGACAACGTCGCGGAGATCAAGGTCGGCATGGAGGCGCGTTCGGTGGAGACCTCCAAGTATCCCGGCTATGAAGACAAGTATGCGATCGCCGGCGACTACTGGCCGCCGCAGTACGTCATCATGAAGGGGGATACTCTGGAGCCACTGAAGATCGTTTCCACGCGTGGCTATACCGTTGACACCCAGGAATACCATCCGGAACCGCGCGTGGCCGCCATCGTGGCCTCGCACCAGCATCCGGAGTTCATCGTCAACGTGAAGGAGACCGGCAAGGTGCTGATGGTGAACTATGCGAACATCGACAATCTCAAGGTGACCACCATCGGCGCGGCGCGTTTCCTGCACGACGGCGGCTGGGACTCGACCCACCGCTATTTCCTGACGGCGGCCAACAAGTCGAACAAGATCGCGGTGGTCGACTCGAAGGAGGACAGGCTGGCGGCGCTGGTCGATGTCACCAGGATCCCGCACCCGGGCCGTGGCGCCAACCTCAAGGACCCGAAGTACGGACCGGTCTGGGTGACCAGTGCACTGGGTAACGAGAATGTCACGGTCATCGGTACCGACCCGGTCAGGCACAAGCAGAATGCCTGGAAGGTGGTGCGTACCCTGAAGGGCCAGGGCGGTGGGTCACTGTTCGTGAAATCCAACCCGCATTCCAGCAACCTGTGGGTGGATTCCCCGCTCAACCCGGATACCAGGATCAGCCAGAGCGTTGCGGTGTATGACGTGAATCACCTGGACAAGGGCTTTGAGGTACTGCCGATCGCCGAATGGGCGGATATCAAGGGCCCGGGGCCGAAGCGCGTGGTGCAGCCGGAGTACAACGCGGCCGGCGACGAGGTGTGGTTCTCGGTGTGGAGCGGCAAGGACGAGGAGTCCGCGATCGTGGTGGTGGATGACAAGACCCGCAAGCTGAAGGCGGTGATCAAGGACAGGCGCCTGATCACACCGACCGGCAAGTTCAACGTCCACAACACCATGCATGATATCTACTGACCGGGGCAGCCGGATGCGGGCCGGTGTGCGGAATCCCGTGCGCCGGCCCGCCCGGGTAGAGGGCTGGAACCGGCCGGGAGGAGTACGGGATTGCGGGTGATACGGGGACGCGCATGCGAATGACATTCGACACTCTGTTGCTCATCATGACGGCCGCCGGCATGGCGGCAACGGCCGGTGCCGCTCCCGACTCCGCACGCCAGTCCGAGCTGTTGTACCTGCTGAACCAGGATTGCAGTGCCTGTCATGGCATGACGCGCAAGGGTGGCCTGGGGCCGCCCCTGCTGCCATCGAGCCTGCGCGACCGTCCGACCCGCCTGCTGGTGACCACCATACTCGACGGCCGGCCGGGTACACCCATGCCACCGTGGCGCGGCGAACTTTCCGAACAGGACGCGCAATGGCTGGTGGAAGCCTTGCGCAGGGGAGAGGGCCTGTGAATCATTCCGTGAGTGCACGTCTGTGGCTGGCCATACTGTTGCTGGCCGTCGCACAATCCCCGTCCGCCGCCTGCCTGCTGCGGGGCACCGGCGATCTCGGTGTCGTGATCGAACGCGCCAGCGGCAGCGTGCAGGTGGTCGATACCACGGCGCGCAGCAGCCTGTTCCGCGTTACCGGGCTGGGCGACCTGTCGCACGCCTCGGTGGTGTTCTCGCGCGATGCCCGCTATGCCTACGTGTTCGGACGGGACGGGGGACTGTCCAAAATCGACCTGCTGTGCGGGCGGCTGGACAAGCGGGTGATGCAGGCCGGCAACAGCATCGGTGGCGCCATCTCGCAGGACGGCAGACTGGTCGCGGTATCCAATTACACGCCGGGCGGTGTGAAGGTGTTCGATGCCGCCACGCTGGACCAGGTGGCCGACCTGCCGGCGCTCGATGACAAGGGGCATTCCTCGAAGGTGGTCGGGCTGGTCGATGCCCCCGGCCAGCGCTTCGTCTACACGCTGTACGATGCCGGTGAAATCCGGATTGCCGACATGTCCGACCCGCATGCCCCGAAGGTGGAGCGCTTCAGGGACATCGGCCGCCAGCCCTACGATGCCCTGATCACTCCGGATGGCCGTAATTACATCGCCGGCCTGTTCGGCGAGGACGGGCTGGTACGTCTGGATCTGTGGCAGGACAAGCCGGTCCCGCAGCGGATCCTGGATCACTACGGGCGCGGCGAGAAGAAACTGCCGGTCTACAAGATGCCGCACCTGGAAGGATGGGCCGTGGCCGGTCGACGGATATTCCTGCCGGCCGTCGGTCACCATGAGGTGCTGGTGATGGACAGCGACAGCTGGCAGGAGGCCGGACGCATCCCGGTGCACGGCCAGCCGGTGTTCGTCGAGGCCGAGCCGGGCGGCCGCCACGTGTGGGTGAATTTTGCACACCCGCTGAATGACACCGTACAGGTCATCGATACGCAGACCCTGAAGGTGATCGCCACGCTGAAGCCGGGCAAGGCCGTATTGCACATGGAGTTCGCGCCGCGCGGCGCGGCGGTCTGGGTATCGGTGCGCGACGACGACGTGGTTCGCATCTACGATACGACCACCTTCAGGGAACTGGCGCATCTGCCGGCGGAAAAGCCCAGCGGTATATTCTTTACCGATCGTGCGCACCGGGTCGGGCTCTGAACATGTCAGCGGCTGCCGAACAGGTCTCCGTGCTGAAGGTGCCGCCGGATCTGACGGCCCTGGAGCGGACCTTGCTGAATGATTTCCAGCGGGACCTGCCGCTGTGTGCGAACCCCTTTGATGAAATCGCCCGTGTCTGCGGGGTCAGTACCCGCGCGGTCCTGCAGACCCTGCGGTCGCTGCAGCGGCGTGGCCTGGTCAGCCGGGTGGGCCCGGTGTTCGCCCCGCGCCGCGCCGGGGCCAGCACCCTGGCCGCCCTGGCGGTGCCGCATGCGGACCTGGAGGAGGTCGCCGCCTGCGTCAATTCCTTCACGGAGGTCAACCACAACTACCAGCGCGAGCATGCTTTCAACCTCTGGTTCGTGGTCACGGCCCCCGACCAGGAACACGTGCAGTCCGTGCTCGCCACGATCGAGGCCAGGACCGGGCTGCCGGTACTCGACCTGCCGCTGCAGCGCTCGTTCTTCATCGACCTGGGATTCCCGCTATGGTGCTGAGTGACGCGGATCGCGCCCTGATCGCTGCCGTGCAGGACGGCCTGCCGCTGGTTGCGCATCCCTATGCCGCAGTGGCCGCGCTGCTCGGCACCACGGAGCAGGACGTGCTCGGGCGCATGGCTCGACTGCAGCAGCAGGGGATGATCAAGCGACTCGGCGTCGTCGTGCGCCATCGCGCGCTGGGTTACACCGCCAACGCGATGGTGGTCTGGGACGTGCCCGATGACCGGGTGGAGGAGATCGGCGCCCTGCTGTCTGGCGAGCCCTGCGTCACCCTGTGTTACCAGCGGCCGCGTCGCCCGCCACGCTGGCCGTACAATCTGTTTTGCATGATTCACGGGCGTACCCGTGCGGGTGTGCGGCGTTGCCTGGAAGGCATGATCGTCACGCATTGCCTGCAGCAGATACCCCACGAGGTGCTGTTCAGTACCCGGGCCTTCAAGCAGTGCGGGGCGCGGTATGCGGCAACCGGTGCACAACCGGCGCCCCGGGAGGCCGCCCATGGATGAAACCGACCGCAGGCTGATCAATCTGCTGCAGGACGGCTTGCCGGTATGCCGGCGACCGTTCGACGCGGTGGCGGAGCGGCTTGGCATCGGCGTGGACGAGGTGCTCGAGCGCTTGCAGCGGCTGCTGGACTGTCGGGTGCTGAGCCGCTTCGGGCCGATGTTCAACGCCGAGCGGATGGGCGGCAGCCTGAGCCTGTGCGCCATGCAGGTGCCGGCGGACCGGATGGATGCCGTCAGCGCACGGGTCAACGCACATCCGGAGGTGGCGCACAACTACGAGCGCGAGCACCGCTTCAACATGTGGTTCGTCGTGGCCACCGAGCAGG
>CAYUFA010000010.1:0-12623 GCA_964443845.1 uncultured Ectothiorhodospiraceae bacterium
CTTCCGGATTCCTGCTGGCAGGCTCCTGCACGAACTGCCATTCAGAGGTCCATGGATCCAACCATCCTTCCGGGGCGAAGCTGATGCGCTAGCAGCAGGGTGTCGGCGACAGGCGTGGAACGGAGGGCGAGACAATGAGGAAACGTGACATGAACAGCATTCATTCCGGCGCGCGCTGGCTGCTGGCCCTGGTGTGCCTGCCGGCCGGCATGGTGGCCGGTGCGGCGGAACCGGTCAGCGTCGACACCTCGAACTGGAGCTGCGAGTACTGTGTCATTGAGAAGGGCTACAGCGGCGAGGTCGAGGGTGGTGTCGGCTGGGTGTCGGACGATTCCTTCAAATTCGGGGAGTACAACGGGATGGAAGACAAGGGCGCGTTCGTGGTCGGCAATGCCACGGCGCGCTATCGCGATGGCAAGACCGGCTATCTCGATCTGCATGTGCGCGACCTCGGGCTGGATACCCGCTCCATCGGTATCAAGGGTGGCCAGCAGGGTCGCTACTCGCTGTCCTTCGACTACGACGGCATCCCGCACAACATCTCCGACAGTGCCCGGACGCCGTATCTCGGTGCCGGTGGGGAGAACCTGGTCCTGCCCGGCGGCTGGGCCCATGCCGGTTCGACCGCCGGGATGACCACGCTGAATTCCAGCCTGTACGGGGTCGATTTGCAGACCCTGCGCAAGCGCTTCGGGATCGGGGCGACCTTCATCCCCGCCAGCAAGTGGAAAACGGCCGTCAACGTGCGCCACGAGATCCGCGACGGCCAGCAGCGCACGGCCGGTTCGTTCCTGTTCGATTCCGCCGAACTGGTCGCACCGGTCGATTACGTCACCGACGAGGTGGATGCCTCGGTATCCTACACCACGGACAGGTGGCAATCGCGTTTGAGCTATTACGGCTCGTTCTTCAACGACCGCAATACCTCCCTGACCTGGGACAACGCCTATACCCCGCTGTCCGCCGGTGCCGATACCGGCCGGCTTTCCCTGCCGCCGGACAACCGCTTCAACCAGATCCTGTTTACCACCGGCTACCAGGTGAGTAATCGCACCCGCATCAACGGCAACGTCGCGCTGGGGCGGATGGAACAGGACGATACCCTGCTTGCCGCATCGATCAACCCGAACTTCAGCGGGGTGGCCCTGCCGCGCCAGTCCGCGGATGCGAAGGTGGATACGGTGACCGCGAACCTGCAGGCCAGCTCCGCCGTGACCGACAAGCTGCGGGTGAACGCGTCACTGCGCTACAACGACCGCAACAACAAGACCCCGAGCCAGGTGTTCGACTGGGTCAGTACCGATGTATCTGCGGCGCTGGCGCGCCGGAACCTGCCCTACAGCTTTACCGACAAGATCGCCAAGCTGGACGCGGACTACCGGCTCACCAGGCGCATCCGCCTGGGTGCCGGGGCCGAGTATGCCCACAAGGACCGCACCAACCAGGAGGTGGACAGCAACCGGGAAGAGAGCGGCTGGGGCCAGGTCCGGGTGCACCTGCTCGAGACCCTGGAATTTTCCCTCAAGGGTGCGCATTCGGAGCGTGATGCCTCCGGCTTCCACCTGGTGCCGGACATCCAGCCGGCGGAAAATCCGCTCATGAGCAAGTACAACATGGCGGACCGCAGCCGCGACAGCGGCAGCTTCATGCTCAGCTATACCCCGACCGAGCGCATCACCATCGGCCTGAGTGGCGACCTCACCCGTGACCGCTACAGCAAGTCGCTGCTGGGGCTGACCGCAAGCCGGCAAGGCAACATCAACGCCGATGTCGCGTTCCTGCTGAACAAGGCGACCAGCCTGCACGCATTTGCCGGCCAGGAGCAGATCCGTTCCGAGCAGCAGGGCAGCCAGTCCAATCCGATGGCGGCGGACTGGTTTGCCGAGAACCTGGATACCGTCAACACCTTCGGCTTCGGTGTTAAACACCAGTTCATCAAGAAGCGGCTCGACGTCGGTGCCGACTATGTCATGAACCGCTCGACCGGCGAGATCAGTATTGTGAGCGGGTCACTCTCCAGTTTCCCGGATCTCAAGACCACGCTGGACAGCGTCAAGCTCTATGCCGACTACCACCTGAAGAAAGACCTGTCCCTGCACGCGGCGTACTGGTACGAACACTACAACTCGAAGGACTGGATGCGGGACGGGGTCAATCCGGACACCATCCCCAATGTCATTTCCCTGGGTATGAACAGCCCGGATTACGCGGTAAACGCGGTAATGATGTCGCTGCGCTACCGGTTCTGAGCCAACGCAGCACTCCTGCCGTGCGGTCACTGCCTACTTGATCCGTAACCCGCACCCGGCCAGGGAAACGGGCCCGTAGAGCGCCCGGCGCCGGACCCTGCCCGGCCCAGCACAACCCGGTGCCCGGGTTTCAATCCCCATCCCGCCGGGCCAGCCACGTTGTCGAATCCTGCGACCGGTCACTCCGACCCCGTTCGCGACCGGCTTTGCCGCCATCTCGTGAAGTTTCCAGAAAAAGAATATAACTATATGTATTATATATAATAATATAGGAGTGGTGACGTGCGCATGGAAACACCGGTAGCCGTCGGGCAAAGCTGCGGTGCAGCCCTTCGATAGATTCAGTTACCGGATTCCGTAAGACTGGCTTAAGTCAGCTCACATACTATCTGACTAGCGAATCCATTGATTTGTAAGGAGACACCAGTACACTGAAAATGATTATGTGCCGGAACGACCTGGCACATGTCCTCAAGGAAAGTCAGGATACCGGACTGTTTTTTGCTGTCGTTGCGCAGCAACACCTGTGACAGGTCCTGCGGTTTGCAGGAAACCCGTTGCCAGTCCGGTTGCGGTGGAATTCGTACAGCCAGGGATTCTCTGGCGCGAGTGGTGTGCCGGAACCCTGGCGCTTTAGTGGTCATTTCAGGATTGTGGATCTCTGATGTGTGTAGCTAACAATAATGAATGATGTGTATCGCTAGAAAAAAAATGATGTTTTTCGCCCTTCCAGGTGGGGTACTGGCCGCCGTCCTGTTACTGCTGGCGGGTTGTGCCAGCGCACCGAAAAAAGCGGAGCCCCGGCTGGTCTGGCCACCACCGCCGCAACAGGCGCGCATCGAATTCATCCGCAGCATCTCCAACGAAGATGCCGTGGGCCATGACACGACGTTTTCCGAAAGCATCGCCAACTTCCTCGGTGGAGCGAAACCCAGGCAGGGACAGCTGGTCATGCCCATGGGGATCGCCGTTTCCGACGACAACCAGCGACTGTACGTGTCCGATTTTGCCCAATCGGCCGTTTTCGTCTTCGATTTCGGCAACCGCAAGTTCAGTTTCATCGGTAACCTGCATCGCCCGACGGGTGTGGCACTGGATGCCGATGAGAACCTGTACGTGGCGGAACAGGAACTGAAAGGGGTCAGTGTATTCGACCGCAACGGCGAGAAACTGCGTTTCATCACCGACCCCGGTATCCAGCGTCCCACCGGGGTTGCGGTGGATCGCAAACTGAAGCGGCTTTACGTCGTCGATACCGGTCACACGAAGTCGACGATCCAGAATGTCAAGATCTTCGATCTGCAGGGCAAGCTTATCGGCCAGATCGGGAAGGAGAAGGGCGGCAATCCGGGCGAGTTCCTGTTTCCGACCTATATCACGGTCGACCAGGACAGCAATGTCTACGTCACCGATACGCTGAATTCGCGTGTACAGAAATTCGATTCCAGCGGCAAATATCTCAGGAGTTTCGGACAGCGCGGCAACGGCTGGGGCATGTTCGACAAGCCCAAGGGTGTTGCGCTGGACAGTTTCGGCAACGTGTACGTCGCAGACTCCGGCTGGAGCAACGTGCAGATCTTCAACCAGAAGGGTCAGATCCTGCTGTTCTTCGGCGGGCGCGGACCGATCCCCGGCATGCTGAAGAACCCGACCGCGGTGGCCATCAGTCCGCAGAATTACATTTACGTCGGGGACTACATCAACCACCGGGTGGAGGAATACCGGCTGGTGAACACCAGCGGCGCCGACAGTTTCGAACCCGCGCCGGACCCGGGCGCCGGCAAGCCGGCCGGTGCCGGCACGGGGCCGTCCTGATGTGAATCCTTTTCCACCACCGACAACGGGTGCTGGAGGTATTTTTGTTGTAAAACGCGTTGGGAGGTAACTCATGAAGAAAAGTACGTTGTTAACACTCGTGGTGGTCAGCAGTATGGCCGCTCCGCTTGCCTGGGGTGCGCCAGGCGACCCCGGTACGGGGCTGCTCGGTACCTCGCACGACTTCACCGCAACCGGCGGTGGCGGCCTGCCGTACACGCCGGGCACCGGTCAGGATGCGGACGGAAACCCGCTGTCCGATGTCGGTCTGTGTACCTACTGCCACACCCCGCACCATGCCACTTCGTCGCGACTGTTGTGGAACCACACGCTTTCGACCAACAGCTACAGCTGGGACGTGCCATCGACCACGGCCGGAACCACCCTGCCCACGATCGACGACCAGACCTACAATGGCGCAACGGCGAAGTGCCTGAGCTGTCACGACGGTACGGTCGCCATCGGTGACGTCGCCTGGTACTACGAGCAGAAGCAGACACTGGAGTCGGCGACCATGGCCACCCATGCGCCTGATTTCGTGATTGCCGATACCACCAACGCCAGCGGTGCCATGTCCGGGAACCATCCGGTGGCCGTGCCGTATCCGTTTGGCAATGCCGCAAACAGCTACAACGGTATCACGACCGGCAGTGCCGCCTACCTCGATGAATGGCAGTCCGACCCGCAGACGCTGGGGATTCGCCTGTTCACCGATGCAGGCGGCGGCGTGATCAACGCCGGTGCCACGGCCGGCTCGACGGGTATCGAGTGTTCGTCCTGTCACGATCCGCACAACAAGAAGGCGGTGGATGACCTCTTCCTGAGAGGTACCATCAACGGCAATGACACGAACTACATTTGCCTGAAGTGCCACGTGAAGTAAGCGGGTAGCGGGGCTGAGTCCTGCAGGCTGGCGGACCCTTGTGGACAAGGGTCGCCGCCGGCAGTCAGCTACCAGGATCGCTGCAGCCGGAGTCCGGTTGCGGACCTTCGGCTGGCGGGAACCGGGTGCCGGGCAAGCTGCGTTATCCGGCGGTGGCAGACCGCCGTCTGGAGACGACACGGGACCATCCCGTGCACCACCCGGTGTCCCTGCTGTCGGTAACCGGCCGGACGGGATTCATGGACCTTTCGAAACCCGTCCGGTGTAACCACTGGATGTGCGGTCCCGTGCGGAACGAAAGGATTCATGCCGGTTGCCGAAATATCCGGGTATGCAGGAATCGTGGCCCGGCCAGATCGTAGGCGCAGGATTCCAGGCCGCAGAACATCACCCCGGCCGTCCCGGGCGCCGTATCTGCCCGTGCTACACTTCTCGGCGCGATAGCCCGCAGTGAAACGGGTCAGGAATGATGCAACATGCAAACGTGCAGGCGGGTTCCCCCGGGACTTACGGCTGCTGCGGGCCACCGCAACCTCGAACCAGGCGTGTACTGTGGGGGCTCATGGTATGAAACTTCGCATCTCTAGCATTTCTATACAGGTACCGGCCATGCTGGCGGCCACCTTCCTGGTAGTGTCCGGGGCGCTGGCCGCTGCAACGAATCAGTCCGGGAAGGAGATCTACGACCGCAATTGCGCCTTCTGCCACGGGGTGGACGGGGAAGCGGACACCCCCGTGGGCCGCATATTGTCTCCACGGCCGCGCCGCTTTGCCGATCCTGTCGAAATGGCACGCCTGACCGACGACCAGATCTACCACGCCATCAAGGACGGCAAGCCCGGCACGGCCATGGCCTCGTGGGGCAAGGTGCTGAACGAATCCCAGATCGGCGACGTGATGGACTACATCCATCAGCTGGAGGGTTCGAGCAAACCCATGAGCCAGAAGCAACTGAGCCTGGCGGTCGGGCGCCGGATCTACGACAAGGAATGCGCGTTCTGCCACGGTGTGAACGGTAATGCCGATACCGATGCGGCCCGGGTACTGAAGCCGCCACCCCGCAAGTTCTCCGATCCGGTCGAGATGGCCCGGGTCGATGACGGCCGGATGTACGCGGCCATCAAGCTGGGCGTCCCGGGTAGCGCGATGGCCAGCTGGGGCAGCCTGATGACGCCGGTGGAGATCATCGACGTCATGCGCTACATCCGCACCCTGACACAACCGCTGCCGGATGTGATTACCAGGGACCGGCTCGATGTCATCGTGGGTGGCAAAATCTACCAGCAATACTGCGTGACCTGTCACGGCGCAAAGGGGGATGCCGATACCCGGCTGGGCAAGGTGCTCGTACCACATCCACGCAATTTCACGAGCCGCAAGCAGATGTCGAAGCTCACCGACAAGAAAATGATGGATGCCATCATGCACGGCAGGCCGGGTACGGCCATGGCATCCTGGGGGGGGATACTCAATCCGGAGGACATCCGCCGTGTCATCCGCTATATCCGCGTCACCTTTTCACCCAAGAGCTGATTCATGCGGTGGCGGCGTTACCTGCAGACGGGGCTGGTGGTCATCCTCTTCCTGGCTGCCGGGCTCGGTTCCGGCTGTTCCACGGAGACCCGCCACAGGATCCTGACGGTGGTCTTCGAAGGCGTGCCCCCGCCCGGCCAGGAAAAGCCGCCCGGGCCCTACATCAGAAAACCCAGGCGGCCGCCGCCGTATAAACCGCCACCACCCCCGATGCTCGCAGTCAAGGAGTACAAACCGGCGTTTCAGATTGACTGGAAGGCCCTGCTGCGCAAGCTGCCGAAGGATGCGGCCGGGGGGGTCGACTGGGTCAAGGCGCTGGCGGATGGTGACATCCACCCGGCCAGCAGCATCGATCCCGACCACCCGAACGACCAGCCGGTCCTGCCGCTGGACGTTCATCTCGACCCGCCGGCACAGCCGCTGTTCAAGGTGGTATTCCCGCACGAGCCGCACACCCAGTGGCTGGCCTGTACGAACTGCCATCCGAAGATCTTTCACATGCAGGCGGGGGCGGATCCGATCACGATGAACAAGATCTTCGCGGGTGAATACTGCGGGCGGTGCCACGGAAAAGTCGCCTTCGACGTGGCGACCGGTTGCCCGCGCTGTCACCGTGCTCTGGCCGGTCCGCAATAATGCGCTGCGCGCTCGCTGCACTGGTATGCCTGCTGCTGGCCGGGTCGCTCACCCTGGCATTCGGTGACACCATGCTGGGTGATATCACCATCCCCCGCAAGGGACCGGCGGCGTCCCTGAGTTTCATGCCACAGGCCGTCTTTCCGCACTGGAAACACCGCATCCGCTACCGGTGTTTCGTATGCCATGACAGCCTGTTTCACATGCAGGCCGGGGCAGACGATATCGATATGGATGCCGTGCGCAGCGGGCGCTTCTGCGGCAAGTGTCACAACGGTAAAACCGCGTTCCATGTCGGTTTCGATACGTGTGAACAATGTCATCGTGCGAAGAACAGCGGGTCCTGATGTGCCCCGATCTGACCCGGGAGGGTTCCCGGTCAGCAGGAAGAGGTCGCTCCGGCTCTCCCGCTGCCGGCGCCCTGCTGGCGTTGTGTCTGGCCCAGTGGCTGCCCCTGCCCCTGGCCGCCGCACCGCTGATCGGGTGGGGTACGCCGGAGAGCAGTGTCGAAGCGGGTTATTTCCAGCAACGGCAGACCACCTCGGTGATCAACGCACCGGACAGTACGTTCGACAGTGACCGGTTTCGCGAGCGGCTGAACCTGCGCGACAAACAGCTGTTCGTGCTGGATCCCCGGTTGCTGGTTTTCAATCTCGGCGCGAGCGTGGAATTGTTCCAGGAAAGAAATGACTACAGCGGGCAGAGCGGTTCACAGAACGGAACCCTGCTGGATTATTCCCTGGACTCCACCTTTTTTTCCCGCAAACCCTACGACCTGAGGCTGTTTGCCAACCGCACCGACGACCGGGTATCGAGAAACTTCGGTACCCGTACCGAGGTGACGTCCACCAACCAGGGCGCGCGTGCCAGCCTGCACCAGGACAGCTTTCTGAAGGACCTGGGTTTTGCGTATTTCACGTCATCGCTGGGCGTGAACCAGTTGAAGATCCGGGAGGATTCCATCGGTAACGGACAGGATTTCCACCGCAGCGAGGATCACAATGTCGTGCAGTACGATGCACACAAGGGGTTTCAGACCGCCGACCTGAGGTTCCGCTACCAGTCTGACGATGTCAGCGATAACCTGCGTGCAGACAATGGCTTCAGTACCCACACGGCAAACCTGAATTACAGCCTCGATTTCGGCCCGACGCTGAACCGGCGCTGGAACTCGATCATGAACTATCTCGGCCGCAGTGGTCCGAACGAGACCAACTCGTTCACCGCAAACGAGAACCTGCTCATCCATCACAACGTCGACCTGTTTTCCAGCTACCAGTATTCCTTCAACCGCTTCAATTCGGTAATCGGAACCACGACCACGCAAACGGCCGGCTTGCTGGTGAGCAAGCGTACATACCGCAACCTTACTTCCGGTTTGCACGTGCTGGGAACCCGGGTGGATCAGCCCGAAGGGCAAACGAAAAACTACGGTGCCGGCCCGTCATTCAGCTACCGGCGACATGTCCCCGCAAACGGGCTGCTGACATTGCGTGCCTCCGGGACCTACCGGATTACCGACAACAACCTGCACAGCAGCAACATCGAGGTGCAGAGCGAACCCCATGCGGTCGGAGCCAGCTTCCCGATCGGCGATCCCGGATTTTTACTGAACAACCCGTTTGTACTACCATCGAGCATCGTGCTGATCGACACGCGGGGTGGCGGGCAATTGCCACTCACCGCCGGGGTCGACTACGAGGTGCTCGAGGACGGGGATGGCACGCGGATACGCCCGTTACCGACCAGTGCCATCCTGCAGGCCAGCGATTCCCTGGAGGCCAGCTATACCTACAGGGTGGCACCGTCGATCAAGTTCTCGACCACGCTGCTGAACCTCGGCGGTGGCATCAATTTCGGCTGGCTGTCGTTTTCCCTCGGCCACAATTCAAGCAAGCAGAAGCGGCTATCGGGGATGGACAATGGTTACCTGCAGGACCGGACCCTGGACCACGCCGACCTGCACCTGGCCGGGGACTGGGGCCGGGTGCGTGCCGCAGCGGACGTTGGCTACCAGCGCGAGGATTCGACCAGCCAGAAGTACACCCGCTGGACCTACGGACAGTCCGGCACCTATGCCAAACTGTTCGGAATGATACTCACGGCCGGTGCGTCCGAGAGTTTTACCAGCTACAGCGATCCTGTCTCGAGAAGGAGTGAAAGCTACGCGGCCAATGTTTCCCTGGGTGGCGTGATCGGCTCTGGCTGGCAGACCCGCGGGTTTGCCAACATCCTCATACTCAGGGATACGAACATCGAAGGCCAGACCACCCGCCGCGCGGGCGTCACTACCAGGCGCTATATCGGGAAACTGACGCTTACCGGTAATTTGCTGTGGGACAGTTACGAGCGCGGACCGGCGCAGACCGTTGACCGGCGCATCGAACTCACGGCCACACGGAGATTCTGACGTGCAGACGAAGCGCCTGATTTCACTCGTCTGCATCGTGCTTGCCGCACTGCTGCTGACGGCCTGTATCACGGTGCAGCCGGGCACGGGTGGCGGCCCCGCCACCCGTACCGACAGGGTATGGCCGCCGCCACCCGCTGCCGCACGCATACGGTTGGTGCGGACGATCTCCACGCCACGGGACCTGGGGATCACCAAATCCTTTTTCAGGCGCCTGCTGGACAGGATCAGCGGCGGTTCCGGCGTCCAGCTTGTGCGCCCGAGCGGTGTTGCCGAGCATGCCGGTGTGTTGTACGTGGCGGACCCGGGGGCGCAGTCCCTGTGGCTGTTCGATCCCGGAAGCAACCAGGCCACCCGGGTGCAACAGGTGGACGGCACCGCCCTGGTATCGCCGGTTGCCGTGGCGGTGCGTGCCGACGGCGCCGCCTTCGTCGCGGATTCCCGGGCCGCAAAGGTGTATCTGGTCGACCGGCGCGGCAAGTACCTGGGGTTGACCGTACAGGCCGGGCTGCAACGCCCGGCAGCGCTGGCCTGGGACGATCGCGGCGGGCGTCTGTACGTCGCGGATTCCGCCGGACAACGTATCATTGCCTTCGATGCCCAGGGCAGGCAGCTGTTTGCCTGGGGCAGGCGGGGATCCGGCGCGGGTGAATTCAACTATCCTACCCATCTCGCCCTTGCCGGCGACGGGGAACTGCTGGTGACGGATGCGCTCAATTTCCGGATCCAGTCCTTTGACCGGGACGGCAGGTTTCTCTGGCAGTTCGGCCGGCACGGTGACGGCTCCGGCAACTTCGCCATGCCCAAGGGCGTGGCTGTCGACAGTGGCCGGCACGTGTATGTCGTCGATGCGCTGTTCAATGCCGTGCAACTGTTCGACAGGGACGGGACCTACCTGATGTCGTTCGGCGACCAGGGCAGTGCTCCCGGACAGTTCTGGTTGCCGGGCGGTCTGTATATCGATGACAAGGACCGGATTTATATAGCGGACGCCTATAACCGCCGGGTTCAGGTGTTCGAGTTCATTCATCCGGGTGCAAACCCCGGAGCGGAGCACCGGCAATGAGCCAGACGATAGCGAACCAACTGCAACAGCCGCGCAACCGGTGGTCACCAGCCGGTACCGTGCGTATGCGCGGGCTACTGGCGGCAGCCCTGCTGTTGCTGGTATCCGGTGTTGCGCAGGCCGACCTGGCCCAGACCAAACACAATCTGACACCCTCGGGCCCGGGACCGGTGCGCGAAACCGCGGATTCCGGGCTGTGCGTGTTCTGCCATACCCCGCACAATGCGTCCCCGACCCGTGCGCTGTGGAACCGTGAGCTGCCGGGTGTGACGTATACCCTCTACCACAGCAGTACCCTGCAGGCCAGTCCCGGGCAGCCGACCGGCAATTCGCTCCTGTGCCTGTCCTGCCACGACGGTGTCCTGGCCATGGGCAACGTACGCGTCTCACCCGGGGGTACCCCGTTCACGCTGGGACCCATGACCGGCAGCAGCTCGCTCGGTACCGACCTGTCCGACGATCACCCGATCTCCTTCGTCTACGACAATGCCCTGGCATCCCTGCAGGGGGAACTCGTCGATCCCTCGACCCTGCCGCGCCGGGTCGCGCTCGACGAGAACCAGCAACTGCAATGCACGAGCTGCCACGACCCGCACGAGGACGTGAATCCCGCGTTCCTGCAGGTCGACAATCGCTACGGCGCACTCTGCACGACGTGCCACAACCTGGCTGCGTGGAGCAGTTCGATACACGCCACCTCGACCGCTACCTGGACGGGTACGGGCACCGATCCCTGGCCTGCAAACGCCTATCCCAGCGTGGCGGAAAATGCCTGTCTCAACTGTCATCGCTCACACGCTGCCGGTCACGGGGAGTGGCTGCTGGCAAGCAGTGACGAGCCGGGCAACTGCACGGACTGTCATAATGGTGCCGTGGCACAGAAGGATATCGCCACCGAGTTCACCAAGCCTTTCCACCATCCGGTAGAAACCAGCCAGTGGGTCCACCAGCCGCACGAAGACCCGATAACCATGCCGGATCACGTGGCCTGCGATGATTGTCACAACCCGCATAGCGCGGACTCGACTCCCTCCGCGGATGCGCTGACCGTGTCCGGCTCGCAGCGCCAGGTCAGTGGTTTGACGATCACCGGAACGCCCATCGAGAATGCCGTATACAAATACGAAATCTGTCTGAAGTGTCACGGCGAGCATGAACCGGACACCACGGGATTCTTTCGTGCCGACAGTACCCGCAACATCCGCCTGAGGATCGACCCGTCCAATCCTTCCTACCATCCGGTTGCCGCGCCCGGCAAGAACACCACCATAACGGGCCTGGCCGCCCAATATACCGCTTCGAGCCAGATCGACTGCATCGACTGCCACGACAACGATGGCTGGACCGACGGAGGCACCCAGCCGCGGGGACCGCACGGGTCGAATTACGAATACATCCTTGCCAGCCAGTACCTGACGGATGATCCTGCCGTCGAATCTCCGTCCAGCTATGCCCTGTGCTACAGCTGTCATGACCGTACCACCCTGTTGATGCCCGGCAGCGGCTTTCCGCATGACACCCACGTGGTCAACGACCAGGCTTCCTGCGCGGTGTGTCATGACGCACACGGGTCACGCAACAATGCGTTTCTGGTCGATTTCATGACCAGAACCCGCGCCGGTGCGGACGTGGTCACGCCATCCAGCGGAGGACTGCTCGAGTTCCAGCCGGATGCGGCCGCGCCGGGGCACGGCAGCTGTGCACTCACCTGTCACGGGCACGATCACAACCCTTCCACCTACTGAATCCTGCGCCCGCCGGAGCACGCGGTTACGGAGCGCCCGGGTTGCCCGGTTCGCGTGTCCCTGCGGGTGCGCTGCGTGTGCTGCCCATCCCGGGAGATTTCGACTCGAAACTCCGTGTTTCATGAACCACGAGGATTGCCCGCTCTCCACCGTGCTCGATACCAACGAGCGCTACGAGGTGCTGCACGTACACTTCGACCAGTATGACCAGCCCGGGCACGTGCGCATCAAGGGCCACCCGGTCCCGGGTGCCGACGGGTCCCGCTACGTCGGCGAGGAAATCATC
>CAYUFA010000010.1:12723-57592 GCA_964443845.1 uncultured Ectothiorhodospiraceae bacterium
GGGCCACCCGGTCCCGGGTGCCGACGGGTCCCGCTACGTCGGCGAGGAAATCATCCGGCTCGCCAGGGTCGCCGAGCCGGACTGCGAGGAGCAGAAACTGATCGGCAGGCCGGTTTCGTTAGCGAACTGTTCGGACACGAGCGCAGCCCCTTTGCCGGCTGCGTCGGTCGGCGGCGTGGACGGATGGACCAGGCCGACGGCGGCACGCTTTATCTGGACCGGATCGGTGTCCTGCCGCTGGCCCTGCAGGGCCGCCTCCTGAATGCGCTCGAAACCGGCTACTACCGGCGCGTGGGGGGGCGCGAGATGCGGCGGGCCAACGTGCGCATCATTTCCTCCACCCACGATGACCTGCCGGCACGCATCCAGGCAAACACGTTCCGTTCCGATCTCTATCACCGGCTTGCAGGTAGCGTGCACGGGATCCCTGCGCTGCGCGAGCGCAGGGAAGATATCCCGGCCTCGCCGACGCCTTGCTGGTACGCCTGCGTGACTCGCATGCCTTGCGATGTCATATCGACGAGGATGCGCGGAAAAAAACCGGTGCAATATGACTACCCGGGTAATATCCACGAGCTGAAAAACACCCTGCAGCGTGCCGCGTCCCGCTGTGCCGACGGGCACATCCGTGCGGGACACATCCGGTTCGCCGGGCCGTCCAGCCCGGCGGTCCCGCCAGCGCCACCCGCGATGCGCTCCCTGAAACAGATAGAGGCCGAACAGATCGCGTTGTTGCTGGAGAACTATCACGGTCACCGGCGCGAGGTGGCCGAGGAGCCGGGCATCAGCGAACGCACGCTGTACCGCAAGCTGGTACGTTATCAGCTAAACAGGTAGCCGGCTGCCGGCCGTCGTCCCGGAACCAGTGCGGCCGGCAGGGGGGCCCGAGCCGGTCCTGTACTCGGTCCGGGAAATCCTGTCTATACTAGGGTGAAGCCGGCCAGCGGTGTGGTGGCCGGCAGTTTCACGGGGGAGGAGTCCGGAATGCCTGGAACAGCTGCAAAAACCGTGTCGGTGCTCGCGTTACTGGCTGCCCTGTTACCCCAGGTCGCGGGTGCATTCGATTTCGGGAACATGATGAATCCCGGTCGCTGGTTTAACGGGAACCGTGACAACTACGATGACGGCTATGGTAATTATTACGGACCCGCGGGGCCGGGTTATGGCTATCCGGCACCGGCACCAGGGTATTATGCACCGGGCTACGGCTACGCTGCTCCTGCGCCGGGTTACGCGGCCCCCGGGTACGGGGCTCCCGGCTATGCAGTACCGTATGCCGCGCCGGGCAGCGCAGCTACGCCTGCCCCTGCGCCGAAAACCGCTACGGATGCCGATGCCGCGGAGATTGCGCGCCTGAAACAGCGCGTGCGTGAACTGGAAAAGGCCAATGCGGGTGCCGGCCAGTCCGCACCGGCAAGCCCGGGCGCTGCCTACTATCCATCGACGGCGGCCGGTAGCGGCACGACCTCCGGTACTCCGATCTCCTCCTGGCAGACCCCGATGGCAGACCAGCCTGCCGGCTCATCGTCAGCCGGTTCGTCTTCCCCGTACGGCGAGCACCCTTCCGCTGCCTCCGCGACGGGTTCTACCCGGGGCAGCGCCCCCACCCCGGAAAATTGGCAACCCTCTCCCCGGGCCTCGCCAGTGACAGACTGGAGCCGTTCATCCGGGACGACCAGCAACAACTACGGGACGCCGGCTCGCAGCACGGCCGGCGCGCGGGCGACGACGCAGTACCCCGGCCAGCAAAGTTTTAACCTCGGTCGATAAGAGTCCCCGGGCAGGGGGGAGGAAGCGGGCAGGGATATCCCGCGTCCGGCGGACCCTCCCGCGTCAGGGCACGACCTGGTTGATGACGAGGTTCAGGTCGGGAGTGGCGGCAGGCCGCACCGGTGTTTTCAGGCCCTGCAGGTCGCCGCTCTGCGGCATCGCATTGCCCGATTTCGAGATGCGTGCCCCCACCGTGAGTTCCGGAAAGCGGGACATCACCATGCCGGGGGCCATGGAGCGGGAATCGTCGAGCGTGACCGTCAGCGGCAGGTCCTTGACCTGCTTGCGGATGATGGCCAGCGGCATGGGTGGGCCGGAGGCGGCGCGCGCGTAGATGAAGACCGTGTCATCGGGTGCCGCCTTGTCCCGCAGGGACGGGTCGAGCGCGACCTTGACCTGCAGTGACGCACCACCACCGGCTGCTGCGGGTGTCGCAGACGGGGCGCCGGATGCTGCCGCCCCCACCGGTGTCTTGCTGCCAACGACCTGGTCGATGAGGACGTCGAGACTGTGTGTGGCGGCAGGGCGCACCGGTGATTTCAGGCCCTGCAGGTCGCCGCTCTGCGGCATCGCGTTACCCGATTTCGAGATGCGTGCCCCCACCGTGAGTTCCGGGAAGCGGGACAGGTTCATGCCCGGCGCCATGGCCATGGAGTCGTCCAGGGTGACGGTCAGCGGCAGGTCCTTGACCTGCTTGCGCGCGATGGCCAGCGGCATGGGCGGGCCGGAGGCGGCACGTGCGTAGATGAAGACCGTGTCATCGGGTGCCACCTTGTCCCGCAGGGACGGGTCGAGCGCGACCTTGACCTGCAGCGAAGTGCCCCCGCCCGCGGCCGCATTCGATGCCGGCCGGGTTTCCGCCAGCGGCGGCAGTCCGGCCTCCTGCCGGGCCTGGGCGATCTGCCGGCGGATGATGCGCCTGTCCTCGCCGTTGGCCGGCAGCAGGCGCGCGGCATGCTCCCAGTATTCCAGCGCGGCGCTGGTGTCTCCGGCCTGGTGCTTCCAGTGACCGGCCAGCCACAGGGCCTTGACGTTTTCGGGATCGAGCTGCAGGGCCTCGGTCAGCAGCTGGCCGGTTTCGGCGGAGAATTTTCCGTCCGAAGTCGCTACCAGGGCATCGGCAAAGTCGGCGAGTACGCCGGCGTTCTTGCCACCGCCGAGGCGCATGACATTGCGGTAGGCCGGCACCGCGAGGTCGAAACGTTCCAGCACCGAGTAGCTCTTCGCCAGCATGGTCCAGCCCTGCAGGTTATCGGGATCCTGCTTGAGACGGGTGGCAAGCCGGGTCACCATTTCCTCGACCGTCATGCCATTCGCCGCCCTGGCCGAGCCCGGGTCCGCCGCAGGTTGCTGTTGCAGCAGGGTGATGATCTGTTCGCTGCCCAGTACCTTGTAGAGCGCGACGGCGCAGACGGGGAGGGCAACGGCGATGAGCAGGGCCGCCCAGCGCCCGCTGTGGACCGGACGATGCGCGGCGGCATCTTCCTGCTTCAGGTCGTTGAGCAACTCGCGCTCCAGGTCCGCGCGCGCGGTGGCGTAGCGCGCCTGGTCCAGGCGGCCGGTTGCCAGGTCCTGATCGAGTTCCGCGAGCCGTTGGCGTGCCACTTCGGTATTGATCTGGTTGCCCGTGGTGGCGCGGGGCGCGTGGTTGCGTCGCAGCAGAGGCGGCAGCACGAAGGCCAGCGCCAGCAGGGACAGGGTGGTTGCGATGGCCCAGAAGATGCTCATGACCGGGTATCGCCTCCGGCGCGCGGTTGCAGGATTTCTTCCACGCGCTTGCGTTCCGCATCGGACAGCTCCGTACTGGGTACGTTGCGCTGGCGGCGTACGGCCCGCAGCAACAACCAGAGTGCGATCAACAGCACGCCGAAGGGCCCGAACCAGATCAGCCACGTGGACGGCTTCAGCGGCGGTTTGTAGAGGACGAAGTCACCGTAGCGCTGCACGAGGTAGTCGGTGACCTGCTTGTTACTCTTGCCCGCCAGCATCATTTCGTACACCTCCTGGCGCAGGTCATGGGCCAGGTCGGCATCCGAGGCGGCCAGCGACTCGTTCTGACAGACCAGACAGCGCAGCTGGCCGATGAGGTCCTTGAAGCGCTGTTCTTCCTTGTGGTCGGCGAAGTGGTACGACTCCAGCGTGGTCGTGGCGTGCAGGGCAGGGCTGCCGAGCAACAGGCCGAGCAGCAGCCACATGACGGCATGTTTCATTGTGGTTCGGCTTCCAGTTTTGCGATGAGTGGCAGGATCTCGCTGGACAGCACTTCCGGGGTCAGGGGACCGATATGCTTGTGACGGATGATGCCCCGCTTGTCCATGATGAAGGTTTCCGGTGTCCCGTAGACACCCCAGTTGATACCGACGCGGCCATTCTCGTCGAAGGCGTTGGCCAGGTAGGGGTTGCCCAGCAGCTGCAGCCAGCGCTGCGCGTCGTCCCGATTGTCCTTGTAGTCCAGCCCGTACAGGTTGACCTGGTGGCTCTTGACCAGCTGTAACAGGGTCTGGTGTTCCGCCCGGCACGAGACGCACCAGGTGGCCCACACGTTCAGGATGCTGACCTTGCCTTTCAGGTCGGCGTCACTGAGTGTGGCTTGCGGGTTTTCCAGCCGCGTCAGGGAGAAGGCCGGCATGGGCTTGCCGATGAGCGGCGAGGGCACGAGCTTGGGGTCGAGACTGAGGCCACGCATCAGCAGCAGCGCCAGCAGCGCAAACAGCCCCAGGGGGACCAGGTAACGCAGGTGGCGGGTCATCAGGTGCTGACCCCGGGTGCCAGGTGCTGTTTGCCTGCCGGCTGTGCGGTCTCGGCCTGGGGCTGGAGCGCAATCCGGTAGCGCCGGTCGAGCGCGGCCAGCAGTCCGCCGATGGCGATCATGATGCCGCCGAGCCAGATCCAGCGCACGAAGGGCTTGTAGTAAAGGCGCAGGCTCCAGTCACCATCGCCCAGAGACTCACCCATGGAAACATAGAGGTCGCGAAACACACCGATGTCGATACCGGACTCCGTCATCGGCTTGGTCTGGACGGTGTACGTGCGCTTTTCAGGATGCAGCGTGGCGACCTGGTCGGTGCCGCGGGTAATCGTGATGGTGCCGCGGTCGGCACGGTAGTTCGGGCCCGGCACGCTCTTGACCCCGTCGAAGCGGAACGCATAACCGGCCAGCGTGTAGCTCTGTCCGGGCGACAGTCGCACGTCCTCCTGTTGCGAGAACTGGGTGGCGAAGGTAATGCCGATGATGAACACCGCCACGCCCAGGTGCGCGACGATCATGCCATAGTAGCTGCCACCACCGCGGTTGCGGAACGACTTCAGCCAGTCCCGGACTCCGTCCAGGGTGCGGCCGCGCTGGCGCAGGCTGAGTGTGAGCGAGGCCAGCAGCCAGACCGACAGCGCCACGGCCAGTCCGGCCTGCCACGAACCGCCATGCAGGATCGGCAGCCCGGCAATCAGGCCGGCAGCGATCGCAACGGCCAGGGCGATTTTCATCTGGCGTGCCAGCTGTGCCGGGTCCTGGTGTTTCCAGCGGGTCAGCGGGCCGAGCCCCATGATCAGCACGAGGAACGGGGTAAAGATCACGAACATGGTCGTGAACCAAGGAAAACCGACCGAGATCTTGCCCCAGCCCATGGCGTCGTAGATGAGCGGGGCGAGCGTGCCGAGCACGATGAAGGCGTCGATGACCACCAGCAGCAGGTTGTTGCCGAGCAGCAGGGTTTCCCGTGACAGCAGGTCGAAGCGCCCGCCGCTGGTGACATCGGGCGCGCGCCAGGCGTAGAGCAGCAGCGAGCCACCGATGACGATCGACAGGAAGACCAGGATGAACAGCCCGCGCGCGGGGTCGGCCGCGAACGAGTGCACCGAGGTCAGCACGCCGGAACGCACCAGGAACGTGCCCAGCAGGCTGAGCGAGAAGGCGAGCAGGGAGAGCAGCACGGTCCAGCGCTTGAAGGCGCCACGCTTCTCGGTCACGGCGAGCGAATGCACCAGCGCGGTCGCCGCCAGCCAGGGCATGAACGAGGCATTCTCGACCGGATCCCAGAACCACCAGCCACCCCAGCCGAGTTCGTTGTAGGCCCACCAGCTGCCCAGCGTGATGCCGATGGTGAGAAAGACCCAGGCCACCGTGGTCCAGGGCCGCGTCCAGCGCGCCCAGGTGGCGTCCAGCTTGCCGCCGATCAGCGCGGCGATGGCAAAACTGAAGGCTACCGACATGCCGACGTAACCCATGTACAGCATCGGCGGATGGATGGCGAGGCCCGGATCCTGCAGCAGCGGGTTCAGGTCACCGCCCTGTGCCGGTACCGGAAACACGCGGGCAAAGGGATTGGAGGTGAACAGCAGGAAGGACATGAAACCGATGCTGACCATGCCCATGACCGAGAGCACGCGCGCCAGCATCACATCGGGCAGCTTGCGCGAGAACAGCGCCACGGCCGTGGTCCAGCCGGTGAGGATCAGTGCCCACAGCAGCAGGGAGCCCTCGTGTGCGCCCCATACCGCGGATATCTTGTAAATGGTCGGCAGCAGGGTGTTGCCGTTTTGCGCCACGTAGGCGACCGAGAAGTCATTGGTCAGGAAGGCGTAGACCAGGCAGGCAAACGCCAGCAGGGTGAAACAGAACTGGCCGATGGCGGTCGGCCTGGCCAGTGCGATCCAGGCGGGTGTGTTGGTGAGGCTGCCGACCATGGGGAAGATCGCCAGCACCAGTGCCAGGCACAGCGACAGGATCAGTGCGAAGTGGCCAAGTTCCGGGATCATGGCATGGTACCTCCCGTGGTCGTCGGTGCGGCTGCGCCTTCCTTCTGCGCGGTTTTCAGGGCGGCGGCCACTTCCGGTGGCATGTATTTCTCGTCGTGCTTGGCAAGCACCTCGTCGGCGACGAATGTGCCGTCCGGATGCAGTTTGCCGTGTGCGACGATGCCCTGCCCCTCGCGGAACAGGTCAGGCAGGATGCCGGTGTACTGCACCGTCATGGTGTGGGCGTAGTCGGTGATATCGAAGTGCACGGTCAGGCCGTTCGACTCGCGCTTGACACTGCCTTTGGTCACCAGTCCGCCCACCCGGATCACGCGGCCGGAGGGTGCCTCGCCGGCGGCGACCTTGCTCGGGGTGTAGAAGAACATCAGGTTTTCATTGAAGGCCTTCAGGGCAAATCCGGCCGCGATGCCGACGCCGATGACCATGGCTACGATCAGCAGCATGCGTTGTCTGCGCTTGGGTGTCATGATTATTCTCTCCGCGCGCGCCTGGTCTTGCGCGCGATCTCCGCCAGCAGCTTTTTGCGCTGCCGGGTCGGTGCGATGATATTTACCAGCAATACCACGAGTGCAATGCCATAGGAAGTCCACACGTAGAACGCGTACCCTCCCATGTGCAGGAATTCATTCAGATTCATTTCGGTTCCACAAGTTCCCTGACCCACCCGGTATTGGCCTCGCGCTCGAGCAGCTCGCAGCGGGCACGCATCAGTACCAGGAACACATAATACAGCTTGAAGGCCAGTGCCATCAGCAGCAGCGGGATCAGCATGCTGGTGGCGATGGCCGGCTTGCCGAAGCGGGTCACCGTCGGCCCCTGGTGCAGGGTATTCCACCACTCCACCGAGAAATGGATGATCGGGATGTTGATTACGCCGACCAGCGCCAGGATGGCTACGGCCCGGGCCGCGGTGCGCCGGTCCTCGATCGCCCCGTGCAGCGCGATGATGCCCAGGTACAGGAACAGCAGGATCAGTTCCGAAGTCAGGCGCGCGTCCCATACCCACCAGGTACCCCACATCGGCTTGCCCCACAGCGACCCGGTGACCAGCGCGAGGAAGGTGAACGAGGCGCCGATGGGCGCGCTGCTGATGGCCATGATCTCGGCCATCTTGATGCGCCAGATCAGCCCGATGGCGCCGGCGCCCGCCATGACCACGTAGATGAACAGCGACATCCAGGCGGCCGGCACGTGGATGAACATGATGCGGTAGCTGTCGCCCTGCTGGTAATCGGGCGGGGCCACGATGAGTCCCTGGTACAGGCCCGCCAGCACCAGCAGCAGGCAGGCGCCGGCCACCCACGGAATGATGCGGCCGCTGATCCCGTAGAAATATTTCGGCGAGGCCAGCTTGTGAAAAAAGTTATTGAACATGAGGTATTGGCATTCGGGTCAGGTTGTGCGCCTCGCGTACATCATCGCACAGCGGACGGTATCAGCGATAATTTGCCGCTTAACCATGGGCGTGTTGTGTGAATCTTCTCGCATGTACGCTTAACTCAGGCTTACCCGCAGGGCCGCCGCCGTGGCAAACGGGGACAGGCTCAGCGACAGCACCAGCAGGGCGGCGATCAGCGACAGATGGGCCGTGACCGGCAGGCCCGCCGCGGCTGTATCCACGGCACTGGATGCAAAAATCAGCAAGGGCACATATAAGGGTAACACGAGCAGCGAGAGGATCATCCCTCCCTTGCGCAGTCCCACGGTGAGGGCCACGCACACCGAGCCGATCAGGCTCAGTACCGGTGTGCCCAGCAGCAGGGTGATGAACAGGATGCGGATCCCCGCGGCCGGGAGGTTGAGCAGGATGCCCAGCAGCGGGGAGATCAGCAGCAGCGGCAGGCCGGTGATGAGCCAGTGTGCCAGGACCTTGGCCAGCACCAGCACCGACACCGGGTGCGAGCTGAGCAGGTACTGTTCCAGCGTGCCATCCTCGAAATCGGAACGGAATACGCTGTCCAGTGACAGCAGTCCCGCCAGCAGGGCCGCCACCCAGATGATGCCCGGGCCGACGGTCTGCAGCAGGTCCGGTCTGGCGCCGATGCCGAGCGGGAACAGGCTGGTGACCAGGATGAAAAACAGCAGCGGGTTGATCATTTCGGCGCGGTAGCGCATGGCGAGCACCAGGTCGCGCCGGATCAGCAGGATAAACGCACGTGACAGCGAATCGTGGCTCATCCGGACAGGTTGATGCGTTGCACGGGCGTGCTGTTCAGGTTGACGGTGTGATGCGAGGTGATGGCCAGCATCCCCCCGGAGCGGGTGTGCGCCTCCAGCAGTTCCTCGACCACGCGAATGCCGTGCACGTCCAGCGAGGTGAACGGTTCGTCCAGGATCCACAGTGTGGCATCGGTGATCAGCAGACGGGCCAGTGCCAGACGGCGCTGCTGGCCGGCGGACAGGGTGCGCGTCAGCGAGTCCTCGAAGCCGTACAGGTCCACGCGTTCCAGCGCGGCATCCGGTGTCAGCGCGCCGGGACGGCCCAGGGCGCGCGCCATGACCAGGTTTTCGCGTGCGGTCAGGTCCAGCTTGTTGCCGTCGCGGTGGCCGACATAGGCAGTGTGCTGGTGGTAATCGGCGCCCAGGCGCTGGATGTCGGTGCCGTTCCAGCTCACCATGCCGGTATCGGGCAGGCGAATGCCGCACAGAATCCGCAGCAGTGAGGTCTTGCCGCTGCCGTTGCGGCCTTCCAGCAGCAGGGCCTGGCCGGGTTCCAGCCGGAAGGCCAGCCCGCTGAACAGCGTGCGGTCGTCACGGATGCATTCGAGGGCATGCGCCTCCAGGCAGCAGGACAGTGTTTCGTTATCTTTCACGGCTTGTGTGGGATTTACGCCGGTTTGTCAGTGCAGCACGCATCATACCTCCGGGCGGGGCACTCGCAACAGGAAAATCCGGAAAACCGGAACATTTTCACGGTACTGGCGCTGTACCGGCAGGTTCGCGCGACCCCGGCCGCCCACCGTGGCCGCGCCCGATCACCATACTCCGGCAGTCGCGGCTCCGACTCCATTGCTACATGATCCAGATCAACGCATGACATATTCGTCAGTGCTACATCTATAGCTGTTCATGTGCCTGCCAGGAATGACAGCAACGCACAAGGCGAACAGGGCAACCATGAGTGGAGCTGAACCAAATCCGGGTCGCCCGGTACCGGTCGATCTGCAGTCACTGGTCAACACGCACCAGCAGCCGTTTGTCGTCATCGACGCGGGGTACCGCATACTCGCGGTGAACGCCGCCTACGAGAACAAGTTTTGCGTCCATGCCGACCAGGTCATCGGCAAGCACTGCTACGAGGTCAGCCACAACAACGACAATCCCTGTCACAAGGCTGGCGAGGATTGCCCGCACGTCTCGCTCTACGAGCATCGCAGGCCCACCATCTGCATCCATCAGCATTACGATCCCGCCATGCGCGCCCATCAGGTACGGGTCTCCGCGTACCCGCTGTCCGGTACGGATGGCTCTCTCCTGATGGGGGAGCTGATCGAGGAGATTGCCGCGCCGGATACCCGCAGGCACATGCCCCGGCGCATGGTCGGCCGCAGTCAGCCGTTCCTGGCCTGTGTGGACCAGCTCAAGGTGACGGCCTCGACCGAGGCGCCGGTCCTGATCCAGGGCGAAACCGGGACCGGCAAGGAGCTGGCCGCGAAGTACATCCACCTGCACTCGCCGCGGCGCGAGCAACCCTTTCTCACGGTGGACTGCGCGGTGCTCACCGAGACCCTGTTCGAGGCGGAAGTGTTCGGTCATGCACGCGGGGCCTGCACCGGGAGTGTCGGCGAGCGGGTCGGGCTGTATGAACAGGCCAACGGCGGAACGTTGTTCCTGGACGAGGTCGGTGAACTGCCCCTGGCACAGCAGGCCAGGCTGTTGCGCGTGCTGGAAACCGGGCAGTTCCGCCGGGTGGGCGGACGGGGCATGCGCAGCGCCGACGTGCGTATCATCTGTGCCACCAATCGCCACCTGTGGGACGGCGTGAAGGCGGGGCGCTTCCGCGAGGATCTGTACTATCGCATCGCCTGCCTGGCGGTGCGCATGCCGCCATTACGGGAACGCATGGATGACATCGACGTGCTGGTACCGTCCCTGCTCGAGGGTATCGGTCATACCATGAAGCAGCACTACACGCTGACGCCGGAGGCCATGCGGCGACTGCTGAAATACATGTATCCCGGCAATGTGCGTGAATTACGCAATATCCTGTTCGTAGCCGCGACCACGAGCCCGGTTCCCGAGATCAGTGCCGAGGTGATCGATGCCGTGCTCAATCAGCATATGGCGGAACGCCAGCCGCTGGATGACGACTGGAGCGGCGCGTCGGCCGCCGCATCTGCCGCCGCGGAGGCGGTGACACTGCAGGAAGTCGAGGGGCGTCACATCATGGAACTGTTACGCAGGTATGACAACAGCCGCAGGCAGGTCGCGGCCGTGCTCGGCATCAGTGAACGTACCCTGTATCGCAAACTGAAACGGTTGCGGGCGGGGTAGGCATCCGCGCTGCCAGTCAGGCACGATTACCTGATCCGTGACAGCGATTGCGACGCCAGCCTCGACGGGATCTGCAGGCCGGATGACGGGTTTTATCTGCCGGCCAGCCTGAAGAAGCAGGCAACATCCGGAACTTGCGGCCGTGGCGGTGTCTGCGTAGCCCGTCCGGCCCGTGGTTATTGTTGCGCCACGTGACATTCCGGTCGTACACGAGGCCCTTCTCGTGTGGACCGGGCTCCGTCTCGTCCCTGCGTTGCCCCATGCTTGTCCGACGGGGGTTCCTGCCAAAGCCGGTTTCCAGCCGTTTGCGCGGGTACGGGTGGAGGATTATGCTCCTGCGGCAGACTGGAGAACGGCAAGACGGAGGCGGCCAGTGACAAGCGCAATCGACCCGGTGTGCGGCATGACGGTCGCCACCGACAGCAAGCATCATTATCAATATGCCGGCCAGGACTATTTCTTCTGCTGCGCCGGTTGCCGGCAGAAGTTCGCTGCCGGTCCGGAACGCTACCTGCAACCGCAACAGGCTGCGCAGCACACCGATCCGGTGTGCGGCATGGCGGTGGGCGAGGACACCATTCACCAGTTCACGCATCAGGGGACGCGCTATTATTTCTGCGGACCATCCTGCATGGAGCGGTTCCGTACCAGTCCCGCACAGTACCTGCACCCGCAGCCACCGCTAACGGACGTTTCCTGCGGTGTCTCCTGCAGCCTTGAGCCGCGCCGCTACACCTGCCCGATGGACCCCGAGATTGTGCAGGATCATCCCGGCAGCTGCCCGAAATGCGGCATGGCGCTGGAGCCGATGGAGGCCACGGTGCCCGCGACGCGCACCGAGTACACCTGTCCCATGCATCCGGAAGTCGTACAGGACCACCCCGGCAGCTGCCCGCAGTGCGGCATGGCGCTGGAGCCGCGCACGGTCACCAGCGAGGAACGCAACGAGGAACTGGTCGACATGACGCGGCGCCTGTGGGCTTGCGGCCTGCTGGCGCTGCCGGTGTTCCTGCTGGCGATGACGGTGGACATGGCGCCGCAATGGCTGCCCGCGGACTGGAAGCTGCATGCCGTGCAGTGGCTGGAATGCCTGCTGGCCACGCCGGTGGTGTGGTGGGGCGGGTGGCCGTTCTTCGTGCGTGGCTGGCAGTCGCTGCGCACACGCAACCTGAACATGTTCACCCTGATCGGGCTGGGTGTGGCGGTGGCATGGGGCTACAGCATGGTTGCACTGCTGTTTCCTGCTGCGTTCCCGCCCGCCATGCAGCAGCCCGGGGGTACGGTGGCCGTCTACTTCGAGGCCTCCGCAGTGATCACGGTACTGGTGCTGCTTGGCCAGGTGCTCGAGTTGCGCGCACGCTCCCGCACCGGTGCTGCGCTGCGCCTGTTGCTGGGACTGGCGCCGGCCTCCGCGCGCGTCGTGCAGGATGACGGCAGTGAGGTGGATATTCCACTGGAACGGGTCCATCCAAGCGACGTGCTGCGCATCCGTCCGGGCGAAAAGGTTCCCGTCGACGGTGTGGTGACCCAGGGCAGCAGTGTGGTGGATGAATCCATGGTCACCGGTGAGTCGGTGCCGGTCGCAAAGGAGAGCGGGTCACGCCTGATCGGTGCCACGGTGAACGGGACCGGCAGCCTGCTGATGCGGGCGGAGAAGGTCGGCAGCGACACCCTGCTGGCGCAGATCGTACGCATGGTCAGCGAGGCGCAGCGTTCGCGTGCCCCGATCCAGCACGTGGCGGACCGGGTTGCCGGGATTTTTGTGCCGGCCGTCGTGCTGGTTGCCGTGCTGACGTTCCTGGTGTGGCTGACCTGGGGGCCGCAACCGCATCTTGCCCACGCCATCGTCAACGCCGTGGCCGTGCTGATCATCGCCTGTCCCTGTGCGCTGGGACTGGCCACACCGGTGTCGATCATGGTCGGTACCGGCCGCGGGGCCACGCTCGGCGTCCTGATCCGTAACGCCGAGGCCCTGGAAACCATGGAGCGGGTGGATACCCTGGTCGTGGACAAGACCGGCACGCTGACCGAGGGCAAACCGGAACTGGTCGTACTGACTGCACTCCGCGGGTACGACGAACACGAACTGCTGCACCTGGCCGCCAGCCTGGAGCGTGGCAGTGAACACCCGCTGGCGGAGGCGGTCGTGCGGGCCGCGCAGGCCCGCGCCATCCACCTGTCCGGCGTGGAAGACTTTGCATCGGTCACCGGGCTGGGGGTGAGCGGCAGCGTGGCCGGCCGGCGCGTGGTGCTGGGTAGCCCCGGTATGCTGGATGCGGCGGGTATTGACAGCAGCCGCCTTGCGGAAGTGGCGGAGACCGCCCGTGCGCAGGGGCAGACCGTGTTGTATGTCGCGCTGGACGGTCAACCGGCCGGCCTGCTGGGCGTAGCCGACCCGGTCAAGGCGACCACGCCCGAGGCGATTGCCGACCTGCATGCCGCCGGCGTACAGGTCGTCATGCTGACCGGCGACAGTCCCGTCACGGCGCATGCCGTGGCGCGCGGGCTGGGAATCGACCGGGTCGAGGCCGGGATCCTGCCGGCACGCAAGGCGGAGATCGTGCGCGAACTGCAGGCGCAGGGGAAAACCGTGGCCATGGCCGGTGACGGCATCAATGATGCCCCGGCCCTGGCCCAGGCGCACGTCGGCATCGCCATGGGGACCGGCACCGATATCGCGATGGAGAGTGCGGGTATCACGCTGGTGAAGGGGGACCTGCGTGGCATCGTGCGGGCGCGCCGCCTGAGCCGCGCGGTGATGCGCAACATCCGTCAGAACCTGTTTTTTGCCTTCGTCTACAATTCGCTCGGAGTGCCGGTCGCGGCCGGTGTACTGTACCCGCTGTTCGGCCTGCTGCTCTCGCCCATGATCGCGGCGGCGGCCATGAGCTTCAGCTCGGTTTCGGTGATATCCAATGCGCTGCGCCTGCACCGGGTAGCGCTCTGATACGGCGCGAGCACTCACAGTGCCGGCAGAGTCAGGCCCGGGTAACCCGGAGCACGCAGCAAGCGCTCGATGACGCCGCCATTGACAGGTAATCAACCAGTTGAAGGGCCGTCGTGCCACGCATCCCGGCGGGCCGGGCGGTCTGGAAACCCCTGATCAGACGTCAGTCACGGGAGAGCAGGCCGATCAGGTGCCTCCCGGCAGGGGAACGAGGCACACCATGTCGCGAGGTTGCTGCAGCGGTTCAATGGCAACCGCCGCCCGGTGGCTGCATCGATCGGGACCAGCGACCACGTCCTGTATCGCAAACCGGGGAAATACTCGCTATCCTGAGCTGACACCCGCGATCGCGCAAACCACAGGATGGAATGTAGCGGTATGGCCGGGTATGGCATCATTTACGGGGGAACAACAATGAATTGCAAGTACCTGGTAGTACCCGTCTTGCTGGCAATGACACCGCTGGTGTCGCCGGCGGCCCAGTTTACTCCGCCTGACCTGACGGGGTTTACCCTGGATAGCGAGCGCGATGCGGACGGGGACGGTGACGGCATCAAGGAATCCCATGTCCAGCAGTATCACAATGCGCACGGTGACAGCGCCTTCAGCCTGACCACTAACGGGCGGCTCTGGGCCTGGAGCCTGGAGACGCGTGATGACAAAAGCTCGCTGAAAAACTACGTGATCCGGGACAGCGATTGTGACGGTATCTTTGACGAGGTGTACGGACTGGACGAGAAATTCCACGTCCCACCCTGCACCATGCCGGCGGTGCCCGCACCGAAGTAAGTCCCCCGGGTTTGCCGGCACTGTCGGTACGGGGGAAGTACACACTCTTGACTCCACCGTCCGTGGAAACGGGGTAAAACCCAAGGGACGTCCGGGTACATGAAGATCGCACTCATACAGGATGACATCCATCTGCCTTCACTGGGTGGCGGGCTGAAGGCAAACCGCTATCTGATGGAAGGGTTCGCACGGCACGGACACGAGTGTCTGGTATTGTCGAGGGCATTGACGCGCTCTTCCGATGGACCCGCTACCCGGCAGGCGTTTGCAGTGGAGATGGAGTCGCGTGGACTGAACTGTAACGAAATCGAGCCCGGCGTGTTTTCCTATGTGTACAGGGGGGTCGGGGTGAATGCCCTCGATCTCGACAGTCCGGATGGGCATCGCGACTACCTGGTGCGCCGGCTCCGGGCGATGGATCCTGACTGGATTTTCGTGACGGATGACAAGCGTCGCCTGATGCTGCCGGCGGCACTGGAAGCAGCCCCGTCCCGTGTGGTCCTGTTGCTGCAGACGATCATTCAGCTGCCGTTCGGTCCGATAGCGGTCGATAAAAACCCGGAGTATGCCGAACTGGTCAGGTCCGCGCGTGCCATCATCGTGATCAGCCAGTTCATGAGGCGCTACGTTTCCGAGTACGGCAGGCTGGATCCGCACCTGCTGCCGCTACCCGTATACGGTGCAGGGCCGTTCCCCGATCTGGCGGGTTTCGAGCGTGGTTACGTAACGATGATCAATCCCTGTGAGCTCAAGGGCGTGAGTATTTTTACCGGACTTGCCGCGGCGTTTCCGGATGTCGGGTTCGCCGCGGTACCGACCTGGGGTGCCAGCACGGAACTGCTCGGGCGCCTGCAGGCGATACCCAATGTGCATATCCTCCAGGCATCTGATGATATCGATGACATCCTCGGCCAGACCCGCATTCTGCTGGTGCCCTCGCTCTGGCCCGAGACATTCGGCTATGTCGTGCCCGAGGCAATGCTGCGGGGCATTCCGGTGCTGGCCAGTGATATCGGTGGCCTGCCGGAGGCAAAACTGGGCGTGGATCATGTTCTTCCGGTCGTGCCCGGCGCGTTCCACGACGGCAAATTCGTTTCACCGCCACAGGATCTCGCGCCGTGGTCACGCGCGTTGCGAGAACTGTTGTCTGACGAGAACGTCTACCGGCAGTGCTCACGGCAGTCGAGGCAGGCTGCGCACGACTTTGTTGCCACTGTATCGGTTGCGCGTTTCGAGGCGTTGCTGGAGCAGCTGGGGCAGGGTGGCTGACGCCGGTGCGGTGCTGCCGCGAGATATCCCGGGGGAGGGCGCGAATGGCAGAGCGATTCAGCGCGCTCGCTGAGCGCTCCTGCAGGCGCGTCTGATATTGCAGGGGCGCCCCCGAGGGCGCGAATCATTTACCGGCTCAGGCCGCCGGTTTCCGGTGTTGCCGGAATATCCTGACCTCGATCCAGCTCCACACGAAGGCGGCGCTGCTGTAGAGATAGTAGAACTGGTGGAACAGCGTGGCACCCAGTGCAAAGGCCGGTCCCTTGCGCTGGCTGAAAAACCTGAACAGCTGCCGGTTGGCAATAGCCACGGCAACCGCCATTGCCGCAGGAACCCACCAGGGCGCCAGGCCCGGCGGGGCACAGAGCAGGGTGATAACCAGTAATCCCGCAAGACCCGCGCGCAGGCGTTCCCCGGAGGTGATGTTGAGTTCGTCCTGCCGGCCGGTCCGGGTCAGTATCAGTCTTGACCATGGCAGGGCGCGGCAGAATATCTCGGTACACAGCAGGTTCAGCAGGTGCCATTCCTTGAGGTGGGTGCCGTGCGCAGCCGGCAGCAGCAGGATGCGGCCGCCTGCATCGCGCAGCCGGTAACCCAGGTCGATGTCCTCCACGCAGTGCATGTCCGCGTTGAATCCCCCAACCCGCATGAATGCGTCCTTCAGCACGACGCCGCATCCGGACCAGAAGGTCGATGCCTCCCCGCCGGCCCTGCTATGGAAGTAATGGTGGACAAGATTCTTGTACTGGGACAGGAAATTCTGTGCCGGCGGGCGATCGTCGTAGGCCCCGAAGGCCGCTACGACCCCCGGTTCTGCCAGACCCGCTGCAAGCACCTGCACGGCATCGTTCGCGGCAACCACATCGGCGTCCACGAACCACAGAATATCGCCGCTTGCGGCGGCCGCGCCGCGGTTGCGTGCGCCGCCGGGCCCGAGCCGTCCGCCGGACAGGATGACCTGTGCTCCCATACCTGTTGCCACGTCCGGCGTGTTATCCGATGAGGCATCGTCGACCACGATGACTTCAAGAACAACCCCGCGCTGCTGCATGTCCAGCAGCGGCGGAAGACTCCGGGTGATGTATTGCACCGCATTGTAGACGGGCATGATGACGCTGACCGTCAGTTCCGCCGTTGTCCGTGCCAGCGCGGCCTGGTGCTTGCCTTCCGTCATGTCGCCCGGGATGCAGGGTCAGCCGGATCCATCAGGAAGCATCGGTGCGCGTACGTTTCCGGGCATTACCCATAGCCGCGTAGCTGTCGCGTAGCGGTTCCTTGCGGGTCTTGATTTCCTGGTACGTGGACTCGGTATTGACGGCCAGCGGGTCTATATCCTGGCCCAGCAGCTTCTGGCCCAGCAGCAGACCCATCTCGATGGAATGGTCCGAGTTATTGTAGCGGAACGTGCCGCCGCGTCCGACGATATGGATGCCTTCGAGTGTCGCCAGGAAATCCTTGACGATGCCGATCTTCCTTGCGTATTCCAGATCGTATACCGGATAGGTTTCCCGTGTGCGCACGATGGTGGCGCCTTCAACTTCCTCTTCGTTGATGAAGCCGAGCTTGTCGACGAGATCCCTGACGCAGCGTTCCTGGATTTCCTCGTCACTCAGGTTCCAGATCGCGTCACCGCAGGTGCAGAAGCACTCGAGCACCAGCGAGGTGTGATCGTCATCCGGAACCATGTCCCTGCTCCAGTTCTTGGGTTCGTGCATACGGCCAAAGAGGACGTTCGAATCCTGGATATACAGCCACGTATCCTTCGACACCTGCCGGCGGCGGAGCATTACGTTGACAGTGATGAGATCCCTCATCTCCAGGTTCTGTGCAGCCTCCCTGACCCGCGTGTCACAGGCGGGTTCCAGTATCTGCGCCAGGATGCCGAGCGGAATGGTTGACACGACATCCGTGCCGCGGGTGCTGTGTTCCTCGCCATCCTCCCGATAGAACACTTCCAGGTCGTTGGGTCCGTGAAAGACGACCCGGGTAACGGTCGTACCCAGATGGATATCGCCGTTCCATGCCACGACATCCTCTGCCATGCGTTCAGGGACGCGCATGTAGCCATAACGCGGGTACATGAATTCGTCGATCAGACTGGTCAGCTGTGCCTTGTTGCCCACCAGCGCCTCGCGCACGACCGACCATACAGACAGGCCCTTGCTGCGCTGGGATACCCAGTCGGCAGACAGCTCCTCGCAGGGCCGGCCCCATACCTTTTCCGTGTATTGCCGGAAAAACATTTCGTACAGCTTGCTGCCGAACTGTGCGCAGTACGCCTGCTGCATGTTTTCGATCGGCTTCGGGAACAGGGCCTTCGTGAACACGGCCCAGATGAAGGCGATACCGGCATGCAGGATGGTAAGCATGCCGGTCTGTTTAAGGATGTCCTTGAAGCGGATCGGGTAATAGAAATATTTCCCGTTGTAGTAGATTCGGCTGATCCGGTCGACCATGACCAGTTCCCCTTCCATCAGCCGCCTGAACCAGTCGTTGAGCGCCTCGTTTTTGGTAAACCAGCGGTGGCCACCCAGGTCAAACCGGTAGCCTTCGGCCTGAATCGTGCGGCACAACCCGCCCACGAAGGGATTGCGTTCCAGTACAGTTACCTGACCGCCGTTTGCCGTGACCTCGTGCGCGGTGGCCAGTCCGGCCGGCCCGGCGCCGAGTATGATGATGTGTTTATTATTAATATCCACTGCAGGTTCACCGATGTCGGATTGATACGATCTTGTTGTAGATCCAGCTCCATAGCAGACAGGAAAGGTAGACCAGTATAAAAAGCTGTACAGCGCCGATCAGGCTGCCTGGCAGGCTGACCGAATAACCGGGCAGGAAGTGTTCGAGTAACCTGGCATTCACACTTTCATCCGCCGTGCCGCGCAGGACCAGCCAGCCGGTGGTCAGGATAAGGCCGCATGCCACTACCGCGCCGAGCGCGATTCCCAGTGCATTGCCCCCGATGGATACGATCGGGTTCCAGGTTTCGTCGCCATCGCTGTCCAGCTGCAGGAATCTTTCCACGTGTGAGCGTATGTCACGTGCATAGAAGCGATACAGTACGCCACCGGCAACTGCGCCGATGACACCGCCCCAGATCAGGCCGAACCAGGCGCCCGTCGGGCTTACTTCGTAGCCAGGCATGAACACGCCCAGCAGGTTCATGTATTGCCCGGGATCGGGCAGACCACGGTTGAGTGACAGCCAGGTTGCCGCAAACAGCCCCAGTCCGCAGAGGCAACCCGTGATCGTGGCGGTGAGCAGCGTGTTGACCTTGACGACCGCCCGCAGCAGGTTCTCATCGAGGACGGTTTCGCCCCGAGCATCCTGCGTGTCGACCAGATAGATGTTTCTGTCCATTGCAGCCAGCGTCTCCCGGGTGCTAGTCCACCATCAACCGCAGCCAGGAGGCGCGCATCACCATGGCGGTAATGTAGAGATAGTGAGTGAAATTCCACATGATGGCGACGACCGACCCGAAGCACATCCCGAGCAGCATCCCGTAGCCGGCGCCAACCAGGCTGCCGATCCATGTGACGGTAAAGCCCGGCAGGTAAATGCCCAGCAACCGGAGATGAGTGCCCACGTCCGTGCCCGCCACGGGGCCCTTGATCAGCAGTATCACGGTCGCTGCACAGAGCAGCAGGCTGGCAATGGTTCCGGTGGCCACGGCCATTGCCGTGACGTCAATCCTGCAAAAGGCAATCTTGAGTAACGCTTTGTCTGCCCTGGATATTTTGCTCATTATTCGTGCTGCCCCCCGTGACGCCCGGCAGTTGTACTTGCCTCATCATAACACAGCATATTGACATGTCATTTGCCCCCGGCATGCACCCGCCGGGCGGCACTATGTGCTGCCGGTATCCTGCAGGGCGATGAGTCATTCGGGCTTTCCGGGAAAACGCCGGGCCGGTCGTCAGTGTCCGTGGCGGGCATGCGGGCGGTACTCCCGCGGTGCGCGGGTGTGTCACGGGGAACCGGGCAGCGCGTTCGTGCTTGTACGGCTACCCCGGGCCCCGGCTTTCCGGAGGGTCGTGTCGCCATCCGGGGTGGATCTGACAAATGGGGGACGGGGAAAGAAGGATTTTTACCGTGCACGAACCGGCGCAGTACGGTGTAGTGACCTGCAGACAGGGTCACTCGTTGTCGTTTTCGGGGATGCAACTGGAACCTGTCTCATCATTGCACGTGGCCGCGACCGCGGCGATTCTTGTTTCCGGTACGGCGTGACGAGCGGGCAGTGCGGCGGTCGCTACAGGAGCGAGCCGCAACTCGGTCAGGGGCAAAAATCGACCGGTCCCCAAGGGGTTGCGCCTGAAATCCGGCCCTGCCGCATTGCCCCGCTTGCCCGTACGCTGGGTACAGTGCGGCGCGCCTTGCCGGACCGGATTTCGGTCAGCAACGCGGCTCGCGCGGAATGACGAGATGGGTTCCAATATGGGCGCCGCTCGAATACGCTTGCCTGCACGCATCGTGTTGCGGCATGTCTGGGGTACACCAGTGGTTCTTGCAGGCATGGAATCCGTTCTCTGACGCATGCTCGCGATAATCACGCTGGACGGGATTCATCTGAAGGGTGGCCCGGGCCTGCTGAAAAATGACAATATTCACCAGTCCGTTCAACAACCGTTAACCATGCACTATCCGCAATGCAGGTTTTTAACGATGCAACCGGGATTCGCAGTGGCTGATGTGTCTGATAGTCGCTGGCTGCCAGGATTGCTCCTGCGGGGGGAAACCGTTTGATCAAGCGCCATACAGCGGACGTGAAGGTTAACGTCAAGATGCGCTGTAAGAAGTACCTTACCTATGACTATCCGCAAACGGCACAGCAGCGGCTGCTTGAGCTTGCCCGGTATGCCGGTGCCGATGTTGCGATGGATCGCCCGGGCAGGGGCGAACTGTTTGAAAGGCTCGAACTTCGACTCATCGAACTGCTCGGCAAGGAGGCTGTGGTTTTCATGCCCAGCGGGAGGATGGCGCAGATGATTGCGCTCAAGCTCTGGTGTGATCGCCGTGGTGTCCCCCGAATCGCTGTGCATCCGCGGAGCCATATAGAGGAACGGGAGCAGAAGGCGTATCAGGAGGTCTATGGTCTCAAGGCGACCTGGATTGGCAGCTATGACCGGCGTACCAGGCTGGCCGACCTGACAGCAATGGCCGAGCCGGTGGGCGCGATCTCCCTCGAGATCCCGCTGCGCCCCCTGGGTTGTCTATTGCCGCCGTGGGCCGAACTGGTGGCCATGTCGGAATGGGCGCGCAGTCGCAGGATTCCGTTTCATGCCGATGCCGCACGCCTGTGGGAAATCGGCCCTTACTACGAGCGCACGTACGCCGAAATCGCTGCGCTGTTCGATTCCCTGTACGTCTCGTTTTACAAGGGGCTTGGTGGTATCGCGGGGTCCGCTCTGGCAGGTCCTGCCGATTTGATTGGCGAAGCCAGGTTCTTTCAGCAGCGTCTGGGTGGGCGGCTGAACAAGCAATTCCCGATGCTGATCGATGCCCTGCGCGGGCTGGAAACACGCTTGCCGCTGATGCCCGCGTTTTACAGGAAGGCTACGGAACTGGCGACCGCCATTGCTTCACTGGAGGGGGTTCAGGTGACACCCAACCCCCCGCATGCCAACGCGATGATCATCGCACTGCAGGGTGAGCAGGGCGACCTGGTCGACGCCGCAATCGAGGTGGCTGAACAAACCGGCCTGTGGCTGTTTGATCTCCCCCTGCTCTCACCGATCCAGGGCCTCGCGATGTTTGAAATTACCATCCGTCAGGCGGCTCTCGACGTTTCGACTGAAGAGGCGATTACAGCCATTTCCCTGCTGCGCGACCTGCTTGCCGCGGGTTGAGGCGGGGTTGGTATTGTGCCGTGCGCGCGCAATCGCGGTGCTGGACAGGCTATGCCGGACTGTTTAGTATTTTGTAATGGTGAGTGTCCTCAGAACGTCGCAATACTATGATGTCGACGCCCTCGCGGCCGACGTCACCGCTGCCCGGCGGATACTCGATTTTGGCGCGGGCACCTTCGAACACAGCATTTCCCTGCCCGCCGAGGGTGATATTAACGCCGGGCACAGGACACACAGGAACAACAATCCCTACGCCGGAGCACTGGGGGCCTGCCCGCTGTTCGCGTCGATCTTCAACAGCTTCCAGTCCGAAAAGGCCTGTTATCGCCTGTTGCGCCGCAAGGCGGGGACCGCCTACTCACTGCATGATGACAAGGACGTGGATGCGAATCTGGTTCGCATGCAGATGCCGGTAGTGACGAACGGGAGTGCACTGCTGCTGGTGCAGAAGGACGCGGCGGAACTGGAGCCGATCGCGCGACGAGTCGAGGAATTCACCCGTGACGACGGCAAGCCGATCATGTTCGATTATTCGCGTTATGAACGGGAATTTGGCGAGTGGTTTGACGCCTACCTGCTGGAGCCGGGCCACTTTCATCTCATCGACCCGACCCGTGTTCACACCCTGATCAATGCCGGTGACGCCGAGCGGGTCACGCTATGCATCGATATGCTGCGGAATGACTGGCTGGATGGCTGGCTCTCGGAACACATGACCCAGGAAGTGCCGGCCCTGCCTGCTGACAGCCTCCCTGCCGGAACCTGGGAATGGGGTGCACTAAGGCACGGCCTGTTGACCCATCCGCGTGTGCAGCTCTATTGAGACGTAGTGATGTGGTCAGGGCTTGATCTTCTTCCGCGCGCGGCTTGCGGGAACCTTCTCCGTCAGGAGGAATATGTCCCAGGCATGGCCGGTGAAGTGGTGGCTTAGCGCCAGGTCCAGCTTGACAATAAGCCGATTGAGAAACATCGGCAGACGATTGAACAGCATCACGGATGAGAACATCTGGCCGCGCTGGTCAACGATACTCAGCCCGGCAGCTGCAAGAATCGCACTGATCTCATCGGGTGCCGCCGTATGCTTCTTGAAGAAGAATCGATAGAACGAGCGTTTGTTGCGGAAGTTGAAGAGCAGCCGTCCTCCCGGCTTGATGACGCGGGCAATCTCCAGCAATGCTGCACGCTGGTCTTCCAGTGTCAGCAGGCGGGGAAGTACGTTGATTGAATACACGAGATCAAACGAATCGCTTGCATACTCGAGATCAAACATGTCCTGGACCTGGATCCGGCAGCGGTCCGCGGCGCCGATTTGCGCTACCTTGTCCTGCAGGGTTTCGAGTAATCCCTGGTTGATGTCAGTCGCCGTAACGGAAAATCCGCGCTCGAGTACCAGAGCGGTAAACCGGCCGGTACCGGCACCGATTTCCAGCACGGCATTTGCGTCCGCTGGTTCCGGCAGCAGCTTCAGGAATATCCCGGCATAGCACTCGCTCAGCAGGCGAAATCCCGGGCGTTCGAAGCGTGCGGAATCGTATTCGGACCCGCTGGTGGAAAATTCTTCCTTGACCAGTTCGCGTGTTCCGGAAGACCCGGGATGGGCTGCATTTGGACTCATGAGCGCAGTCGTTTTTAGTAATCACGATCTGCAAAGTATACCTGATTGTCCCGGAACCTTAGTATGCTTGAATCCACGGCTGTTCCACAAACTCCCTCTCCCTCCGGGACGCAAGGTTTGTACAGCCGCTGTTGAATTTCATGTCCCGGCCTGGCTGATCACCTGCCAGGCTGTGCAGAGTGAAAGACTTACTGGTGGTTCAGCGGATTGATTCGGGGCAGCAGTGTCGCATAATCGTGTTTCATCGAGTGGCCAGCGCCGTTGCAGACTATCCAATCAGAAGTGGTCGAGATTGGCAGAATGCACTCCCGGGCCCGGGTGCATGCGCTATTCGGCAGGCCTGAACCTGTCATGAACCCGGAAAGGCGAGGGCCTGTCTCATAGCCCCGCACGAGCCGTAACCCGTTGGAAACTGGCGGAAATATGCCCCTGGCTGCGTTGCGTCTCGCGCCTGCAGGACGGCTGCGCTGCCCGCTCGCCGCGCCGTGCCAGGCATCAGGAATCCCCGCGGTTGCGGCCGCGGGGAATTATGAGATTGGTTCCAGTATAGTGGTGCTTGCACATGATTCTCGAAGCAAGCGCCGATATATTCGGGTTTCCTGATATAAACGCATGTCAGCATGATGGTATACATTCAGTCAGCTAACTAAACCCTGATATGTCCAGCAAGACCGAAAAAAAGCTGTTCCTGATGTCATTCTGCTTCCTGTGCTTGCTGGCGGTTTTCGCTTACGGTGTCAGTGTCGGTGAGTACCGGCTCTGGCCACATGATGTCCTTGCGGAAATGAAGGAAGGCGCCGAAACGTTGCTCAAACACGGGTCAATCGCCCCCAAAGAGGTGTTTGTAACTGCGGCTGCGAATGCGCCACGCAAGCGGATAACGCTGTATGGTGCACTGCATAAAGGGTACTACGCATTTCTCGGCTGGAACAACCCGGAAAATCAATATGCAGTCTGGCTATATGACCAGAATGGAAAACTGCTGCATACCTGGAACATTGACTACGCGAGTCTCGATACTGACAATCCTGATAAAACCAGAGGTGCGGATATGCCGCACGGCATGCATCTGATGGCGGACGGCTCGCTGATCGTCAGCTTCAGCCAGCATGCGAATATCATGGCTCGAGTGGATGCATGCGGCAAGCCGATCTGGATCAAGGACGGCGTATTTCATCATCTGATAACAGCAGATGATGATGGTGCATTGTGGTCATGGAAAGGCAAAAGGAACGATTACGGACAGTTTCAATACATCGTCAGGTTCAACCCCGAAGACGGCTCTACGCTAAAGGAAATCGACCTTGTCAAGGATATCATCAGACCATTGGGCGAAAACGCATTTATCTTCGGCGTAAGACCGGATTTTCAACCGGTGGAAATGGACAAGGATGCCCGCCCCGACAATCCGCAGGATATCTTTCACCCCAACGATGTTGATGTCCTGAGCGCTGAAATGGAAGATGCTTTCCCGGGCTTTTCTGCCGGTGACCTGCTTATCAGTCTTCGAAACATAAACCTGGTAGCTGTGCTGGACCCCGACACCCTGAAAATCAAGTGGTGGAGCCGGGGCCCGTGGAGACATCAGCATGATCCGGACTTCACTGCCGATGGAAAGATTTCGGTTTTCGACAACAATCCGGGAAGAGGGCGCTCGGAAATTCTCAAGATCGATCCACAAACCAGGAATGTCACTGACGAGCTTCTGGCAGGGGATTTTTTCTTCTACTCGGAATGGCTGGGCGTACATCAGTACCTGCCAGACGGTAGCCTGCTGCTGCTTTCAGCCCAGGAAGGGCGGGTTACCGTACTCGACAAGAATGGAAAAAGGCTTTTTGAATTCAACAATGTCATCGACGATAAATACAACGGGTATGTTGAAAATGCCGTCTGGTTGCCGGAAGACTATTTTGAACACGTTCCATCATGTCCATAACCTATCAATGAGACAGCGGTCATGCGCTACTTGATCATTCTTGTATGCACTTATTTCTTTTACATAGGCAATGCGGCAGCCTATGTGGGCCCGGGGCTCGGGCTTGGCGTTTTTGGCGCGCTCTTCGGTGCCATCACGACCGTGATACTGGCAATTATCGGATTGTTCTGGTATCCCTTGAAAAGATTGTACAGAAGCATACGTTCAAAACTGACCCATAACTTGTCAGATGATGATTCATGATATATATCTCGCTCGTGCTGCTTTCTGTGCTGTTCATTGAGTTGTTCATCTTGTTCGACATCAATGACACCGCCAGATCCGTGCTCCGCATATCGCGCGACGCTTACTCGATTATGCAGTCTTCCGAGCTGGATGATAGTGAGAAAGAACGATACATTCGCGGGTCGGCACTGGATATGTTCAAGATCACCCTGGTCTTTCTCGTTAAAATTATATTAATTCTGCTGGCCCTGTATGTTCTATTCATCATATTGTCATCCGTGTTTTCACTGTCTGAAGTGCGACTGATGGAGGCATCACTTCTTCCGCAAACAATCATTGCACTGATTCTGCTCGGTTTCCTGTATATCCGGTTGCGCAGTGTCATTATCCGACGACTACAGTCTCATTGACCGCGGTCTTCACTACCTGGCTTTCTGCCATCCGGCCATCCAGAAAGCGCTGTGTGAGATCGAAAACGACCTGTACGGAAAGCGATTCAGGGATATTTCCTCGGATAACGAGGTGTTCGTTACGGGAATGCCTCGCTCGGGTACAACCCTGCTGCTTGAACTTTTATATAACACACGAGAGTTTTCGACATATACATACAGGAATATGCCTTTCATCCTGTCACCGGTCGTCTGGTCCGGCATATCGGGGTATTTTCAGAAAAAGTCGATACTGAAAGAGCGCTCGCACGGGGACGGGATGCAGGTATCGTATGACAGTCCGGAAGCATTTGAAGAGGTTATCTGGCTTGCCTATCTGCAAGATGAAATTGTCAGGCCAGACTTTCTGTTACCACTGGGCCCTGGCAAATGTACCCCGGCTTTTGTCCGAACCCTGAAGGATTCGATCAGAAAGCTTCTCTACCTCGGCAGACAGGCCCGGGGCTGCAGCGCAGACCTGAGGTACTTGTCCAAGAATAACGCCAATGTCTCCAGGATCGACACCCTGTCGGAGTTATTTCCGAATTCAACGATTGTTGTGCCGTTCAGACACCCGCTTGCGCATACGGGTTCCCTGATAAAACAGCACGACAGATTTCTCAAGGAACAATCGACGGATCCGTTCAGCATGCGGTATATGAAATGGCTCGGCCACTATGAGTTCGGCAAGATTTTCAAGCCGATAAACTTCGATGACTGGCTTGGAGAAACGGGCGCGCCCTATGATGTCAATGTGGATTTCTGGATGGAATACTGGTCGAGAACATATCAATATGTTCTCGACAATAAAACGAGCAATGTCTTTTTCATTGACTTCGACAAGCTTCTCGGGTCCGGGGAGCAGGTGCTGGCCAGCCTCGCAGAATGTATCGGCCTGCGTGATGCGCACCAACTTGTCGGTCAAAGTAACAGATTACGGATGCCGAAGAGTAAACAGATTTCATCGACCGAATGCTCGATAAATACATATCAACGGGCATGTGAAATTCACGCGCAGCTCAGGGTTGCAGCAATCTGAGCCCCGGGAGGAAAAAGCTGCATTGCTGAAAGCGGTGTGAATACCGGGCTTTCGGCAGCCTCAGCGTGGATCAGGCACTGGCAAACCCGGCGCAGTCCGGAGTGAGTCCCCGGGCGCTCCGGTGGACCTGGGCTGTGGTAAGGGAAACTGGTCGGTGAGGCAGGGCGGAAACCGGTTTGCTGGTGGCCGGAGCGCGGGCGTTCAGCGGCAAAGGATTCCGGAGCTAACCCTGCTTCCCGGGCAGGTGCTCGTGAATGCGTGAGCTCAGCCAAATATCTGTCGGGATTTCTTACGCGCGCGCGCAGATGCGAAAGATTCATAAGTAATACATATCCCTTTATAAATACGAGAAAATACGTACCAGACCCGGTCGTACCCTGGGGCGATGCAGGAATGATGTTTGTTGGGATTCTTTACAGGCGGAGTTCATTCGATGCCGTTTGGGTTCATCAAGTTACTGTATTTACAGTCTATCACTGATATGGTGCGTAACTTGCATGATCACAAGGCGAAGCATGCCTGACTGCTGCGGAGGGGCGGAAGCACGAACGGACTACCATCTAAAGAACACAAATTGCCATCCAAGAGCACAACACAACTAGATAGCGTTTCTTTACGGAGGATTTGGTCAATGCGTACAAACAATATTTCCAGAATCATAACAACTGCTTTGCTGGCTGCCGGTCTGCTGCTGAGTGGTTTGACGGCCAGTGCCGCATCAATCTTTCTGATCCCGAGTGCGCAGATCGTTGGGGATAATGCAATGTTCTCGGTCGATATCATTGCGTCCGGTCTTCCGACGGGCACCTCCGGGGGGGCGCTGGATTTCAGCTGGAACGCGGCTGATATGACGCTGGACTCCGTGTACGTGTCAACGACAGACCCCGCCGACAGTGGTGGCGGAGCTGCTCTGGGGAACTGGGACCCCGTCAGTTCGTTCTTCAGTGGCCCGGGCACGATCGGCATCGGTTCGCTGGCAGGTCTGTTCGTGGGCTCCTTGTCAGGTTTAGAGGGCAATCAGCAGATCGGACGGCTGAATTTTACCCTCGGCAGCGGTGTTTCGAATTCAGCGATCAGCGTGGCGGCGGCGGCAATGGGCGGTACCTGGAGCGCCTGGGATGGTGTCAATGATCCGTACAACTTCACCAATGACTACGCAGGAACAATCATTAATCCTAGCTCTGTCGTGCCGCTCCCTGCCGCGTTCTGGCTGTTTGGCAGCGGCATGCTCGGTTTGGTGGGCGTGGCTCGTCATCGCAGCCGGACCGCACCTGGATACAGACGGGTATAACCCGCAGAAGTACGCGTAGAGGTGTACGGCTTTTGATGGGTAAATACGAATGTCAGGTTAATTGGTGGCCTGGGTCATTCCGGTGCAGTCAGTGTGTGTTCCGGATGAGACAGGCAATCAGGTAGAAAGATAAATAATTTAAGTAGTATGTATCAACACGCATGTAACGTCTGAAAATGGCGTTGACCGGGAGGAGGTCATAATGATACCAAACCTGTTTACTTACCGCTGCAGTTGCCGGCCGCATGGTTCGCGGTACACGCTGGCCGGGGCTGCGCTGCTGCTCATGCTGGCATGTCCGCTGGCGCAGGCCGTCCCGGGCGACGCCGACAATGATGGCGTGCCGGACAGCCAGGATAATTGCATCAACACGGCCAACGGCCCTTTGCTCCCCGTAAGCCCTGCCGACAATCAGGTGGACAGCAATGGGGATGGCTACGGCAATGCCTGTGATGCCGACCTTGACCAGTCGGGTTTTGTCGATGCGGGCGACCTGTCGATATTCAGGTCCAAGTACCACACGGCCGATGCCGATGCTGATTTCGACGTTTCCGGCGGCATCGTTGACGCCGGTGACCTGTCGATCTTCCGCTCCCTGTATCGCAAGGCGCCGGGTCCCTCCTGTATCGACCTCCCGAACAAATGTCAGGCCGTAGTCGGGCGGGGTGATACCTACGCGACGCCGGCCGGCGATACGCTGACGGTAACCGCCTCGAGCGTGTCGGGCGTGCTCTACAACGACTTCACACCCGATCCTTCCACGGGTGAATCTACCGGCAACGCCGGACTCACGGCGCACCTGGACAGCGGTCCGGCCCATGGCACACTGAGCTACCTGAATACCGACGGATCGTTCCAGTATGTGCCGGACGGGACCCAGGGTGACAACGACAACGACAGCTTCACCTACCATGCCGAGGATGGCTCCAGCAACTCGTCGGGTGAGACGACGGTCAACATCCACATCACGGCAAAGCAGACCGATTTCAAGATCATGATGAACTACGAGCTGGGCATGCACTGCACCGGCTTCGAATTCTCCTACTGCTGCGTGCTGCCTCCGTATAACTCGATCCTGGCGCAGGTGGTCAAGCCGCAGACGAACTCGAGCCCGGCCTCCAACGCGGATTTCCCGCGTCTGTTGGCAGGTGATCCGAACAACGGTCTTGACGGCCTCGGCCGCGAGACGGTGCTGCGCGATTACGACGACTCCGGCAACTTCACCAAGTATTACCTGGAGTATTACCACGACGCCCAGCCGCGCCGCGAGGGCAACATGCCGGGTACGTTCAACGACCAGACCTCGACCCTGATCAGCGATGTCGAGGGCAACTCGCTGCTGTATGAGAATACTCCCTACGATTCGGCCCAGGTCGATACTGACGGTTCGATCACCGGCGTGCCCGGCAAGCTGATCACCGGTACCTACAACGGGCAGAACAACGTGGTGCTCGGTAACGGCAACTATACCGACCCCACCGACAATTTCGCCAATGGCTCGTGGAACCACCTGTATATCTACTCCGACCTGGAAGGCAGCAATCCCGCCAACACCTCGCTGGAGGCCAACAAGATCCGGCTTGGTGTGGCCGGCATGGTCGAGTACCCGAAAAATGCCGGTGCGGCCCTGCAGCCGGTGGGTCCGAACGGCAACGTCACACCGTTCGACAACGTGTTGACCTTCTCCGGCGATACCGGCACGGTGGTGTTCACCCAGATGAAGGTGCTGGAGAACCTGCCGATCACACTGACCTCGCCGCGTATCTGGGAGGCCCTGGGCCTGCCGCTGACGCCGTTCGAGGATTCGATCAATTTCTTCGCCGATCCGGGCAAGGTGGACGAGGACTCGCTGCGTCCGTTTGTCGCGATGAAGGCGGCCCTGCATACCGCCAATTGTGATTCGGGGGGCAACTGCACCAAGGGTGGGGCGGTGCTCGATGGCAACGGTAACCCGATCATCGGCTTCGGTACCGCACCGATCGACATCCCCAACTGCGAGCGCTGTCATTCGGCGCCTGCCTACCAGGCCGACGGTGTGACGCCGAACATCAACAGTCCGAACTACCAGCGCCGCCAGGGCGGTCCCGATGCCTATTACGGACCCTCCGGAGAAACCCTGGAAGCGATGACCGACATGGAGATCAACTACTGGAACGCCCTCTACGGTATCGACCCCGCGGCCGGTGACACCGACTGGTATTCGCGGCTTAAAGGCGCGGCGATCAACATGATGCTGATGCACGACGCCGACAATGGCACCAGCTTCACCTCCAACTATCCGTCCTCGGGCAACCCGCTGGGCCTGCCGTCCGGCGAGGACCTGCCGCAGAATACCCGCCTGGGCAAGGAGTCCGTGATCTGCCAGAAATGCCACGCGGACAACGTGATCGCGGTGGTCAAATCCGCGGGCAGCGGCGGCTACGTCGTTCCGCCGATCACGGAATCGGTTCACAGAACCCACCGCGACACCGGCGAGGGCGGCGTGATTACGTTCAATGACAGCCTGGGACGTGATGGTGGTTGCCAGGGCTGCCACCCGGCGCACCGTTCCGATGGTACGATGGACAACTATCCCATCGACCGGAATGGCAACAACCACTATGCGTCCACAGACAACCGCCTGGCCCAGGGTGGTTGTTTCGTCGGCCGTGACGTCCACTCCAACCCGCTGAAGGATTCGGACGGTGCCGAAACACCGGCCCACCTGAACGCGGCAGGCCAGTGGCTGGCGGACAACGTGTTCCACAACCAGGCCGACGAGGGTGGTGTCGCAGGGCATGACACCCGCGGTATCTGGTGCACCAACTGCCACACCCAGTTGAGCCAGGAGCTGTGGAAGACCGAGAACTGCACAGACCTGATCCACGGCGACTGCACGAACAACCCGCGTGGAGCGGCGACCCTTGCGGACATGGCCGCGGACGTGGGTGTCAGCGAACAGCAGGCGATCGCGTGGCTGGACCCGACCAGCACGGACCTGCACGGTACCGGACTGGGTGACTTCACCCATGCGATCTGGGATAAGGATCCGGGCATCTGCCAGTTCCTGATCGATCCGACCAATCCCGCGCAGGACGCCAACGTGGCGACCATCGAGGTCGCGATCACCAGCGGTGGTGCGGGTCAGACCTGCTCGACGCCTGACCAGATCGGTCCGGTCGACTGCTCGGGCGTGGGTGGTCCGGTGTTCAACATCTGCGGTACCAACGACGCCGATGGTGACTTCAGCGTGCATGCGCTGGACTTCTGCACCACACCGGACTGTGTCGCGGCTGCCCAGTCCACGTTGACGAACTCGGCGGCGGTCGCGGTGCCGTTCTCGGCGGCGGACGACGCGCGTGACCACTGGCTGGCCGCGGGTGAACCGCACTGCGCCGACTGCCATGCCGCACCGTACACGGAGCAGAGTGGAAACATCAGTGCCTATGTGCCCTTCAATTACCCGCGCAAGGCGAGCCTGATGCGGTATACGCGTGGACATCAGGACCTGTCCTGCCAGGCGTGCCACGAGTCGATCCACGGTCTCTATCCGGTGACCCCGGCAATCGACAACACGAGCTATGCCCAGGCCGCGGCGCTGAACTATGACGGATCCCACGGTCCGCTGAAGTGCGGCACCTGCCATACGGTCGACGGCAATGGCGTTCCAACCTGGATCCACAGTGGTACGGGTGCGGTCGGCAGCCAGATCAGCAGCTTCGACGATGCGGTAACCTGGGCGCATACCTACACGGATGAGGCCAGCGTGCTCAACACCACCTGCCAGAACTGCCACGGTGTCAACGGCCAGTTCGTCGCGCCGAACACCAACAGCGTGCCGGCGGACTGGACCAAGGTGGCCGTCCCGGCCAGTGCCTCGGTTAACTATCTGGGACATGCCATGGACGGTCGTACCTCACGGCAGATGATGGACAAGGCCGAGAAGCTCGTCGACGGTGCCGTGTTAGACACAACGGACGGATCGGACGGTGTCTGCGTCGGTTGTCATGTCGACCACAGCGCCAGCGTGAGCTGCACCCTGGCGGTATGGAAGCAGCATCTGACCCAGGGCCGTGTCGCCGAGTCGGTCTGGGAGAAGGTCTCCCTGGCCAAGACGGGTACACGCTGCGGCTGGTAACCGCGCATCCCGCCCCGTTCCGGGGGTATGTGGAACGGGGTGCATCAACCGATGGAGGGGAAACCCTGTTTCCCCTCCATTTTCACGGGTGTCACGATCTCCCCGCGGGTGTATCGCAGACCCTGGTACCGGGTGCGCCTGGTAATCTGAAGATTTTCGAGCGAAGACTCGAGCGAAGAGGGGAATTATAATGAAGCTCGCATTTGCGTTTGTGACTGCACTGCTCATGCTCCCGGTCAGTGCGACCGCCACGGTGGCCCGTGCCGCCGATGAGTCGAACAAGGACACGCCTGTCAGTGACGTAATCGCCAGGGTAGGTGACCAGGCGATCACCTTCAGCGAGATCAACACGGCACTCAACAGCTCGGCGATCGTCGGGCTGTCCATCCCGGCGCTGGGCACACCGCAGCGCGACGAGGTGCGGATCACGCTGCTGGACAAGTTCATCAGCAGCAACCTGCTCTATCTAGATGCCCTCAAGCAGGGCGCTGACAAGGACCCGACCTACACGGTGCCGGTGAACCGCTTCGCCAACGCGATACTGGCAGGGCTCTACCGCCAGCACGACCAGATCGGCGATATAAAGATCACCGAGGACGAGGTGCAGGACTACTTCAAGAAGAATATCGTTTCCGGCACGAAGATGAACGATGACCTGCACACGCAGATCGAGGCGACTTTGCGGCGGCAGAAACTGCACGAACGCATGCAGAAGGCCGACAAGGAACTGCGTGATGGCGCAAAGATCAAAGTGTACGAGGACAGGGTGGACAGCAAGAACGACAAGCCGCCGGCGGACGATACAGTGCTGGCCGAGGTCAACGGCGAGAGCATCACCTGGGGGCAGATCGGCGACAAGCTCATCGCCGCCGGGAAGGGGGCGGTGATGGTCGATCCGCTGGCATTCGATCATCAGGCGCGCCTGGGTGCACTGCAACATGAAATCGACATGCGTATCCTGGCGCAGAAAGCCAGGGCGGCCGGACTCGAGAACGACCCGATATACAAGAGGCGGATGAAGGAATACAGCAAAACGTTGCTGATCAACGTGTATCGCGACCGGTTGGTGAAGCAGATGGAACCCTCCGAGAAGGAGCTGAAAGACTATTACGAAAAGAACCGCAATCGTTTCGTAATTCCGGAAGCCCGCAAGATCCAGATGGTCGTCGTGAAGAGCGAAGACGACGCGAAACAGATCAGGCACAGGATCGAGGACGGCGAGATCACCATGTACCAGGCGGCGCGCGACTATTCCATCGCGGTGAATGCAAAGAACGATCTGGGCGAGGTCGGCTGGGTGAACCAGGGGGATACCGCACACGGCCTCAACAAGCTGATATTTTCACTGGAACCGGGCGTACTCGGCGGACCGGTTGAATCCCCGGCCGGCTGGCACCTGATAAAGGTGGAGGAAGTCAAGGATGCGCTGTATACCAATTTTGACGATGAGGGAACGCACAAGCTGGCCCGGCGCAGCTACCTGCACGATAAACTGAATGCCTATACGGTGGATCTGCGCAAAAACCAGTTCACCGTGGAGGTATACCAGGACCGGCTGGTGCAGCTCGCGCAGCAGGAAGCGGACATGGTGAAGGCGCTGGAGAAGAAGGCGGAAAAGCCGGGTTCGCTGACGAAGAAACGCCTCAAGGAAATGCAGAAGATAATGGACAAGCCGCCCGTGCCGCCCATGTAGGCTGCGATGCCTGCAGGCAGTACAGCCGAACAGCGCTGGCTACGGGCATATGTTGGTCTGCATCGGCATGACGGGTGGTGGTCGTCGCCCTATACGGGCCCGTCGCTTTCCACTTCGAACATGCCCTCTCGCTCAAGTGCGCGGATCACGTCAACATCGCGTTCGATCGAGTGGATGTCCTCGTCGATCAAGGTGACCACCCCGGCCACGCGCTTGAGCATGTCACCCGGCTGCGCGCTGACGGAAGCAGAATGCAGCGTGGGCAGTCGCCGTATCTCATCGAGGCCCCGGACACGTACCAGGCGTCCGCGCCGGTGCGGCACCAGGAACAGGTTGACAGCGCGTCTTTGCAGGGTCGGCATCTCATCGACTGTAGCCAGGAACCGTTCCGGTTCGAGCAGGGCGCTGACGGTTTCGTCGATCTGGCTGAACCCACCGCAGATACCGCTCAGCAGCGCACCGATGCCGCCCGACAGGCGGGCGGCGGCCTCCACCAGGACCGGCTCCCCGTTCACCCACATCAGTTCGCATTGTGCAGCACCGAATTTGATGTCGAGGGCGTCGAGCACCTTGAACGCATAGGCCTGCAGCGCTTCCTGCCGCTCTCCGGCATACGGCAGCAGCGTCATCGCGTCGTAGGAGACGAATTCACCGGTCGTTCCGGCCGGTGGACGGCTATACTCCCAGATACCGGTTGCTTTCCTGCGATCGTTTCGGCTGACCGTATCCACGATATATTCGGTGCCTTCGAGGAATTCCTGGACAAGTACCGCGGTGTTCCGGCCGCCGAGCACGTTGGTTCCGGACAGGATCCTGTCGGCGGCCACCCGTACCTCGTCGGCGGAGCGGCAGAAAGCAACACCGTCGGAGGCTACGCTCCTGGGCGGCTTCACGATCACCGGCCATTTCAGTGTGTTTTGTACCCAGTCGACGATTTCCTCGATATCACTCGACTGGAACTGGGCCGCGGTGCGCAGGTCTCGTGCACCTACGGCCTCCGCCATCAGGTACTTGTCCCGCCTTGCCTCACGAAAGGCAGCGCCGTTGGTGGGCAGCCCCAGTTCATCAGCCAGCTGCTCGGCCAGTTCGACGCCGGATTCGCCGCCCGGTACCACGAAAGCCGGCTGGTGGCGCCCCACCGCGTCCAGCGTACGCCCGTAGTCCCCCTCATGCTGGATAATGTCCCAGAATACTGCCGGATTGAAGCGCGACCTCATCGCCTTCGGGGTCGCCGGTGAGCTTTCCACCGCGATACATTTCACACCGTGGGCCCGCAGCGCCTCGGCAAGCATGGCACCCGCGGAATACGGGTCCACGATGACGATGCAGGTTTCGTCCCGGCGGGGCTGCATAGAGTCAGGGAGAGTCGTGTCGCAGGTGAAGGATCCGGTGATGGAAGTGATCGCAGATGACGACTTCATTCTCGCCGATCAGCCGTACCCAGCGGGGCTGGTTCAACAGTGGCTGGAGTGAATCCGGAATTTCGGACAATTCCCAGAGAAAGTTTCCTTCCGGCGTGGCGGCCAGGACGCGGTTATGCCCGGTATCGGCAATCACCATCGTGCCGCCGGGCGTCACTTCCACGTAGCGCGGGCGATGCAGCCTGTACTGGATCGCGCCGTCCAGGATGCAGTCGAATTCATGCACCACGGCTCCGCTGGAGTCCGTCACTACGATGCGGCTGTGCTCGGTATCGGTAATGATGATGCCGCCGTCCTCGAGCCCCTGGGCGCTGTGGGGGTCTTTCAGGACGCCGGTCCCTTTCCCGCCGACGGCCGTGTAGACCTTGCCGGACCAGTCCGTGACCACGACCAGGTCCTGCGATGAGTCAGTGATCAGCAGCTTGCCGTTCGTGAGCATGCGCACGTCGTGAGGATCCTGAAGTTTCCGTTGCCCGTCCAGGTCAATGTGGGTCAGCTGGTTCAGGACCTGTCCATCGACTGATACCTCGACGATGCGCTGGTTCCTGGCATCGGCGATCAGCAGCGCGCCGGAGGGCAGCTTGCGCGCGCAGCGCGGCCAGAACAGCCCCGGTTCACCCTTGAAGGGTATCTCGCTGACCTGGTCGTCCACCAGCTCGATGATGCGGTCCTGGGCGGTATCGGCGATCAGGTAGCCACCGGATCCGTTCACATCCACGGAACGCGGATAGGAGAGCAGGCGACGTGACACTACCGGGGCCCCGTAATCCCAGGCGATGTACCCCTGCTGGTCCAGTTCGATGACCCGCTTGTTGCCTGTATCACAGACCAGGCAATTTCCGTTGTCCAGCAGGACGGCGTACGCCGGGTCGCGGAACGTCCCGTCGTGGTGCAGCATCTGACTGTCGCTCCCGGCGGCATCGAGCAGCAGTACCCGGTGATTTCTGGTGTCTGCGATCACGCTCCGTCCGTCCGCCGCGCGCCTGATGGAGCCGGGACTCGAAAGATGGTCGACTTCTCTGGAAGGATGTTTCGTTTTACCGAACTGCCAGACGATATTCCCTTTTCGATCGATTTCCATTGCTACATGGCGCATGGAATCGGCTACCAGCACGGTGTTCGATGGAGTGAGCTGGGCGCTCATGATCATGCCGATGTGACCGGTATCGGCGGGAAGCGACCAGAGCAACCGTCCTTTTGCATCGATCTCGACGATATCCAGGTCATAAAGCTTGTTGACGAAAACAACCAGGAAGGTACCGTTACAGGTCCATGAAACAGTCCAGGGCAGGCGTTTGCTGTAGGTCGCCAGGCGACGCAGGCGATCGATCACCTCGCCATCCGGCGATACAATCAGCAACTCCCAGTTCGTGCGCCGCAGAATTGCCACGCAGCCATTGTCGATCAGACAGCCGAAACCGTCTTCAATGCCGGCGGCCAGCGAGTCATACAGGATGTTGCGATCCGCATCGACATGGATCGTCCTGCAGCCAAAACCGTATGGAACCAGTTTTTCCGTTCCCAGTTGGTCAACGATCAGATAGGAGCCATCAGCAGACCGTTCCGCAAATACCGGACACCGTAGAGGGCTTCTTTTGCCGGTGCCAGTGGGAATCCCGGTGTTCAGACCGATTCCGGCCTCCTGGATTAACGACCAACCCATTTCCTGTGTCTCGCAAGATTCAGATGAATACCCTGAAACAATATCGTAAAACGATCTGATCCGCGAGAGGCGCCGGAGCGGGCAGACCGGCGTCAGTGTGCCTTCACAGGTATCGCTGAGGGGTGTGTTCTGCCGGCCCGGCGTGTTGCTCACGTCATGCACGCCGGTTCCGGCGGCCGGGACCGGAGCATGCCGATAGCGGAGTGATCCGGCTTGCCAGGTAGTATGGCTGATCACGTTCACTGCGACGCGATGCGCACGCCATGCCTGATAACATCAGATAAGGGATTGTCGGGCAGATCTGCCGCTGCGCCTCGTCCCGGCCAAACCGGTACCGACGCACCGGCTTCGCGCCCCTCGCGCAGACGACGGCTACGTTGAAGCGGCGTTATCGCCGCCTGACCACCGCTTGCGGAAATGATCCCGTTCTGCTTTGGAGTAGAAATGCCTGGCAAATTTCGAGTCATACATCAGGTCGAGCAGGGCCGGTGGCACCCTGATCATCCGTTTGAATTCCTCGTACTTTTCCGCCTCCGGCTTTTCGCTCCTGGTATTGCTGCGTACGATCTCGAACTCATCGAGGCCGATGAAGTCTGCGATGGCCCGGGCCTTCGTCCGGTCGTCCAGCTCGCATCTGAGTAGCAGAAGGCTGACATTCTCCCGGGTGATGGTCGTATAACCCTGTTCGATCGGGAAAGGGTGCTGGTATACATCAATGCCGAAGTGGGTTCTGACTTCTGCGTCCAGCCAGGTCAAGGGCCTTGCATGCATATACTTCTCGATGAAGATGCCAATCAGTTTATCGGTAGCGCATTCCGAGGGCTCGACATCCGGGCCGATGTAGCGGCGCAGTAACTGGAAAAACATGGAGACATTGTTGGCTACCGGTTCGCGTACCAGGGTAATGACCTTCACCCGGCGTTTCGGTCGAATGTAGTTCCTGTAGATCATTTCCACATAGAACTTTTCCCGGAAGCGCCGCCCCAGTCGCTTGCGCAGGGAGAATTGTTGATAAACGCGCTTTTCATGTGCGATTTCACGTGCCAGCATGTCCCGGTATTCGGGCTCGATTGCAATCAGTTCCGGATCGCGGTTTCTGATTGGAAAGTATTCGTGACTCATCAGGACCAGCCGGGTGCGGGGATCCGGGCAGCGAAACAACGAATTGCGTATCGATGACGAACCTACCTTTCCCATCTGGTAGATGAGTATGGGATCGCCCCAGTGCAACCAGGGTGCGATGTGAACCGCGAAATATTCGTAAACCCGGCGGTCCAGCCATCTCTTGTTCAGGTGCACGCTCGTTTTCCTCCGGACATTCTCAGTGCATGGTAAATCTACTCCATACCCGCAACGCCGATAAAAAAATCATGGCCCGGGATGAAGCTGTACGTCTTTCCATGGTGATCACTGATCCATGATTCACGTGAGTGCCGGATTCGGGCTGTTCCAGCTGCCGGTATCAGCTGCTGGTCAGGTTGTTGACCACTCAACCTTGCAGCCGGTTGCCGGCCGCTGGCGTCGCTCTGCTGTAGCGGGGCCTGCACCGGCAGCAATACCCCGGTCCGTAGCTCGAACCTGACTGCCGGCTTGTGAAACCGGCATGGCCAGAGAAAGTGCAATTCCACTGCCCGGGGTCATTGGCATAAGTGTTAAAGCCTGATAGCATCAAAGCATTGTGACTGATTGATAATCAGCCAGATAACACCAGGCCGGCGGCTGTGGGGGTCGCCGGGATGGTGAATAAAGTGTAATTATTATAACAAGTTGGGGTATATACGTGACCATTATGCGCCCCTGGCGCCAGCCTCCTGATGGTTTGGCAGACCTGCCGGTTTCCCGGGCGGGGCGCTGCCGGCTGCAGGTTGACGCCCCGTGCGACGTGATGCGCCGGCCTGCCGGGGTTGCAGGTCGGTCACGGCAGCTCCCGGATGGCGGATGCGTGTGAACACACCGCATCCGCAACATGCAATGGGCCAGTGACCGGCGATGATTTTCCTGGTGGTCGATGGCCCGGATATTTGGATAGGTGTGTCTGTACCCCAGAGGCTCAATTGCCAGTTCACAATTTGTTTAGATCGGAGGTAAGCCATGCAACAGGGCGCCATGCAGCAGGAACAACAGGATATCAGTCACGACAACAGCGAGTTCGTCCGGCATCGCGGACCGGTTACCTGTGTGGCCGGTATACCGAACCGCAATGCTGCCGTTTCTTCGGGGTACGACGGTGCGGTGGCGTACGCCGATCTCGATACGGGTACGCTCGAACTGATGGGCTACCATGATCATCTTGCCAACAAGATCTCCGTAAACCAGGCCGGAACCAGGGCCGCCTCGTGCTCCGCGGATTACACGATCTATATCTGGGACCTGGCGACCCGGCAGGTCGAGCGCATTCTGAAGGGCCATAGCGATGACGTCGAGGATTTCTTCTTCGTCGATGACGACCGCGGCGTATCCGCCTCACGCGACTGGCGAATTATCGTATGGAACCTGAACACAGGGGCAGCCATACATATTATCGAGGGTCATGAAAAGGATGTGCTGTCGGTAGCAGTCGACAATGGCCGCATTTACACGTCTGGTGACGACATGACGCTACGCGTGTGGGACCTGGAAACCGGCAAACCGATCCGCATGTGGGGTCCGTTCGAGGACGAAACGGACAGTTGCGCGATCGATCCCGATCACGGCCACGCGGTACTGGGTTGCGATGACGGTGTCGTGCGCGTATTCGATATCGACACCGGCGCGCCGGTGGCGGAGATTCCGGCCCATTCTTCGGGTATCAAGCGAGTGACGGTATCTCCCGTCACCGGTGACATCCTGTCGGCGGCCTACGATCAGCGCATCCTGGTATGGGATGCGAACGACATGAGTCTGAAACTGGAACTCGAATTCCGGCCTTCGATCTGGGAGCGTTCTTTCAGCTGGACAGCTGACGGAAAGAAGCTGCTCGCCGGAACCTTCGACGGTACCGTACTCGTCTGGGATGCCACCACCGGCAAATGCCTGGCCGAGGTCGGCGAGCGGGGCGAAGGCAATGCGTGCTTCAATGATGTCAGCGGCACCCCTGCCGGCGATATCCTGACCGTGAGCGACGACGGCCTGCTGCGCCTGGGTCGCCTGACGCCTGCGGAGGCGAGCTGGGTTGCGGAAATCGAGCCGAAGAACGGTCGTATCCTCGCGAATGCGATCACCATTGACGCGGAATACGGCATGGCGGTGAGTGGCGCCCACAACCAGGCACTGCACCTGTTCGACTTCGACGGCAAGACCCTCAGTAATGAGATCGAGGTGCCGCTGGCCGAGGGCCCGATCAACTGCGTGCGCATCTCCCACCATGCAGGCCATGAGCGGGAGAGTTTTGTTGCCTGCTACAGCGGTGCCATCGTACGTGTCAGCCGTGACGGAAAGATACTGGCGAAATTCGCCGGCAATGACGGCGCGGTCAAGGCGGTACGCCTGCATCCGACCGAGCGGATCGGGGTCAGCTGCAGCGCGGACAATTCCCTGCATTCGTGGGACTTTGACGGCAACCGCCTGCATACATTCCTCGGGCACATGGCAATTGTCGACGATGTCGATATCGATCCGACCGGTACCATGATTGCGAGCGTTTCCAGGGACTTCACGCTGAAGGTCTACCGCCTGGAAGATGCCAGCATGGTCGGCTCGTATTCCCTGGGTCGACGTTCGCCCAAGGCGGTGTGTTTCGTCGACAAGGACACGGTTGTCGTGACGAACTACTGGGGCTCGCTGCTGCGCTTTGATGTGACCAGTGGCGCCACGCTGGTCCGGCATATCGCCAAGAACGGCATCAGTGCGCTGACCCGTTGCGGCAACCATCTGGTGGCATCGTCCTATGACGGCGCGCTGTACCTGGTGGACCCGGTGACTCTGGAGCCGGTCAATACCTTGCGGAGCATGACTCAGCGTCTGGTTCCGAGCGCCCTGATCTGAGCCGGGTTCGGTCCGGGTTCGGGCGATGCAGCAGGCGATAGCAGTTTCCGATGTCCACAGGCACAAGGTTTGTGATACTTGCAGCCCCGCGAACGGGGAGCAACCTGCTGTGTACACTGCTGAACTCACACCCGGAAGTGCTGTGCCATCACGAACTGTTCAACCCGAACGGCATCTTTTATGCGCTGGAATATCGTGACGGCACCCTGGATCTCGGCAGCATGGAGGTGCGGGACCGGGAGCCGTTTGCGTTTCTGCAACGCGTCTGGGAACACCCGCAAGGCGCTTCCTGCGTCGGCTTCAAGATGACGCGGGGACAGGATGCAGCCGTTATGAAGGGTCTGATCGAAGACGCTGGTGTGCGGAAGATTCTGCTGTACCGCAGAAACAGGCTGAAGACCTTCATATCCGAGCAGCTTGCCCGGCAAACGGACCGCTGGGAGGTCTATACCAGGAGCGAACTGGCACCCGTTACGCCGAGGCTGCACGTCGATATCGAGGCATTCAAGGCGCATTGCGGCCTGAACAATGGATTTTACAGGGGCATTGAGCAGGCACTGGAGTCCGCTGGACAGCGATGGGTCGAGACTGCATACGAAGATATCCTCACCGCTCCCGAACACGTGCGCCTGCTCGAGTACCTGGGGGTGGAGGCGACGGGAGTGAAGCTGACGCAGTCGAGTATCAAGCAGAATAACAAGGATCTGCGCACCCATATCGAGAACTTTCAGGAACTCGAACGGGCATTCCGGGGCAGTGAACACCTGGCGGAGTTGTACGATTACGAAAACTAGCGGGCTGAATCGAGCACGTACCTGCGGATGCCCGGAGGTTTCACTCGGCCGGTACTTTTAAACTGATATAACCAGAAGAGAACCAATATGTCTGTGTATACACTGCTGAACAAGGATTTCATTACCTCGAAACTGACTGTCGATGATCCCTGGTGTTCGAGCCATGGTTCGGATAACGGTTCCGATGATCTTAATGCGGGGCTGATCTACTATGCACTTGCGTATTCCGCCAGGGCGAGAACCTGCGTCTGCCTGGGTTCCGGTGGCGGTTTCGTGCCGCGTATGCTGCGCCAGGCGCAGCGTGACCTGGATATTGAAGATTCACGTACCATCCTGGTCGACGGGGCACAGCAGGTGTCCACGGAACGCAAGAATGTCTGGGGCTCTCCGTACTGGCTCGATGAGAATTCGACCTTTCGCAAGAACTACCCGGAAATCGAGCTCGTGCTGAAACTGACCGAAGATGCCTTCAACGAGGTCTTCGTGCCGCGGAATATCAGCATCGATTATCTGCACATCGATGCCGATCATCACTATGACGGGGCGAGGCGCGACTGGGACCTGTACCACACGCTGGTGCCGGATAACGGTGTGATCACGCTGCACGATACGACGAATTACCGTGATCCCTGCGGCGTGCCGCAGCTGGTGGACGAGATCAGGGCGGAAGGGGTGTACGATATCGTCAATTTCCCGCTGGCCTATGGCCTGGCGATTGCGAAAAAAATTCTCACGAAAGAAGCATACATGGAAGCCTCCAGGGCAAGCCGGACCACAAAACCGGGCCTCGGACAACAGAAACAGGCCTGAACCGTTGCACATCGATGCGCGCCCGCCGCGAGGCGGGGGCAGTCATGCAATACCGGCGGCGTTTCAGAGGAAAGCATTTTGACGATCAGCAGGCAGTCTGTTGCCGTATTGATGTCAGCAAAACGGATTCTGGTGCTGGGACCATGTGGTTCCGGCAAGACCTGCCTGACCCGTGAATTAAGCAACCTCCTGGAATTGCCGGCAGTGCATCTCGATGCCAGGTTCTGGCGTCCGGGCTGGATCAGTACGCCACAGCAGGAGTGGCGCCGCGTGGTTAATTCACTGATCGAGCAGGACCGCTGGATCATGGACGGGACCTACGAATCAACCCTGGACCTGAGGATCCCGGCAGCCGAGGCGATCATCATGGTCGATCGCCCACGCTGGTCCTGCCTGTGGGGAGTGGTTCGCAGAAGCCTGGGCTATCGTAACAAGCCGCGGCCTGATGCTCCCCCCGACCAGCCTGTAGACCTCGCGTACCTGCGCTATATATGGAGATATCCGAAGCGGACTGACACGCTGGTTCGCGAACTCATTGACAGGCACGGTCCCCGGAAACCCGTGATCAGGCTCGACAGGCGGGAGAACGTCGCAGCCTTGCTGTCGGCCTTGCAGGCTGCACGAGCCGGTTAGACGGATGCGGCCCCGCAGGCCAGCATGAGCGCGGTCCGTGTAATACCAGGGTGCGGAACCGCAGGTCCGCCTGTACAGGCCGGAGATCAGAGGATCCGGTAACCTTCAGCGCTGCAACGTTGCTTCAGCTCCGGATCATCCAGTCCGCGCAGCAGGTTATAAAAACTCCAGGCGTATTTGAACGCGTGGCCGAGGCCGGGGCGTATCTGCTTCCTGTGTTTCCAGTAAGCCTCGTTCAGCGGCGTCAATGATGCAGGCGGGTGTTCGGGAATACGTCGATCGCTTTTCTCCGGCCCGCGCCGGATGGTCCTGATATACATGCGGTAGGCCTCGTGGGCCTGTGCGGCGAGTTGCGGGTAGCCCATCCGGGACAGTTCGATGACAGCATGTCCGATGGTGATCAGATGTCCTGCCCAACCCTGACCGTACCCGGTATACAGCGCTACGGTGCGAAGATACTCGCGGAAGATAAATCCAATCAAGTCGCTTTCAACGGCAATCCCCGGGATCCCGTCGTCCTCCGCCAGGTCAACATCCCGGGTGATGGTGAAGTCGTCAATGAGCCTGCATATGCCCTCGATTCGTGTGGGTGTGATTGCCTCCGGGCAGTCCCGGAAGGCCTTGAGAGCGGCCGCGCCGAAAATGATGTTGTGCCCGACTTCACGCAGGTCGCCAATGCCGCCGGCCAGTGTTTCCAGCAGTTGCTGCAGCAGGGCGCTGTCTGCCGGTTCATCCGGGGCTGGAAGAAATAAGGGTTCGTCTCGCAACTCGTGATCGATGCGGGCCTTGATCAGGTCCTGCGTGGGTTCGTCGAGACCGTTCTCCAGGCACAGGTAACGGGCGGCGATGACGGAGGTGGCCAGGTGCCCGTCACGGAAATAGTGTTGCCCATGAGCATGGCCTAGACCATCCAGCCCCAGTATCAGGTAGCTATTGTCCAGCATGGTCGTTTGTGGATGTGACATTGACGGCGCATGCAGCAAGCATGCGGGTGATGAAGGTAAAATTCAACATGACCCTGACCGGAGCTGCGTTAAAAATGACCTGCCGTGGCAGGCCTTTGTCCGGATGCCGCAGGGGAGGTAGACTGGGTTCCGTGCAGCCGCTTCCGCTTTTCAGGGTTCGGGACCGACATTGCCTGAATCGCTCATCACCTGGTGTCGGAGGGGATTTGTCAGGAGCGTGCCTGTTTAACAAGCAGGATAACCCGGTTCTTCGGGAGAAAGAGGTTTCTATTCGTGTGCCGGCGCATGCCGTTTCGATTACGTGCGCTGGTGCGCTGGTATGCGACGCTGCGGCCGGGTGCTGTGCGCTTTTCAGCCGGCATGTCCCGATTATCCGGAACGAGGAGTACTGCCCATGTTCACA
>CAYUFA010000011.1:0-43173 GCA_964443845.1 uncultured Ectothiorhodospiraceae bacterium
CCGCTTGGCCTTCTCGATCACCATCTCGGCCACCTGGACGTGCCGGCTGGCCGGTTCGTCGAAGGTGCTGGAGACCACTTCGCCCTGTACCGAACGGGACATTTCCGTCACCTCCTCCGGGCGTTCATCGATCAGCAGTACGATCAGGTAGCACTCCGGGTGGTTCGCGGTGATGGACTGCGCAACGTTCTGCAGCAGCATGGTCTTGCCCGCCTTGGGCGGGGAGACGATCAGGCCACGCTGGCCCTTGCCGAGCGGTGCGACCAGGTCGATGATGCGGGCGGTGATATCCTCGGTACTGCCGTTGCCCCGCTCCAGCCCCAGCCGCTCATTCGGGTGCAGCGGTGTCAGGTTCTCGAACGCCACCTTGTTCCTGGCGGCTTCCGGTTTTTCGTAGTTGATCTCGTTGACCTTGAGCAGGGCGAAATAACGCTCGGAATCCTTCGGGGGCCGGATCTTGCCGTCCACGGTATCGCCGGTGCGCAGGCTGAAGCGGCGGATCTGGCTCGGGGACACATAGATGTCGTCCGGACCAGCCAGGTAGGAGCTGTCCGCCGAGCGCAGGAATCCGAAGCCGTCCTGCAGGATTTCCAGTACGCCATTGCCGAAGATGTCTTCGCCTTTCTTGGCGTGTGACTTGAGGATCGAGAAAATGATGTCCTGTTTGCGCTGCCGTGCAACATCCTGGATGCCCATGCCCTGGGCGACTTCGATCAGTTCGGATGCGGGTCTGAGTTTGAGTTCGGACAGATTCATTAGGGGACCTTTGTCGAGGTTTGCGGGTTCCGGGCCGGGCCGGGGGGAAAGCCGGGATTCCGGCCGGTTGTTGTATTGCAGGTGGATTCGGTGGTTACGCCGGAACTGCCGATGCGTAACCGCGGCATGCACCCGGGGTACATGCCGCCGGGTGTCGTTACAGGTTACTGTCAATAAACGCTGTCAGCTGGGACTTGGAAAGTGCGCCCACCTTGGTGGCCTCAACGTTGCCGTTCTTGAACAGCATCAGCGTCGGGATTCCGCGGATGCCGTATTTGGGCGGGGTCTGCGGATTATCGTCGATGTTCAGCTTCGCGACCTTGATTTTGCCGCTGTATTCGCTGGCAATTTCCTCCAGGATCGGGGCAATCATCTTGCAGGGGCCGCACCATTCCGCCCAGTAGTCCACCAGTACGGGGTCGGATGACCGGATTACGTCCTGTTCAAAAGTGGCATCGGTCAGCTGCAGGATATTCTCACTCACAGGTTGGTTTCTCCTTGAAGAAATGTCGTCCGGTTATCACAGGAAACTGGAGGCAGCACAGAAAGATTGTGGAACTGGAGGTCCGTTGTGTGAAGTACCGGGAGGGTTCGTGCTTCCCGGCAGGACCAGCTTGCTGTGACTTTCTTGCGTGAGGCCGGAAAGACACGCTTATGGCAAGCATTTCAGCCTAATTCCGGGAAATTTACAAGCCCGGCGTGGGCCTAATTTCGCTCCCGGGATGAGATGCGCGGCACACTCCGAAAACGTGTACACTCAGCGCCGGCTGGATCAGGCCGACATTATCACTGTCCGGGCGCAACCAGTGCCGGGGACAAGGACTCTCCTGCCTGCCGGCAGGTTCCCGGTTGACGGCAGAAGTCACAGATAATCCAATAGCATATTATCAAGCTTCTGAAATATAATACATATTTTATCTTGAATATTCCTATCCCGAAAATTCCCGGTACCCGCCAGGTGGCCGGCCGCAAGCAGGCAGGACGATGCCAGAAACACATTTGACCGATATCGCTTTCAGCAGCTTCGGACTGGTCCCGGAACTGATGCAAGGCATTGAAGATGAAGGATTCACCCGTTGTACCCCGATCCAGGCAGAGACCCTCCCGGTGGCGCTCAAGGGACGGGATGTCGCTGGCCAGGCCCAGACCGGGACCGGCAAGACGGCCGCGTTCCTGGTGGCGGTGTACCAGCACCTGCTTACCCGCCCCGCCCCGAACGGGCGCAGGCAGAACCAGCCGCGGGCCCTGATTCTGGCACCGACACGCGAACTTGCCATCCAGATCCACAATGACGCGGGGGTGCTGGGCAGGCATACCGGACTGACGCTCGGCCTTGCCTATGGCGGTACCGGTTACGACGAGCAGCGTGATGCCATTGCGGCCGGTGTGGATATCCTGATCGGCACGCCCGGTCGACTGATCGATTACTTCAAGCAGCACGTGTTCGACCTGAAGATGGTCCAGGCCCTGGTGCTGGACGAGGCGGACCGCATGTTCGACCTCGGTTTCATCAAGGATATCCGGTTCCTGCTGCGGCGCTGTCCGCCGCCGGAACAGCGCCAGGGCCTGCTGTTTTCGGCCACGCTGTCGCATCGCGTGCAGGAACTGGCCTATGAACACATGAATCAGCCCGTCCACGTCGACGTGGTGCCGGAGATCGTGACGGCCGAGCGCGTCCGGCAGGTGCTCTATCACACGGCCAACGAGGAGAAGATTCCCCTGCTGATCGGCCTGCTCAACCATACCGATCCGCACCGGAGCATCGTGTTCGTGAACACCAAGCGCAACGCCGAGCGGGTCTGGTCCTACCTGGAAGGCAACGGGTTCAAGAGCGCGGTGCTGTCCGGTGACGTGCCGCAGACAAAGCGCCAGCGCCTGCTGGGCGAGTTCCAGAAAGGGGAATTACCGGTCCTGATCGCGACCGACGTGGCGGCCCGTGGCCTGCACATACCGGATGTCAGCCACGTGTTCAACTACGACCTGCCGCAGGACGCCGAGGACTACGTCCACCGGATCGGACGTACCGCCCGGGTCGGCAAGGACGGCGATGCCATCAGCTTCGCCTGCGAGAACTTCGTGTATTCCCTGCCGGATATCGAGGCTTACATCGGGCACAAGATCCCGGTCGGAACCGTGCCGGAGGATTGCATCGGCGAGATCAAGCCGCCGGTCAGGATCCAGCGGGCAGCGCACGGCGGTGCCCAGCGCGGCAAACCGCCGCGCCGGGGTGGTGCCAGGCATGGGCGCGGCAAACCCCATTCACAGCCGCGCCAGAGCTGACCGGAAATCGAGCGCCGGGGATCGACCACAGGAGTGCACATGAGTGGAATTTCCTTGCAGCCAAACGACCTGGCGCGCCTGTTGCAGGGCCGGAATGCCCGGATTGGTGTCGCGCTGCTCAACCTGCTGCTGGTGGTCTGGATTGCCGCGCAACTGGCGGCACTGACCTGGGCGGTTCTGCCGCAGTCGCAATCGCAGGTCGCCCTGCCGGACACGCATTCCGGCACGGGGAATCTGGCCAATCCGTATATTGCCCTGATCGAAAAACTGCCCGGTCTGCACCTGATGGGGGTCCCGTCAGTGGCGGCACCGGCAGCCACCGCGGCCCCGGTGGATGCACCGGACACCCAGCTGCGGCTCACCCTGCGTGGCGCCCTGGCCTCGGACAACAAGGCGGACGCCCGCGCCATCATCGCGGATTCCAGCGGCAAGGAAGAACAGTACGCCATCGGCGACACCGTGCCCGGTAATGCGGAACTCAGCGAAGTCTATCCTGACCGGGTGATCCTCAAGCGCAGCGGAAGATACGAGACGCTGCGGCTGCCAAACGACGATGCCGGGTCGGGTGGCGCTCCGCTGACCCCGGGCCGGCCCGCCCACCTGCCGCTGGCGCGCAACGACGCCCTGTCCCCGGCCGCAAGACTGCGCCAGATCCGCGAGCAGATCAGAACCAGACCGCGCTCGCTGTACGGCATGATCCGGGCCACCCCGAAGATGGATGCGAACGGGCATACGATGGGCTACGTGGTGTCGCCAGGCAGAGACCCGCGCCTGTTCAGCCAGGTCGGCCTCGAGGCCGGGGACGTGGTCCTCGAGGTGAACAACATGAGCATTGCGGACCCGGCCAATGGCGCAAAAGCCCTCAAGAGCCTGCAGGACGGGGGACAGGTAACGGTCAAGCTGTTGCGGCGCGGCGTGGAACGCACCGTCACGATCGCCGCCCAGTAAGCCGGCTCGGCGGCATCCGGGGACCGGTCAGATTGCGGTCGCCAAATTCCGACCACCATGTTAAAAAGTACCGGAGAGGTACCAAGGTGAAGGTAATGAATATTCCCGGAAAATTTCTTGTGGCAGCACTGGTCTGGCTGGCCGTTGTGCTCCCGGTCCATGCCGAAACCGTGACCCTGAACCTGAAGGACGCGGATATCGGGGCGCTGATCAGCACCGTGGCCGAGGTATCCCACAAGAACTTCATTGTCGATCCCCGGGTAAAAGGCAAGGTCACGGTCATCTCCTCGCGCCCCATGAACAGCGATGAGGTCTACCAGGTGTTTCTTTCCATCCTCAAGGTGCACGGGTTTGCCGCGGTGCCCAGCGGTGAAGTCATCAAGATCATCCCGGATGTGAATGCCAAGCAGGAGGACATTCCCACGGCCACGGCAGCCGAGCCCGGTTCCGGTGACGAGATGGTCACGCGGGTGATCCAGGTGAATAACGTATCAGCCGCGCAACTGGTACCGATCCTGCGGCCGCTGGTACCGCAACAGGGCCATCTGGCAGCGTATCCGGCCACCAACGTGCTGATCATTTCGGATCGGGCCAGCAACGTCGAGCGGCTGGCATCCATCATTCACCGCATCGACAAGTCCAGTGACAGTGAGATCGAGGTGATCCCGCTGCAGCATGCGTCCGCTGCCGAGGTGGTGCGCGTACTCACCACGCTGACCCGGTCAACCACGGTTGGCAAGGGTCCGGGAGTGGCCGGCGGACAACAGGTGCTGGTGGCGGACGAGCGTACCAACAGCATCCTGCTGGGCGGGGACCATTCCGAGCGGCTGCGCCTGCGTGCCATCATTTCCCACCTGGATGCACCGCAGGAGGCCGGTGGCAATACGGACGTGGTGTATCTCCGTTACGCCGAGGCCAAGGAGATCGTGGACGTGCTGATGGGGGTCGGCAAGATCGAGGAGAAGGAGGCCGGCCAGAGCAAGGGCACGGCGGCAGGCGCGGCCAAGCGCGGCGGCTCTTTCGATATCCAGGCCGACGAGTCCACCAATTCGCTGGTCATTACGGCCCCGCCGGATATCATGCGTACGCTGAAACGCGTCATCAGCCAGCTGGACATCCGCAAGGCACAGGTACTGGTCGAGGCGGCGATCGCCGAGGTATCCGGAACGGTGGCGCGGGACCTGGGGGTGCAGTGGCTGTTCGGCAGCAGCAACGGACGGACACCGATCGGGATCGTGAATTTTACCAACGCCGGCACCCCGATCACCGATATCGCCAATGCCGTGGCCGGTGTTGCCTCCTCCTCGAGCTCGAGCACGTCCGGCACACTGCCGTCGATCGCCGACAGCCTGGTGGTGGGCGGCGCAGACTACACCAAGGGCCATTTCAGCTACGCTGCCGTACTCAATGCGCTGGCCTCGGATGCCGACACCAATATCCTCTCCACACCTACCCTGGTGACGCTGGACAACGAAGAGGCCGAGATCGTGATCGGCCAGAACGTACCCTTCGTCACCGGCTCGTACACCAACACCGGAGCCACCAGTGGGTCGACCAATCCGTTCCAGACCATCCAGCGCCAGGATGTCGGCCTGACCCTCAAGATCAAGCCGCAGATCAACGAGGGCGATGCCATGCGCCTGGATATTTCACAGGAGGTCTCCAGTATCGCGTCCAGTGTTACCGGGGCGGCGGATATCGTGACCAACAAGCGTTCCATCAAGACCAATGTCATGGTGGAGGACGGGCAGGTGGTGGTGCTGGGCGGACTGCTCGACAAGCAGGTACGGACCAGCGTGCAGAAGGTGCCCCTGCTGGGAGATATCCCGTTGCTGGGCAACCTGTTCAAGGCACGCAAGTCGGATGTCAACAAGACCAACCTGATGGTCTTCATCCATCCGGTGATCCTGCGTAACGGGGCCGTTACCTCGTACTACACCAACAGCAAATACCAGTTCATGCGTAAGATGCAGCAATCCGTGAACAAGGGCAAGGTCAGCCTGATGCCGGGCCAGTCGCAACCGGCATTGCCCGACATCAAGGACTTCTCCTCGGCGCCGACCGTCCCCGCCGGGTCAAAGGTGCCGGCCGGTCCCGCCGATAAGGGCAGCAATGCAGACGACCAATGAACCCCTGATCCCGGGTATGGAATCCACAGCGACCGGGCACGAAACGATAGCGCACCGGCCGTCGTTCCTGTTCGCCAAGCGGAACGGGGTACTGGTCACCGGCATTGAAAACGGCAAGGCCGTCGTCGTGCACACCGCCAGGGTGGCGCCTGCGGCACTGGTCGAGCTGCGCCGCATGGTGGGGAAACCGCTCATGCTGCAACAGATCGACCAGCAGGAGTTCGATACCCTGTTGACGAACAGTTACGAGCAGGGCTCCAGCGAGGCCATGCAGATGATGGGCGACCTGGGGGATGACCTCGACCTGAGGCACGTTGCGCAGGGTCTGCCCGAGCCTGAAGACCTGCTCGAGAGCGAGGACGATGCTCCCATCATCCGCCTGATCAACGCCCTGCTGACCGAGGCGATCAAGGAAAATGCCTCGGATATCCATATCGAACCGTTCGAGAACCGGCTGGTGGTGCGCTTCCGCTGTGACGGTGTGCTGCGCGAGGTGCTGGAGCCGCAACGGGTGCTCGCGCCCCTGCTGGTCTCGCGCATCAAGGTGATGGCGCGCCTCGATATCGCCGAAAAACGCCTGCCACAGGACGGCCGCATCTCCCTGCGGGTTGCCGGCCGGGCGGTGGATGTGCGTGTCTCGACACTGCCCTCCGGCAACGGTGAGCGGGTGGTGTTGCGACTGCTCGACAAGCAGGCCGGGCGGCTCGATCTCGAGCAGCTCGGCATGTCGGCGCGCTCCCGGGAGTTGCTCGATGCCCTGATCAACAAGCCGCACGGCATCATCCTGGTCACCGGGCCGACCGGATCCGGCAAGACTACGACGCTGTACGCCGCGCTGGGGCGGCTGAACAACAAGCGTCGCAACATCATGACCGTCGAGGACCCGATCGAGTACTACCTCGACGGGATCGGCCAGACCCAGGTCAACACCAAGGTGAACCTGAGTTTTGCCCGTGGCCTGCGTGCGATCCTGCGCCAGGACCCGGACGTGGTGATGGTGGGCGAGATCCGTGACCTGGAGACGGCCGAGATTGCCGTGCAGGCCAGTCTCACCGGTCACCTGGTGTTTTCCACACTGCACACCAACAGCGCTGTGGGTGCAGTCACTCGCCTGCGCGACATGGGCGTGGAGCCATTCCTGCTGTCCTCCAGTCTCATCGGTGTGCTGGCCCAGCGCCTGGTACGCGTGCTGTGCGAGGAGTGCAAGGAGCCTTACACGGCCGGTACGGCCGATTGCGCCACCCTGGGCATTCCGGTGGAAAACCCCCCGACCCTGTACCACCCGATCGGCTGCCCGGCCTGTAACCAGCTCGGGTATCGTGGCCGCACCGGCATCTACGAGCTGGTGACCCTCAATGACGCGATGCGCAGCATGATTCACGACGGCGCCGGTGAACTCGAACTGGAACGGCATGCCCGCGCCCTGTCGCCGGGTATCCGCCAGGACGGCTGGCGCAAGGTGCTCGAGGGTATCACCTCGGTGGAAGAGGTGCTGCGGGTCACCCAGGGCGACTGACGTGCGCGGCAGGAATGGATGCGCCAGCCGCCGGTGCCCGTGACCTGAATCATGGGTGCCTTTGAATACAAGGCGCTGGATGCTGCCGGGCGCGAGAAAAAGGGCGTCATCGAGGGTGACGCGCCACGCCAGGTACGCCAGCAGTTGCGTGACCAGGGCTGGATTCCGCTGGAAGTCGAGGAGGTGTCGCAGCGGGAAACGGTTGCGCGCCGGCGCCTGGCATTCCTGCAACGCGGCATCAGCCCGACTGACCTGGCGCTGATCACACGCCAGCTGGCAACGCTGGTGCGGGCCGCCCTGCCACTGGAAGAGTGTCTGCGCGCGGTGTCGCAACAAACCGATCGCGCGCGACTCAAGAGCATGTTGCTGGCCGTGCGTTCGCGCGTCATGGAAGGCCACACGCTGGCTTCCGGGCTCGGTGATTTCCGCCATATCTTTCCCGAGCTGTACCGGACCACCGTCGAGGCGGGTGAATCGTCCGGGCATCTCGACAGCGTACTGGAACGACTCGCGGACTACACCGAGAGCCGCCAGCAGATGCGCCAGAAAATCCAGCTGGCCGTGTTTTATCCCGCGCTGCTGACCACCGTGGCCATCATCGTGGTCGGTGGCCTGATGACCTACGTGGTGCCCCAGGTGGTCCAGGTGTTCAACAACATCGGCCAGCAACTCCCCGCGCTTACCGTCGGTCTGATCGCGGCCAGCGATTTCCTGCGTACCTACGGAATCCTGATGCTGGTTGCGATTGCACTGCTGGCGGCGTTGGCGGTGTGGCTGCTGCGCTTCGAGGAGAACCGTCGCGCGCTGCACCGTTTCCTGCTGCGGGTGCCGCTGGTCGGGCGACTGGTACGCGGCCTGGAAACCGGCCGGTTCGCGCGCACCTTCAGTATCCTGACGGCGAGCGGGGTGTCGGTGCTGGAAGCGCTGCGGATTTCCGCCCAGGTCATCTCCAACATTCCGATGCGCGAGGCGGTCAACGATGCGGCCGCGCGCGTGCGCGAAGGTGCCGGCATCGCAGCTTCCCTGGAACGCAGCGGTTATTTCCCGCCCATGACCGTGCACCTGATCGCCAGTGGCGAGGCCAGCGGCAAGCTGGAGGAGATGCTGGAGCGCGCCGCGATCAACCAGGAGCGCGAGATCGAAACCCTGATCGCTGCAGTGCTGGGGCTGTTCGAGCCGCTGCTCATCCTGCTGATGGGGGGCGTGGTACTGATCATCGTACTGGCGATCCTGCTGCCGATCTTCGACCTGAACCAGCTGGTGAAGTAGGAGCCTGCGGCCGGCAGGCGAATGCAGCAGCGCATCATCTGCGCGACGCGGGGCGCCCTGCAAGGGATGCTGGCCACACCATCCACGGCAGAACGCGGAAAAATGCAGGCCTGTCCCGGTGGCCGGGCCCGATACGTCTGCCTCGAGGATCAGTCATGCAGTATTCACCTGCAATGCAGGCATTGCCTGCCGGTATGCGGTAGCAAGATAAATCTTCCGGGTATTCCCGTGTGGATCAGTGGCGATGGTTCGCCGGGAATGTTCGCTGTTCTGCCGCGGATGGTGTGGCCAATCCTGAATTGGCAGCCGGGCGGGTCACGTTTTCGCCTGTGCGCGGTCACTTCCACCGGCACCGTCGCCCGTGCCGATGGCAGGGGCAGGCGTGGTCAATAACCGCTGGCGGCGGCGTCGATGACGCCGGGGATCGCCGCGGTGCGCTCGACCCCGGTATCGATCCGCCCGTCCGGATACAGGTGCAGCCAGCGATAGCCGGGCGCAGTGTGGTCGACCGCAAAATCCCGACTGCCGGGCAGGAACTGGATGCAGGTGGAAGGGGCGGACATCATCTCGACCCGGTTGCGCGACGTGTGCAGTGCCTGGTGGACGTGCCCCCAGACGAGACCGCGTACCTGCGGATGGCGGTCAACGACGGCGAAGAAGTCAGCGGCATTGTCCAGTGCCATGGTATCGAGCCATTCGCTTCCCATCCGTATCGGCTGGTGGTGCAGGCAGATCAGCACGTGCAGGTCGCGCGCGGCTTCCAGCTGCTGTTGCAGGCGGGCCAGCGCGGGCGGATCGAAATGGGCACCCTCGCTGTCCGGCAACGTCGAGTCGAGGAAGATGAGTTGCCAGTTGCCGACGCGGGCCTCGTCTGTGGAATGGCAGTTGCCGGTCTGACTGAGGTTGCCGAGCACCGTGGATTCATCGTGGTTTCCCGGCAGGCAGTAGACGGGAATTTCGAAACGGTTCATCAATGCGAAGAAGCGCCGGTAGGCGGCGGTGCTGCCGTCGTGGGTCAGGTCGCCGGTAGCCAGCACGAGGTCCGTGGCGGGGTGCCGCTCGCGCGCGGTCCGGATGACTTCCTTCAGACTGTGCTCGGTATTCAGCCCGAGCAGGGTCCCGCTGCCGTCGGCGAACAGGTGCATATCGGTGAGTTGTAAAATCTTTATGGTTTTCTGGGACATGCTTGTGCACCAGGCCGTTTCGTTTGATAGTTTTTCGCTGTTACGGGGAGATTCTTGACGGTTCAGGGTGGCTGAATGCCGCATCCCCTCCCGTTCTTGTGACGCAGCACACATCACAGGGTGCTGAAACAAACCGTTTCCGAACCGTGCCTGCCCGGTCGTTTTAGCAGATTCTGCCGTTTCTGTCATGCCCCGCCCGCCGCCCGGGGCGGCCTTTTCCTGTGCGTTTAGTCCAGCGGCTTGTAGAACACCTTGGAGTTGCGCTGGTAGTTGTACAGGGCCTTGCGTACGTCCGGCAGGTGCGAGGTGTCGCCGGGCAGGAAACCGCGCTCGCGAAACCAGTGTGCCGTGCGTGTGGTGAGCACGACCAGCCGGCGAATACCCTGGCTCCGGGCGCGCTGCTCGATCGTCTGCAGCAGGGCATCACCACGGCCTTCGTTGCGGTAGTCGCCGTGCACCGCGAGGCAGGCCAGCTCCGCGGTGGCCTCGCGCTTGCCGGGGTAGAGTGCGGCGCAGGCGATGATGGCGCCGTCGCGCTCGACGACCACGAAATGGCCGATTTCCATCTCCAGCAATTCGCGCGAGCGTTTCACCAGCACACCTTCCTCTTCCAGCGGCCGGATCAGTTCGAGGATGCCGCCGGCATCGTCGATGGTCGCGTCCCGGATTCCCTCGTAGGCCTCGTCGGTGATCAGCATGCCGTGACCGTCGCGCGTGAACAGTTCCAGCAGCAAGGCGCCGCTGACGTGGCGATCGAGCAGGTGCACGCGGCGGACCTGCTGCCGGCAGGCCTCGACGGCGAACAGCAGGTGACGGCGGTCATCATCCGCGAGCTTGCGGTGCGCATGCAGCAGGGCGATCGCCTCGTGCATCGACAGCTGCGAGACCGTCCGGCGCCGGCGCCGCTGCCGTTTGAACCCCTCGGCCAGCATGATCAGCTTGTCCGCCTGCAGTGTGGTCGCGGTCCGGGTGGCGATTTCCTCGGCACTGAGGTTGAACACCTCACCGGTCGGGGAATAGCCCAGCGGGGAGAGCAGCACGATACGGCGCTCGGCCAGGTGCTGGCGGATGGCCGGGCCATCAATGCGCCGTACCTCGCCGGTATGACAGTAATCGACGCCGTTGCGCACGCCCAGCGGGCGCGCGGTCACGAAGTTGCCGGAGCTGACGCCGATGCACGCGCCCGACATGGGTGTGTTGGCCAGCCCCATGGAGAGCAGCGCCTCGATCTCGACGCGCACCGTGCCGGCAGCCTCCTTGACACACTGCAGCGCCGCATCGGTGGTAATGCGCAGGCCGTTCGCGTAATCCATGCCGATACCCGCGGCCTGCAGTTTGTGCTCGATCTGCGGGCGTGCACCGTGGACGAGTACCAGCCGTATGCCCAGGCTGTGCAGCAGCGCGATATCGTGCACCAGTTCGGAGAAACGGTGGTCCGCTACAGCCTCTCCGCCGAATACGAGTACGAAGGTCCGGTCACGGTGCGCATGGATGTAGGGCGCCGAATGACGGAAGCTGTCGATGAAATGCTGCTGGCGCTCGCGCGTGATCATGGCGCCAGTTATAGCAAGCGTCAGGGCCCGATACAAACGGATTTGATGACCGCCTGCAACAGCTCCACGGTGGGTTGCAGGCGTTTCAGCGCGAGGTACTCATCCGGCTGGTGTGCCTGTTCGATATTGCCCGGTCCCAGGATGACCGTGTCCATGCCCAGGGCCTGCAGGTAGGGACCTTCGGTGCCGAACGCGACCGCCTCCGCTGCATGTCCGGTCAGTCGCTCGGCGAGCCGCACGATGTCCGCACCGGCCGGAGTTTCCAGCGCAGGGATGCCGTCGAACAGCGCACGGTATTCCACGCGGATGCCACTGTCCCGGAGCGCGCTATCCACGCACTGGCGTAACTGCGCGCGCAGTTCTGCGATGCCCATGCCCGGCAGGGGACGCAGGTCGAGGTGCAGCTCACAGTCCGCGCAGATCCGGTTGGGACTGTCGCCGCCGTGTATATGCCCGAGATTCAGGGTCGGCACCGGCACCTGGAAACAGGGGTTCCGGTAGCGTTCCTGCAGTTGCGTGCGCCAACCCAGCAGCGCCGCGATGACCCGTTGCATGGCTTCCAGCGCACTGTTGCCCAGCGCCGGATCGCTGGAGTGTCCGGAATGACCGTGCAGGTGGATGGCCTCCATGAATATACCCTTGTGCATGCGCACCGGCCGCAGGCCGGTCGGTTCGCCGATGATGGCATGGCGGGCACGCGGGCGTTTCTGCTCCAGTAATGCGCGTGCGCCCGCCATGGATGTTTCCTCGTCGGCGGTGGCCAGCAGGATGACCGGTCGTGCGAGATCCCGCGCACGCAGTGTGCGTACCGCCTCGATCGCCAGCGCAAGAAAGGATTTCATGTCGGAGGTGCCGAGGCCATACAGGCGCTGGTCAGCCTGTTCCAGCCGAAACGGGTCGTGCTGCCATTGGCCGTGGTCGAACGGTACCGTATCGGTATGGCCGGCCAGCACCAGGCCGTCGGGCCCCCGGCCGAGGCTGGCAATCAGGTTGGCCCGTGCCGGTGGGCCCTCCAGGGGCAGAATCTCTACCGCGAAGCCGCTGTCCTCCAGCCAGCCGGCCAGCAATTCGATCACCGCCAGATTACCCTGGTCCAGGGCCGGATCGACCGAGCTGATCGAAGGTGTACCGATCAGCGCAGCAAGCATCTCGAGCAGGGACGGGCAGGCGTTCATTGGCGCAAGCGGGTAGTAGCGTGGTGACGATCCGCCCAGTATATATCCTGTTCCGGGATCCCGCGCGGGCCGCCGCGGCGGTCGCTCACTTGGAGATCACGATCAGCTGCGGCCTGGACTGCAATGCCAGCCGCGACAGCGGCTCGGGTTTGCCGAAGGCGTGGCCCTGCATGAAGTCAATACCGATGCTGCGCAGTTCGTCCGCTACCTCCAGGGTTTCCACGTATTCGGCGATGGTTCGCTTGTCCAGCAGCTGGCCGAGTTCGTTGATGGAACGAACCATCGCGTAGTCGACCGGGTCGGCCAGGATGTCGCGTACGAAATGACCGTCGATCTTGAGGTAATCGACGGGCAGTTTCTTGAGATAGCTGAATGACGACAGCCCGCTGCCGAAATCAGCCAGTGCAAACCGGAACCCGCAGCCGCGCAACGTGAGCATGAAACTGGTTGCCGCCGCGATGTTGGCGATTGCTGTGGTTTCCGTAATCTCGAACAGGATGCTCTCGGGGTTGATGGCAGTTTCGTCCATGCTGTTGAGTATGAAGCGCAGCATCTCCTGGCTGCCGATGGTCTGTCCCGAAAGATTGATGCATACCCTGACGGGCAGGCGTCCCGGGCCGCTGTTCCGTGCCAGCCACTGCATCGCACTGGCCACGACCCAGCGGTCGAGCGCCGGCGCGAGATTGTATTTTTCCGCGGCCGGCAGAAAGATTCTCGGTCCGACGATCGTGCCGTCGTCGTCGACCAGCCGCAGCAGCAGCTCGATAAAGGTGCCGCGGTTACTACGGTCCGCGCAGGGTACGATCGGCTGGTAGTAGAGGGCGAGCTGGTTTTCCTCCAGCGCGCGGGTCAGCCGCGATACCCACTGCATCTCGCCGTGCCGTTGCTGCAGCCGCCGGTCTCCGAGCCTGGCCACCTGCACCTGGTTACGTCCGGACTCCTTGGCGATGTAGCAGGCGGAATCCGCGGCGCTCATGGCACTGGCGATGTCCGCGGTGCTGTTGTCGATCGGCACCACACCGATGCTGATGCCGAGCGTGAATGCGCTGTCACCCCAGTTGAACTGGAACTGCTCGATCGCCTTGAGCAGGGTGTTGGCAATCCGGATGGCCTTGTCCAGCGGGCAGTTGTCCAGCAGCATGCCGAATTCGTCGCCGCCCAGCCGGCTGAGCGTGTCGCGATTGCGGACCGAGCCGTGCAGCAGGCGTGCCAGCTGTTGCAGCAGTTCGTCACCGGCGGTGTGCCCGCAGGTGTCGTTCACCAGCTTGAACTGGTCGAGGTCGAGGTACAGCAGGACATGGGCGGAAGACTGTGTCTGCGCCTGCTGGATGGCGCGCTCGACCCGGAGCTCGAATTCGCGCCGGTTGATGAGCCCGGTCAGTGAGTCATGCGATGCATGATAGCTGAGCAGGCGGTTTTTCGCGGACACGTGCCGGCTGATGACGCGTGCGATCAGCAGGAAAAACACCACCGCGATGCCACTCAGCAGGATCAACAGCCGGGTGGTGTTGATGTAGTGTTCGTGGCTGGCCGCCAGAACCTCACGGGTGTTCTTTGCCTCGTACTTTACCAGTTCGCTGATGCGGTCCAGGATCGCGGCCTGGGCGTCGTGCGCCGTCCGGATGGCGGCGTCGATCTGTGCGTCCGGGGCGTCGCCTGCCAGCAGCATGGATGCACGGTCGCTTTTCGGCTGCGCGCTACGGGTCAGCTGCTGCAGCCGGTCCTGCAGGTGTGACTCGGTGTCGTCCATCCCCAGGCGTACCAGTTGTTCGCGTGCCTTGCGGTAGCGGCCGGCGAACTCGACGAACCGCTGCTGTTCCTCGTCCCGGGTGAAGGGGTCGCTGGTCAGCTGCATGGCCTTGAGACTGTCCGCGCGCAGGCGGATTGCATCGCGCATCTCGTTGGCAGCCGCGGTCTTGCGATTGGTGACCTCCACCAGTTTCTGCAGGCTGCTGTTGAACTGGTTGAGCTGGACCAGTGCAATGGCGGTGAGCGAGAACATCAGTCCCAGCACGGCCAGAAAGCCGATGGTGACCAGTGTCCGGGTATTATCCTTCATGCAACCGTCAGGCTCCCTGAATGTCTACCCGAACAGGACGTGTGTCGTACAGGGGATCGTCCGGGTGCTGTCGGGGAGTTGGTCGGCACCGGCGGAACCGACTTTACGGCTGCCGGCACCGGGGGCTGGCCGATGGCCGCATTTTGCGGTCAGGTGCGCAGTTTACGGGTGCAGCCGGCCCTGCCGCGGCAGCCGGGCGGCACCCGGCTTTGCGGTCCGGCCTGTCAACCGGTTGCGGTGATCTCCGGGCGGGCAGGCGACCCGGACAATCCGGCGGCGGACGCCAGCCGCTGCCGCCTGACAGGCTGTGTTGCACGGGGCCGGTGGTGGGTGCCGGAGCGGGGTGGTGTGTTCAGGTGCCGGAACACTGCGTGCCGCAGCGCAGGTTGGAGGGAAACGCCTCGTACAGCCGGGCCGGTTGTCCCGGCCGGAAACTGCCCATGAGCCGGATGAATTCCTCACGGCCGACGCCGTTGCCGATCCCCGGGTTGTATTTCTTCTCCGCGCCGATCGTGCTGCAGCCCTGCCCCAGATAGTCGTGGCCCGGCCAGACCACGGTTTCTTCCGGCAGGGTGAACAGCCGCCGGGTAATCGAGTCGTAGAGTTCGCCGGAATTGCCGGACGGATAATCCGTGCGGCCGCAACTGCGGATCAGCAGGGTGTCACCGGTGAATACCGCACCGGGGATCGACAGGCAGATGTCGCCTCCGCTGTGGCCCGGGGTGTAGAGGATGTTGAGCCGGTGGGTCCCCAGCGGGATGAAGTCGCCGTCCCTGACGAGCACGTCCGCGCATTTCGCCCGGCTGTTTTCGTGGACGATCAGGATCGAGCTGAACGCCTCGCGCAAGGCATGGCTGCCGGTGACATGATCGGTGTGGACGTGCGTCTCCACGGTGTAGGTCAGGCGCAGGCCCATCGCAAAGACCAGCTCGATATCGCGGTGCGAATGTTCCAGGACCGGGTCGATCATCGCCGCGGCGCGGCTCTCCGGGTCCCAGACCAGGTAACTGCAGGTCGAGGTCGCCGGGTCGCGCAGCTGGTGAATCCCGAGACTGTTGCCGGTGGTAGCCATGTCAGTCAGCGCAGCGCTGGTAGAATGTCTGTGAACCGATGTTATGTACGGTACTGAAGCCGTTCGCTTCCAGCACCAGTTTGGCCACCCCGCTGCGGCGCCCGGTTGCACAGTACACCAGCACCGGTACAGCGCGGTTCAGGCGCTGGCCGGCATACTGGAGCATCGACAACGGGATGTTGACCGCACCCGGCAGCGCGCTGCGCAGAAACTCCCGCGGTTCGCGGACATCCAGCAGCTGGGCGCCCTGGGCGACCAGCGTGCGTGCATCCTCGCAGCTGAGCAGTGCGTATTGCATGGTGTACCCCCGCTTACTTCTTGTCGTCGCCTTTGTTCATGCAGTTCCGGTACAGGCACGAATAGATAAACGCACCCAGCGCCGCGACAAACACGAGCAGCGAAGCCAGCGTCAGGTTGTCGAAGTACATAAAGCACCTCCAAGTAAATAATAATATCCTAAAATTAGGAACTGCTTATATTCTAGCAAGGAATTTCAACACTGCAAGTGTTATTTTTTATCAATGGATACAATATCTTGCAGAGTAGGCATGGTTTTTCCGTTCCAGGCAGGCCCCGGATCAGCCTGTCCGGCACAGGCAGGTCAGGCCGTGTGGGACGGGCTTGCGGGAGGGCCGTGAGCGTTGTTCAGGCCGGCCGGGCCGATCTGTATAGTAGGCAGTCCGGTTATTTCCACAGCAGCCAACCCGATCGGAGCCGCGCATGAGCAAGCCGTTGAATCGTTACAGTTCCCGGATCACCCAGCCCAAGTCACAGGGCGCCTCGCAGGCCATGCTGCATGGCACCGGACTCAGCGATGCGGACATGAGCAAGCCCCAGGTCGGCATTGCCAGTGTCTGGTACGAAGGCAACACCTGCAACATGCACCTCAACGACCTGGCTGCCCGGGTCCGTGCGGGCGTCATCGACGCCGGTCTGGTCGGCATGCGTTTCAATACCATCGGGGTCAGCGACGGTATTTCCATGGGCACCGAGGGCATGAGCTTCTCGCTGCAGTCGCGGGACCTGATCGCCGACTCCATCGAAACCGTGATGAAGGCGCAGTGGTACGACGCGAACATCTCGCTGCCGGGCTGCGACAAGAACATGCCCGGCTGCCTGATCGCCATGGGCCGGATCAATCGCCCGGCGCTGATGATCTACGGTGGCACCATCAAGCCCGGTCATTACCGGGAGATGACACTGGATATCGTGTCGGCCTTCCAGAGCTACGGGGAATTCATCGCCGGCAAGATCGACGAGGAGACCCGTGTCAACATCGTCAACCATGCCTGTCCCGGTGCCGGTGCCTGTGGTGGCATGTACACGGCCAACACCATGGCCTCCGCGATCGAGGCCATGGGCATGTCCTTGCCCTACAGCTCGTCCACACCCGCGGTCGATCCGGGCAAGCTCGACGAATGCTTCGGCGCCGGGCGGGCCATCCGCAACCTGCTGGAACAGGACATCAAGCCACGCGACATCATGACCCGTGCGGCCTTCGAGAATGCCATGGTGGTGGTGATGGCGACCGGCGGTTCGACCAACGCGGTGCTGCACCTGATCGCAATGGCACGTGCGGTCGATGTCCCGCTGACCATCGACGATTTCCAGGCCGTCAGTGACCGTGTGCCGTTCCTGGCCGACCTGAAACCGAGCGGCCGGTACGTGATGGAAGACCTGCACAACGTCGGCGGGACGCCGGCGGTCATGAAGTACCTGCTGGACAGCGGTCTGCTCGACGGCAGCTGCCTGACCGTGACCGGCCGGACCGTGGCCGAAAACCTGCAGGACCTGCCCGGCCTGCAACCGGACCAGGAGGTGTTCCACCTGCTGGACAATCCGATCAAGTCCAGTGCACACATCCAGATCCTCAAGGGCAATCTGGCACCGGGGGGGGCGGTGGCCAAGATCACCGGCAAGGAAGGGCTGTTCTTCCGCGGCCCGGCGCGGGTGTTCGATGCCGAGGAGGATATGCTCCGGGCGCTGGAAGAAGGCCACATCGGCAAGGGTGACGTGGTGGTGATCCGCTACGAGGGACCCAAGGGCGGGCCGGGTATGCCGGAGATGCTCACGCCCACCTCGGCCATCATGGGCGCGGGACTGGGCAAGGACGTGGCGCTGCTGACCGACGGGCGTTTCTCCGGCGGTTCACACGGCTTCATCATCGGCCACATCGTGCCGGAGGCGCAGGAGGGCGGACCGATCGCGCTGGTGCGCGACGGCGACATCATCACGATCGACGCCGAGCGACGCCAGATCCACGTGGATATCAGTGAGCCGGAGATGCAGCAGCGCGCCACGGCCTGGACCATGCCGCCCTACAAGGCGACCCGCGGTACGCTGGCCAAGTACATCCGGCTGGTGAAGGATGCCTCGCAAGGCTGTGTGACGGACGAATAGTACAGGATATCCGGGATCAGACCCCGGTTTCTCAGAACGTGTCCCAGCTCGACTTCCGCCGCCAGCGGATGCGCGGGATGACCAGGCCGACGATGATCCCGAGCAGTATGACGCCGGCACCGACCATGAACCAGTCGCGTGCCGTGCGGTCGCGCAGCCCCTCGTTTTCCTGTTGCAGGGTCTGCAGCTGCCGCTCCAGACCCACCACGCGGCCCTTGAGTTCCTTGTTTTCGGAGTCCAGCGCCAGCGCGCTGGAGGCCGTGCGCTTGATCTCGGCCAGTTCCTGGCTGGTCTTGCGATGCTTGCTATCCAGGGTCGAAAGCTGGGTGCTGAGTGCCTTCTTCGAGTCCGTCATTTCGGCCATGGCCGTTTCCAGCTTGCGTTTCTCCAGCTCCATCTCGGCGAGCTGTTTCTGGGTATCGGCGAGGCGGTCGCGTGCGGCCTGGGTCCGCATCAGGTAGCGGGTGAGTACCCAGCCTTCCTTGCCGTTGCTGGTGCGTACCCGGGTGTAGCCATCGTCCTTGTCAACCTCCAGTACCTCGACCGGCGTGCCGCTGGAAAGCATGCGCAGGATGCTGAAGCTGTTGCCCTTGCCGCTGCGCATGGTGATTTCCAGGTTGTCGCTCACGTAGCGGGTCTCGGCCAGTGCGCTCGTGCCCAGCGCCAGGGCGAGGGTGAAAAGGATCAGTTGATTTCTCACGGCGCCTCCTGGGGGACGGACACAAGGCTGGATATTCTAGCCGATCCCGGGGAGTGGATGGCAAATCGGCAGGTACCAGCCGCAGCTCCGTATCCCCTGCAGCCGCCCGTCGCGATTGCAGGTACACTGTGCCGGCATGAATGTGAAACCTGCCCCCCGGCCCCTGGAACTCGACCGCACCGGCAACTTCCTGCTGGCTGCGCGCCAGGTCGCGTCGCCGAACTGCGACGACCGCCCCCCGGGTGCGGTTATCGACCTGGTCGTGGTGCATGGCATCAGCCTGCCGCCGGGCGAATACGGCGGGCCCTGGATCGACCAGCTGTTCACGAACCGGCTCGACCCGCTGGCACACCCCTATTTCGCCACGATCGCGCAACTGCGCGTCTCCAGTCACCTGCTGATCCGCCGTGATGGCGCACTGGTCCAGTACGTGCCATTTCATCGACGCGCCTGGCACGCGGGAGAGTCGTGCTACCGGGGGCGCGCGGCCTGCAACGATTTCTCCATCGGCATCGAACTGGAGGGTGACGATGACACACCCTACGCCTCGGTGCAGTACACGCGGCTGGCGCAGGTCATGCAGGCCCTGATGCGCCATCATCCCGGCCTGTCGCCGGAGCATGTCACCGGGCACTGCGATATTTCCCCGGGTCGCAAGACCGATCCCGGTCCCGCCTTCGACTGGCAGGTCCTGCATACCCGGCTGCACCACATCCGCCATGCCTGACCCGCATACCGTGGTCGACCTGTTGCGCCATGGGGAACCGGTCGGCGGCAGCCGCTACCGCGGCCAGATCGACGATGTCCTGAGCGAGCGCGGCTGGCAGCAGATGTGGCAGGCGGTGGCGGGGCGTCCGCTCTGGCAGCAGATCGTCAGCTCGCCGTTGCAGCGTTGCCACGCCTTCGCCGCGGCGCTGGCCGAGCGCCACCACCTGCCGCTGGCGCAGGAACCGCGCTTCGTCGAGGTGGGATTCGGGACCTGGGAAGGCAGGACCCGCGCGGAACTCGAGCGGCTCGAACCCGGCCAGGTGGCGCGGTTTCTCGCGGACCCCGACCTGCACCGGCCGTCCGGAGCCGAACCGCTCGACGCGTTTCTCGGCCGCGTTCGTAGCGGCTTTGCCGAGATGGTCGAGCGCTATGCCGGGCAATCCATCCTGGTGGTCGCGCACGCCGGTGTGATCCGCGCGGTGCTGTGCCACGTGCTGCAGATCCCGCCGGCGGCGATGTACCGCATCCACGTCGCCAATGCCGGTTTTACCCGTCTGCGCACCGACCCCGAGCGGGGCTTTACCCTGCTGGCGCATGGCAAGACGTAACGGGGGCACGTGCCCGCGCGCGGCCGTCTGCGCGGCGCGGGCCCGCACCTGGGGGCCTGACGGGGCATGAGAATCGGCATCGACCTCGGCGGCAGCAAGATCGAGGGGATCGTGCTGGACCGGGACGGGCAGGTACTGGCCCGTACACGCATACCCACGCCCCGCGGTGACTACGCTGCGACACTGGCTGCCGTCCGTGTTCTGGTGGAACGGCTGGAACGGCGTGCCGGGGTGCCCTGCAGTGTCGGCATCGGCATGCCCGGTTCCGTCTCGCGCGCGACCGGCCTGGTGAAGAATTCCAATTCCGTGTGCCTGAACGGCAAGCCGGTGCGCGCGGACCTGGCACAGTGCCTGCAGCGCCCGCTGCGTTTTGCCAACGATGCCGATTGCCTCGCATTGTCGGAGGCCGGCGACGGTGCCGCCGCCGGAGCGCGCTGTGTATTCGGCGTGATCGTCGGTACCGGCACCGGTGGCGGCATCGTGGTGGACGGCCGTTTGCTGGCCGGGCCCAACGGCATTGCCGGTGAATGGGGACACAATCCGCTGCCCTGGCCGGCCGCCGCGGAACTGCCCGGGCCGGCCTGCTACTGCGGGCGGCACGGCTGCATCGAAACCTGGCTGTCCGGTCCCGGACTGGCCCGGGATCACGCCACGCATACCCGCCAGGAACTGGAGGCCGTCGCGATCGTGGCGCAGGCCCGGGCCGGGCAGGAGCCGGCACAGGCAAGCCTGGCTCGCTACGTGGAGCGCATGGCACGCGCGCTGGCCAGCGTCATCAACGTTCTCGATCCCGATGTCATCGTGCTCGGCGGTGGCATGTCGAACATCGGGTTGCTGTACGAGGCGGTGCCGCGTCGCTGGGGCGACTACGTGTTTTCCGACCGGGTCGATACCCGGCTGGTGCGCGCCAGGCACGGGGATGCAAGCGGCGTGCGCGGTGCCGCCTGGCTGTGGCCGTCGTAGGAGCGGTCATTGACCGCGACCAACCGTGTTCCCGGCCGCGTCGCGCGATGCACAGGGATCTACGAGTGGTCGCTTGCGCACATCCCTGTGCTCCGCGACACGCAGCGAACGGTCGCGCCCGAGGGACGCTCCTACAGCCGTGCGGCGATCTCCCGTAACTTCGGTACCGCGAGACCGGCTGCTTCGGCCTGTTGCAGGGCGCGCGCCAGCCTTGCGGGTGCGCTGCGCCCGGTACAGACGTGGTGCGGATCGCCATCGAAGGCGGCCAGCATGGCCCGGATCAGCGCGTCGGCATCGAAAGTATGCCCGGCCAGGAATTGCTGGATCCCGATGACCTCGCGGGCGACCGCTTCGGCCAGGTCACGGTGCCGTGACCACAACTCGCTGACCGTGCCGCCGGTGACCAGTCCGGCGCAGTTGATGGTGAGGATGTAGACGTTCTTGGCCACCAGTTCGAACAGCAGCTCGTCCCGCGTCCCGACGTGCCGGGCCGGGATCCCCAGCCTCCCCAGACAGGCGGCCAGCAGTTCCGCATGCGGACCGTACACCGGGGAAGGCAGCAGGATCTTCGCGGCCTGCCCCGGTTTCTTTTCGAACCACACCGAGATGATGGTCGGATGCGCGAGACCATACGGCTCCCAGTCCCGCGGCAGCAACTCGTTCTGCAGCAGTCCCACGCGTCCGTGCCAGGCGGTCGGCAGCGTCTCCAGTACGGCATGCAGCGCGTTTTCCGCGACGGCCACCAGCACCAGTTCGGGTGCCGGCAGCAGGCGTGCCAGGACCTGCATGTCGGTGTCGCGCGTGACCGGGTAGACCGGGTATCCCAGCCGCAACAGTCCGCGCGCGAACACGCTGCCCATTTCGCCGATGCCAATGATCACGACCGGTGCCTTCATCATGGGATTGCCTGCTGCCCATCAGGGAAAGGCGTCATTATACCGGTCCGTTCCCGCACCTGGCAGTCACGGCCACCGCCTCGACGATGGCTGCCGCCCGGGAGCGCGCCGGCTCGGACCGGAAACCCCGGCTTGCAGCCGTCATGGGCCGGCGCCATGATGGATGTTTCCTGCAGGGTCACCGGACTCCATCCGCACAGCCGCTTTCATGTTCCCTTTCACGAACCCGTTCCGGTATCGACGCACTGCGGGTATCCGCCGCCTGTATGCCCTGGCCCTCGTGCTGCTGCCGCTGGCACTGCAGGCCGCGGTCCGTGTTACGGACGACCTCGGTCAGCGCATCGTCCTGGCGCGGCCGGCGCAGCGCATCGTCAGCCTCGCCCCGCACATCACCGAGCTGCTGTTTGACGCCGGTGCCGGCGACGCCGTGGTCGGGGCGAGTGCGTTCAGCGATTACCCGGAGCCGGCGCGGCACCTGCCGCGGGTCGGTGGCGGCAGCGGCATCGACCTGGAGGCGGTCGTCGCGCTGCAACCGGACCTGGTGATCGCCTGGGCGAGCGGCAATCCCGCTGCGCAGGTGCGGCGCCTGCGTGCACTGGGCCTGACGGTGTTCGAGTCCGAGCCGCGCAGTCTCGAAGATATTCCGCGTACCCTGCAGCGCTTCGGCCGGCTGGCCGGCACCCGGGACACTGCCGACCGTGCCGCCACGGCATTCAACCAGCGCCTGCGCGCGCTGCGCGCGCGCTATGCCGGGCGCAGCCCGCTGCGTGTGTTCTACCAGGCCTGGGACCGGCCGCTGATGACCGTGAACGGTGCCCACATCATCAGCGACGTGCTGGCGCTGTGCGGCGGGGTGAACATCTTTGCCGAGCAGCCGGGACTGGCGCCACCGGTCTCGACCGAGGCGGTGCTGGCGCGTGATCCGCAGGTCATCCTCATCGGGGCGGGCAGCGCGGATGCCGGTCCGCTCACCGCCCGCTGGAGCCGCTGGCCGCAACTGCAGGCGGTCCGCGACGGGCACGTCCTCAGCGTACCGCGCGACCTGCTGGTGCGCATGACCCCGCGCTTGCTCGACGGTGTGGAGCAGGTGTGTGCGCAGCTGGACCGGGTACGCGGTGCCCGGGACTGAAAGGGCAAGGTCAAGAGGTTTCGGTCGGCGCCGCCGCCTGCAGCGCTGTTCAGGACCCGGGCTTGCGTGGTGTGCCCGGGCGCTCGTGTTGCCATAGCACGTCCGGGTTGCCGGCCGCCCGGTTGAGGTGGCGCGCCAGCACGAACAGCAGGTCGGAGAGCCGGTTGAGGTAGTGCAGGCCGGCAGGGTTGACGGGTGCGGATCTGCCCAGCGTGACGACGCGGCGTTCGGCGCGCCGGCACACGGCACGGGCATGGTGACAGCGCGCCGCCGCCAGGCTGCCACCCGGCAGGATGAAGTCCCGCAGCGGCTCGAGCCCGGCGTTCAGCGCATCCAGTGTCTGCTCCAGTCCGCTCACATGCGTTTCTTCCAGCAGCCGGTGGCCGGGGATGCTCAGCTCGCCCCCGAGATCGAACAGCCGGTGCTGTATGTCGAGCAGTCCGGCACGGCGCTCCGCCGGCAGGTCCGCGCACAGGACCAGCCCGATCACGCAATTGAGTTCGTCGACCGCGCCGATGGCCTCGATGCGCGCAGCGTCCTTCGCCACGCGTGCGCCGTCGCCCAGCCCGGTGCTGCCGTCGTCGCCGGTGCGGGTATAGATTTTCGTAAGCCGGTTACCCATGTCAGCCGTCGGTCAGGCGGTATTCGATCGGTACCACGATATCGCGGGCGCGGCCGTCGAGCCAGGCGACCGCGCCGGGCACCTGCCGGATGCGGTCGAGGCAGTCGAGGGCGGCCCGGTCGAGCACGGCGTGATGGCTCGACTCCACGATGCGCAGCTGCAGGATCCGCCCGGCGGCACTGACTCGCACCCCGACCCGCACGGTACCCTGCCAGCCCCGCAGGCGCGCCCGGCGCGGGTACACGAAACGGGCCCGCAACGCGGCGTACAGTGCCGCGCGCACCTGGCTCGTCGCGGTGTCCTCGTGCCGGCTCGCAGGTTGTGACGGACCGGTCGCGGCCGCTCCGGGCGACGCGGCCGGGGTGGCGGTGCTGGGGGGCTGTGCCGGCCGTGGGTGCGGCTCTGCAGCGGGGCCCGTCCTTGCCATGCGTGCCGTTTGCACCGGCGCCTCCCGGTGCGATCGGTACCGGGCCGGCTGCTGCGCCGGCGGTTCCCCGCCGGCGGCAGGGCGGGCAGCGGCCACGGGTGGGGCTGTGGCCGGCTGCACGGGATGTGCTGCCGACCGCGCGGACGGCAGTTCGAGCGCCAGCGTGCGCAGCACCAGCGTCGGGTGGGGCGGTGCCCACGCGGCCAGTGCGCCCAGCAGCAGGGCGTGCAGCAGCAGCGAGGCCGGCAGGAAGCGCTTCATGGCCTCAGGTGCCCGACTCATAGCGCAGGGTCACGAACAGGCTGCGGCCGGCCGTGTTGTAGGTGTCCACGAGCTGGTAGCGCTGGTCGAGCGCGTTGTCGAGACGCCCCTGCAGCAGCAGCTTGCGGCCCAGTCGCCAGGAGGCGCGCAGGTTGAGCACTCCGTAACCGGCGACCCGCCTGCTGTGGCCGGCGTCGTCGTAGCGTGCGCTCTGTGCGATCAGGGTTGCGCCGAACCCGGCACGGCCGGCTTGCCGGTCGGTGTCGAGACGCAGGGTGCGACGTGCCCGGCGTGGCAGGGCCAGGTGGGTACGGCTGTCCTCGGCATCCAGCCAGGTGGCCGCGAGCTTGCTGTCCCAGCCCAGCCAGTGAACCGCCAGGCTGGTCTCGACGCCGTCGATGCGGGCCTGGGCGAGGTTGGCCGGAAGGTAATTGCTGTCCAGCACGATCAGCTGGTCGATCCGGGTGCGATACACCCGCACATCCCAGTCCAGGGCGTGCTGTGTGCCGGCCAGGCCGAGTTCGAGCGTATCGGAGGTTTCCGGTTGCAGGTTCGGGTTGCTGGTGGGGTAGCCGAGGAAGTCCGGGTAGTAGAGGTCATTGAAGGTCGGTGCGCGGTAGGCCGTGCCGTACGAGAGCGAGACGTCGATTTGCGGCACGAAGTGGTAGCCCAGTGCCAGGTTGCCCGTGGTGTAGTAGCCGAACTGGTCGTCGTGCAGCGGCCGCAGGCGGGCGAGCAGGGACCAGCGTTGTGCCTGGCGCTGGTACTGCGCGAACACGGCGCCGGTGGCGCGCGCGGTCTGTTTGTACACCGTGGTACTGTCGACGCGGTCGTCGTGGTAGTCGAGACCGGCCGAGACGGTATCCGTCCCGGTCAGGTAGAGGTCGTCCTGCACCGAGATCACGCGCCGTTCGGTGTGGAAGCGGTAGGTCTGATCCGGTTGCCCGGCGCGGAAACTCCTGCGCCGGTCGAGACTGCGGCCCAGCGTGAATGTGAGGTCGGAGGACTCGCGCAATGAGGTGCGCAGGGTCAGGCCGGCCGACTGCTGGACGAAGTCGTCCTCGTCGGCATAGGGGAAGGCGGAGTCATACCGGGTATGGCCCGAGGCTTGCAGTCCGTGCAGTTCCAGCTCGGAACCGTCCCGGAAACGGTGACCGAGGCGCAGGCTGGCCGAGGTGTTGCCGTAGCCGTCCTTGTCGGGTTCGTCGATCAGCGTGGAAAATTCCACGGTGGGCTGGCGCGCATTGAAGCCGTCCGTGGTATCCCGAGCCACGCGTGCCGAGAACCAGTTGTCGTCCCTGCCGCCGCTGGCATCCAGTGCGAGGTTGCGGGTGTGATAGCGCCCGATACCGGCGCTGGCACCCCAGCGCAACGGGCCGCCGCCACGGCGGGTGAAGATCTGGATCACGCCCCCGATGGCCTCCGAGCCGTACAACGCGGAATTCGGGCCCCGGGCGATCTCGATGCGCTCGATCTGCTCCAGCGGCAGGAATTCCCAGGCGACCGTGCCGGCGGTCGCCGAGCCCATGCGGATGCCGTCGACCAGCACGGTGACATGCCCGGGATTGGTGCCGCGCAGGTACAGCGCGGTCAGCTTGCCGTCCCCGCCCTGGCTGGCGATGTTGATCCCGGCCTGGCCCTGCAGCAGTTCGGGCAGGGAAGCGGCCTGGCTGCGCTCGATGTCCGCGCGCGTGATGACCGTGACCGAGGAGAGCGTCTCGTCGGCGGCCTGGGCCAGGCGCGTGGCGGTGACGACGATGGGGGCGTCCTCCTGCGCCAGCACGGCGGCGGGCAGGACGGACCACAGGCTGGCGGCCAGCAGGCCGGAGCGGTATCGATAACAGGGTGACATGGTGGCTCCCGAGCGCTCACCCGCGCAGTCAGGGTCGGGGAGCAACGCAACGGGACCGGGGGTGGCATCCAGTTGGTATCGCCCTCCGCGACACGTTACAGGGATTGCAGGCCGGTCTCCGGGCTTGCGAGCGGGGTGTTCCCGGCGGGCCGCCTTCCCGCGCCGTGCGCAGTGGCCGAGTGGCTCGCCTTGACTCGCTTACCGTTGCGGGGGCAGCGCCGGACTGGTTCGGAGGAACGCACCGGCTTCCCGTTTCATCCCGGGGGGTACCCGCGGGACACCTGCAACAAAGCGCGGCCACTGTACGGCCGGGGTGCGGGACAGTCAAGCACGGCCCTTGACCCGCAGCGGCGGCGTTCCCCGCTGCCGCACTCAATCGCCGGCGGCCGTTGCGGGAACCGGTGCGCGATCCCTTGGTGGCTCGTCACTTGCGTGCCCTTCGTCAGGAGGCACGTTACCTCAGTCCGGTATCCACACCGGGCCCCGCCGGGTCTCGATACGCTGCAGCGGATGCCCGTACAGGCGGTTCAGGTGAGTTGCGTCGAGTATCTCGTGTGATCCCTGAGCATGGGTGCCATCACCGAACAACATCAGGAACTTGCCGCAATATCTTGCGGCAAGGTTGAGGTCGTGCAGGACCAGCAGCACGGCGCCGCCTGCGTCAGGGTCCTGGTGCATGAGCAACTCCAGCATGCGCACCTGCTGGTGGATATCGAGGTGATTGAGCGGTTCGTCGAGGAGCTTCAGCGGGGCCCGCTGGGTGAGCAGGGTGGCGATCCCGAGCCGGCGGCGCTCCCCCCCGGACAGCGTGGCGGTGCTGCGGGTCTCGAAACCGGCGAGGCCCACCGCGGCCAGCGCTTCCTGCGCGATGCGCCGGTCCGCGGCGCCTTCCCACTGCCAGGGCCCCAGCCAGGGGTGGCGTCCGGTCAGTGCGGTTTCCAGCACGCTGGCGGGAAAGACATCCCGGTGCTCCTGGGCCAGTACCCCGATGTGGCGGGCCCGGTTTCGATGTGACAGGTGTCCGAGGACTTCCCCCTGCACGGTCAGCCGGCCGGTGTCCGGCCGCCGCAGGCCGGCGAGGGTGTGCAACAGCGTCGTCTTTCCGGCACCGTTGCGTCCCAGCAGGCACCAGCGCTCGCCCGCTTCGATCCGCAGGTCGAGCTGGTGGCACACCGGGTGTCCGGCAATCGACACGCTGAGTCCCTGCGCGGTGAACAGCGGCATGTCAGTCACCCTCCCCGGGGGCCGGGCGGTTGCGCCAGAGCAGCAGCAGGAACAGGGGCACGCCCAGCAAGGCCGTCACTACCCCGACCGGTAACTGCCGCGGTGCGAGCAGGGTCCGCGCCAGCGTGTCGGCCAGCACCAGCAGGCTGCCGCCCAGCAAGGCCGTGGCCGGCAACAGCAGGCGGTGATCACGCAGCCCGGCCAGCCGCAGCAGGTGGGGCACGATCAGTCCGACGAAGCCGACGCTGCCGGCCAGCAGTACCGCGGCGGCGGTCAGCACGGACCCGAGCAGGTAGAGCAGCCGGCGCAACGCCGTCACCCCCACGCCGAGCGCACTGGCCACCTGCTCGCCGTGCGCCAGCAGGTTGAGTGCGCGGCCGAGCCCGCTGCTGACGAGCAGGCCCGCCACCAGGACCAGGCTGCCGGCAAGCGGGACGGGGGCGTCGGACAGGTCGCCCATCAGCCAGAACAGCATGCCGCGCAGGTGACGCTCCGGGGCCAGCGCCAGCAGGAAGCCGATCAGGGCGCCCCAGCCGGCGGCAATCACCACGCCGGTCAGCAACAGGCGCTGCGCCGACCAGCTGCCGCTGCCGTGCGCCAGGCCGAATACCAGCAGCATCGACAGCAGTGCGCCCCCCAGCGCCGCCCCGTGCAGCCAGACACTGCCCAGGCCGAGCAGCATGGCCAGCAGGGCGCCACTTGCGGCGCCCCCGGAGATACCCAGCACGTACGGGTCGGCGAGCGGATTGCGCAGCAGGACCTGCATCAGGGCGCCGGCGGTGGCGAGCAGGGCGCCGCTGACGAACGCGGCCGCAACCCGCGGCCAGCGCAGTTGCAGCAACACCATGCTGGTGGTGTCGTGCACCCCGGAAAGTGCGGCGAACAGGTCGTGCCAGCCCGTGTCGATGCTGCCGCTCAGCAGGCCTGCCAGTACACTGGCCACGGCGAGCAGCACCAGGATGGCAAACAGCAGCGCCGTGTGCAGCGGGTTCACGGCAGCGCCTGCCGCATGCGTGGCGGCGTGCGCGGGTCCTGCCCGGCGCAGGTCCGGTGCACGGCGGAGCCGGTGCCGGCGTCCGGACCCGGTCGTGGGCGAGTACCCGGCACGGTGCCGGAGCGTCGGGTATGGCTTGCCATGTCGATCGATGCGGCCGGGTTTCCGGGGGCGCGGCTAGCGCAGGCTGATCACCGGCCAGTGGTGCTGTTGTGCGTGCGACGCCAGGATCTCGTCCGGGTCGACGGCCGTGGGGCGGGTGACGCGCTGCAGCAGCGGCAGGTCATTGTGCGAGTCGCTGTAGAACGAACTGTCCTCCAGTGACAGCTCGTGCGCCGCCAGCCAGGCCTCCAGTACCTTGACCTTCCCCTGCTGGAAACAGGGGGTACCGGAAACCTCTCCCGTGTAATATCCCTCGACCTGCTCTGGCTCGGTCGCCAGCAGGTGCGCGATGCCGTAGAGGGCGGCGATGGGTTCGGTAACGAAGCGGTTGGTCGCGGTAATGATGACCGGGATGTCGCCGCGTGTGCGGTGTCGCTCGATCAGGGCACGGGCCTTTGGCAGCAGGATGGGACGAATCTTTTCCTCGATGTACTGGTCGCGCCACTGCTGCAGCCGGGCCGGGGCATGGGCCGCCAGCACCTGCAGGGAAAAGCGCAGGAATTCGTGGATGTCGAGCAGGCCGGCCCGGTACTGGTCGTAGAAGCGCTGGTTCTCGCGCGCGTAGTGCGCAGCATCGACGATGCCCTGTTCGGACAGGAATTCCCCCCACAGGAAGTCACTGTCTCCGGCGATCAGGGTATTGTCGAGGTCGAACAGGGCGATTCCCACGTGGAGGCTCCGCAACCGAAAAAAATGCGCGCCAAGCATACACGATTGGGTGCGCGCGGATGCGCAACGGGACGGGCGGTATTTGCCAGCCTGCGGTGGCTATGGGAGAATCGGGCATATCGGAAGGTTTCCAGGCAGGTTCATCAAGTGATTGATCCGGATGGATTTAGGCCCAACGTCGGGATCATACTGTCGAATCGCATCGGGCAGCTGCTGTGGGCCCGGCGCGTTGGTCAGGATGCCTGGCAGTTCCCGCAGGGGGGGATGCACACGGATGAAACCCCGGCCGAAGCCATGTACCGCGAACTTGCCGAGGAAGTCGGTCTGCGCCCGGAACAGGTCGAGGTGATCGGGTCGACCCGAGGCTGGCTGCGCTATCGTCTGCCGAAGCAGTACATCCGCCGCGGGAGCACGCCGCTGTGCGTCGGGCAGAAACAGGTCTGGTTCCTGTTGCGCATGCTGTGCCCCGATCGCCAGGTCTGCCTCAGCCATTCCGAACACCCGGAGTTCGATCGCTGGTGCTGGGTCGACTACTGGTACCCCCTTCGCAACGTGGTCTCTTTCAAACGCAACGTCTATCGCCAGGCCCTGAACGAACTTGCACCCCTGCTGTTTCCCGACGGGGTTCCGGATGCCGGGTGCTGAATACCGGTGCTGCCGGCAGCCTGCCCGGCCCTGACCGCGGTCTGCAATGGAAATTCCGACACCTCATGCCATGCTCGATACACTGAGAAGAATCGTCCAGGAAGTGAACGGCGCGCCTGACCTGCAGAGCGCGCTGAATATCATCGTGGTGCGGGTGAAGACCTCGGTCGACGTGGATGTCGCATCGGTTTACCTGCTGGACGCGGCGACCCGGGACTTCGTGCTGCGGGCCACCGAGGGTCTGCGCAAGGACGCGATCGGCAAGGTGCGGCTGGGTTACCACGAAGGACTGGTCGGCATGGTGTGCGAGCGCGAGGAACCGGTCAACATCGAGGATGCGCCGAGCCACCCGCGTTACCGGTTTATCAGCGAGACCGGCGAGAATCCCTACCACGGGTTTCTCGGGGTGCCGATCATCCAGCATGGCAAGGTGCTCGGCGTGCTCGTCGTGCGCCAGCGCGAGACCCGCAAGTTCCGTGATGACGAGGAGGCGTTTCTGGTCACCCTGGCGGCACAGCTGGCCGGTGCCATCATCCACGCCGGTGCCAGCGGCGAGATCACCATCGCACTGACGCAGGACGAGGTCACGTCGGTGTGCCTGCGCGGGTTGCCGGGTTCGCCCGGCGTGGCCATCGGCCAGGCGCTGGTGGTCTATCCACCCGCCAACCTGGTGGCGATCCCGGACCGTGCCGTCGGTGACCCGGAGGCCGAGGTGGCGCTGTTCGAGGCGGCCGTGGCCGCGGTCCGGGATGACCTGCGTGATTACGCCAACCGCATGTCCGCCTTGCTGCCGTCGGCGGAACTGGCACTGTTCGATGCGCTGCTGCTGATGCTCGACGGTGACACCCTGGTGCGCGAGACCGTGCAGAACATCCGCCGGGGCAACTGGGCGCCGGGCGCCCTGCGCGAGACCATCACGCAGCACGTGCGGGTGTTCGAGGCGATGGAGGACAGCTACCTGCGCGAGCGCGCCAGCGACATTCACGACCTGGGGCGCCGCATCCTCAAGCACCTGCAAAGCGTGCCGGCACCGCAGATCGAGTTCAGCGAGCGGACGGTGCTGGTCGGCGAGGACATCAGCGCCAGCCAGCTCGCGGAGGTCCCGCTGGAGCGGCTTGCCGGCATTGTCTGCGCCAGTGGTTCCAGTTCTTCCCACGTGGCGATCCTGGCGCAGGCCATGGGCATCCCTGCCGTGATGGGCGTCAAGGACACGCCGGTGAGCCGGCTCGACGGCAAGACCATCATCGCCGACGGTTACCGCGGTGACGTGTACGTAAACCCGACGTCACTGGTGCGCCAGGAATACGCGCTGCTGCAATCGCAGGAGACCGAGCTCACCGAACTGTTGCGTGAGGTCGCCGGCCGGCCGTCGGTCACGCCGGACGGCGTGGAAGTGCCGCTCTATCTCAACATCGGCCTGGTATCGGGGGCCGGTACCGAGGTCCACAGCGAAGGCGACGGCGTCGGCCTGTACCGTACCGAGGTGCCGTTCCTGATGCAGGCACGCTTTCCGTCCGAGGAAGAGCAGGCACGCATCTACCGCAGCGCGCTGGAGGCGTTTGCACCGCGGCCGGTGAACCTGCGCACGCTGGACGTGGGCGGTGACAAGATGCTGCCGTATTTCCCCGTGTACGAGGACAACCCGTTCCTGGGCTGGCGCGGTATCCGCATCTCGCTCGACCATCCGGAAATCTTCCTGGTGCAGGTGCGCGCCATGCTGCGCGCCAGCCTGGGCCTGAACAACCTGCACATCATGCTGCCGATGGTGTCCTCGGTGTCGGAACTCGATATCGCATTGACGCTGATCTCCCAGGCACACGGAGAACTGCTGGAGGACGGCATGCCGGTGATGCGGCCGGGCATCGGCATCATGATCGAGGTGCCTTCGGCCGTCTACCAGATCGAGGCCATGGCCCGGCGTGTCGATTTCTTTTCCATCGGCACCAACGATCTCACGCAGTACCTGCTGGCCGTGGACCGTAACAACTCGCGCGTGGCGGGGCTGTACCAGTGCCTGCACCCGGCCGTATTGCGCGCCATCCAGCAGGTGGTCGAACAGGCAGGCCGTCACGGCAAGCCGGTCAGTGTCTGCGGCGAGATGGCCGGCGATCCCGCTGCTGCACTGGCGCTGCTCGGCCTGCGTGTCAACAGCCTCAGTATGAGCATCAGCAATCTGCCCCGGGTCAAGTGGGTCATCCGCAGCTTCGCCCAGAGCGAGGCGGTTGATCTGCTGGCGCAGGCGCTGGAGCTGGAGGAACCGCGCGCTATCCGTGCGATGTACAACAACGTGCTGGAGCTGGGCGGGCTGGGCGGGCTGGTCCGCGCCGGCAACTAGCGCCCGTGCTGGCCGCTGCGCCGGCAGCCGGCACGGTCCGTGAACGTCGCGGTCCCGCCGACCCGCGTCGAGATGTTGCACGTCAACCTGTACGAACGGCCAGTGTATTGAGCCATGGCCAGGTGCGCGGCCGTTCGCTAGAATTTCGCTTGCTGGTTTTCGATATCGCCGTTCATGGAGGTTTTATGCGTTGCATTCGACAAGGATTCCTTATCGCCGCACTTGCCCTGCCGGTTGCGCCGGTCCTGGCCGCCGACTGGCAGGCACTTCCGGACCAGGCCCCGGCCCCGGCGGACAATCCCACCACGCCGGCCAGGGTGGAGCTGGGCCGTATGCTGTTCCTGGACCCGCGTTTTTCCCAGACCGGGACCGTGTCGTGCAATTCCTGTCACAACATCATGCTGGGCGGTGAAGACAACCGGCCGGTTTCCATGGGCGTGCAGGGCAAGACGGGCGGGCGCAGCGCGCCGACGGTGTGGAACTCCGCCTTCAATTCCTCCCAGTTCTGGGACGGCCGCGCGGCCTCGCTCGAGGATCAGGCCAAGGGTCCGGTAGCCAACCCGGTCGAAATGGGCATGGCCGCCGTCGAGGCTGCCATGAACCGGGTGCGCGACATCCCGGGCTATCGTCCCTACTTCGAACGGGCCTTCCCCGGCAAGGACCCGATGACCGTGGACAATGCCGCGAAGGCCGTGGCAGCCTTCGAGCGGACGCTGATTACCCCGGGCAGTGCCTATGACCGCTACGTCAAGGGCGACAAGCAGGCCCTGAACGCACAACAGGTGCGCGGGATGAACGCCTTCGCCAGCGTCGGTTGCACCTCCTGCCACTCGGGCCCGGCATTCAATGGTCCGGCCATGGCGCCGGGGACCGGCTTCTTCATGAAGTTTCCGACCTACACGGACAACGAGTACGTGAAGAAATACCAGCTGACGGCGGACCCGGGGCGCTTCATGCTCACGAAGAACGAGCAGGACCGGGGCATGTGGAAGGTCCCGACCCTGCGCAACATTGCCATCACCGCCCCGTATTTCCATAACGGCTCGGTCAAGACCCTCGACGAGGCCGTGCGGGTGATGGGCAAGACCCAGCTCAATCGTGACCTGACCGATGCCCAGGTGGCGGATATCGTTGCCTTCCTGGAGGCCCTGAGCGGACCGTTCCCGGATCAGATCCTGCCGCATCTGCCGCCGACACCGGGACGTACCGTGATCGACTGAAGCGTCCCCTCCCGGGGTGGTGCACACCGCTCCGGGAGGATCGCCGTGATTCCATTTCCGGTTCCGCGACCCGGTGCCCGGGTTTGTATTCGGCAACCAGGGCCTGATGTACAATCTCACCCTCGAAGGTTCCAAGTTCACCAGGCTCGACAACAAGCGCTCGCCGGTTGCAGTCGGGGTGCCCGGTGGCCCTTCCCTCTGTACCGGAGATGCCCCTGCATGAAGATGATTGCCAGCGTGCTGTTTGCCGTGCTGTTGCTGTCCGTCCAGGCCGGCCTGCACGCGGCCACCCTGCAACTCACAGACACGAAGATGAATGCGGATTATGCCGTCGAGCGTACCGATGCGGTTGGCAACATTCACCTGGTCTGGACCCAGGACGACGCGACCGACGGACGCGCCCTCTACTACGAGATGCTGAGTTCCACCGGCGTGGTGCGGATCCCGGCCATACGGGTCGATGACGGCGGGACCGGGGGGCCGGCCGCCTATCCTTCCATCGCGATCGACTCGACCTATCACGTTTACGTGGTCTGGCAGAGCGGCGCCACGCCGGAAGTGTACTTCATGCGCCTGAACCCCCTGCTGGAGCCCCGCGATGGCACCGCGGCAACCCTGTCGACCCTCAAGGAGGTCGGCGATGTCATGATTTCCCCGGCCGGCGGTGACAGTGCCGTACACCCGCGGGTGGAAATGGACAACCAGGCACACCTGTACGTGGTGTGGGAGAGTGAGTGCACCGGCCCGGTACAGTATGTGAGGCTGGACACCAGCGGTGCGCAGCTCAGCACGGCGCCGGTATCCATCGGCCCGGCGGGCACCTGTGACGGGTATCCGGACCTGGCCCTGGACAGCGACGCCAACGTGCACGTGGTGTTTTCCAGTGCCGCCGCGACGGCCGCACCGGAGGTGTACTACGCCATGATCGACGGTGCCACGGATGATGTGCTGATCGATGCCACCCTGCTCACCGTCGATGACGACCTGCTGGCCGGCAGTGCGACCGTCAGTGTCAATCTCGGTGACAACCAGGTGTTCCTCGTCTACAAGCAGGAGACCGGCGCCGGTGGTCCCGGCAGCGAGGAGATCTTCATCGATACGCTCGATCCGTCCCGGGATGCCCGGGATGGCAGTCCCGGCAATCTCGCCGTGCTGCGGACCGGCCTGACGCAGTTCACCAACGGCGAGGGCCAGTATCGCTGGCACGTGTTTTCCCGCATCGGCCAGAACCGCAGGCTCGATATCCTGTACATGGATTTCGACGATGCCGCCTGTCCGGTAGGCACCTACACCCTCCAGTACGCGCAAAAGATCTACGATGGAGCGGTTCTGCTGCGGCAGGACCTGAGTACCACCCTGCAGAGTTGTTCGGCGTGGGCACGCATGTCCCATTACGATGACCGCGTGGTCTGGCCGGATGACACTGCCGCCGGTGACCAGGAAATCTTCGCGGCCCAGCTGGGTCGGGCGGATGCCGGAAGCAGTGGCTTTCTCGCCTGCACGTTGCACGCGGGTGCGGGCAGCGCTGCAGGCGCCGGTGACCTGTGGGTGTTGCTGGCGGGCATCGCCGCGCTGGGCATCCGGGTTGCACGCCGCAGGCGCGTGCCGATGACGGGAACCTGACCGGCCAGGGCCGGTGTCTGCCGGATCAGGGTTACAGGGTGGAGTCTGACAGCGCGTCGGTTCCCGCCGTGGGCGCGTTGTCTGCATTTCCGGGTGCGCCTTCGGCTGCACGGCTGGCGATCTTGCGCTGATGTGCGCGGGTGCTGGCACGGCGCCTGCCCCACAACCAGACGCCACTGAACGCGAGCAGCAGGAACAGGATGGTGGCAGCGTCCATCAGGAACGGGCCGCCCTTGCCGAGGATCCTGCCGCTGTGCAGGTCGAGCAATACCTGCTCCACGGTCAGTCCGTTGCCGCGCCACGCCTGTTCGAGGGCGGCCCGCTCGGTCGCGCTCGGGGTGGCGGGGCTGGCCCACCGGACAGCGCGCAGTACGACGGGTGTCCAGTGCAGCAGGCCTGCATCCGTCCGGTAGTCGCCGTGCGCCGTGCGTACGTCGAGCACCCGGTCTGCGTGCACGCCGATCGCGCTGATCCCGGTCGGGAGTCCGGACGCATCGTCCAGCCGCTCGATCAGTTCTCCGGCCGGGGTCAGCAACAGCAGGCGGTCGGTCAGGGCGACGACCACCATGCCGTTGAAATCCACCGCCCCGACCAGAGTGCCGCTGACGCCCGGTTGCAGTCGCTGGTTGACGTACAGGCTGCCGCCCATCCCGGCGAGCGTCAGGGTCTTCGTGCGGAACAGCCTGATCCCGGGCGGTGCATGGATGCCGTACCAGTCGAGCAGGGCAGGGCTGGAGATATGGCGGGCATCGAGTTGCAGGTCGTCGGTGTGATTGAGCAACAGGCCGGACAACGCCAGCCACACCACGAAGGTGGCGGCAGCCAGCCCCAGGTAGCGGTGCCAGACGTACAGGGAGCGCAGCAGGCGCGCCGCGGACTTATTTTTGTGGTGGCGTGTCATGGTGCGGAGGGATGCGGCTGTCGAGATACAGGGCCAGCCGCGCCAGCTTTTCCAGCGCGCGCACCGACAGCGTGGCACCGGAAATGCCGTCGACCTCCCGGTCGAGTTGCTGTTCCGGTGTCAGGCGCGCACCGTTGAACTGTTCGGTAAAGGAAGGGTAGCGTACTTCCCAGCCCCGGCTTTCGCGAAACTCCAGTACGCGCACCCGCTCCAGGGCATGGTGGTTGACGACCAGGCCCACCGTGATGGGTTTTTCCTTGCCGATCTCCTCCAGGATCCAGGCGCTGCGTGCTGCCTGCGCCCAGTAGCGGATGCGCAGTCCCGGATAGGGATGCCCGAGGATCTGCGTGCTGGTTTTCCGTATCGCACCTGTCAGCCACATCTCGGCGGGTTCCGGCGGGTGTCCTGCGAACGTTGCGTCGAGGAATGCCGCGGGCGCCTGGTACACGGCACCGGTCACCAGGGCGACCGGGACCAGTGTTGCCAGGAACAGGAAGCACAGTCTGTACATGATGGGCGCAGAGCTTACCAGAACAGCTCGACCGGGCGCGTATACCCGGCTCAGGATTGAGAGCCGATACCCGGGTCGAAGGCATTGAATTCCATACCGGAAGCAGCAGACTGATGATGGTCGCGGCGGCGGCAACCGGCCTTGATCACCACATCCTCATGTGGCGAGTGATTCACGTCCCACACCTCCCGGCGGATAATCCGCACCACGTCGTTCGCGCCTTCCAGGTCCTCGTAGCGGGCATACCGTTCGGGGGGGCAGCCTGCGCGGTGCAGCCGGGATCGGACCGCATCGCAGGGCCGGGCCGGGGTACGGATCGGATACGGTGTTTCATGGCTGGGTACGCTCCGTGTGCTGTGTACAATCGGGTGTCATTTTACAGGATACGATGCTAAATACAAATAATTATCATTAGCATGGAAGCGCCAGCTGCTGTAAAAGGCTTATTAACCTGTTGAACCGGGTATTTATTTCTGGGGAAGCGGGGTATCCCTTTGAGGAGGGATGGCATCCTGAATACCGACCCTATATAGTGATTTGAGGTATTTTTGAAAATCCTGACCAGCGGCGGCGAGTGTGCCTTCTGCGCCGGGTCAGGCCCCACGAACGGTTGATGCGGAGATTGTCATGGCCAATACGACAGGCTTCAGCGCTGAACTGCAGGATTCCGACCTGGCACTGACAGCGGCGGCGCGCGATAAAATGCTCGAGTTGTTCAGACAGGTGGACGACGATGACATGAAGGCGATCCGGGTGTTCGTTTCCGGCGGAGGCTGCGGCGGGATGGGGTATGGCATGACCTTTACCGACAGCCGCACCGAGTATGACTGCGTACGCCGGGAACAGGGTTTCGACGTGTACGTGGATGCCGTTGCACTGAACTACCTGCGGGGTGTCGAGATCGACTACGTCGAGCGTCCGACGGGTGCCAGCTTTGTCTTCAACAACGCCTTTGCGATCACCGGCGGTTCCGGTACCTGCGGTGCCTGCGGCGCGGCGGGCGGCGGCTGCGGCTGACCACCCGAGCACCCGGCGGGTTGCCTGCGGGTGACCCGCACCTGCCCGGCGCAGTCGCACGGTCCGGTGCTGCCGGCATGAAGTCGCGCCTGCTGCTGATTGCGCCTCCCCACAGTTACCGGACTTCCGCATTTCTCGCCGCCGCGCGGCGCTTGCAGATCGATGTGCTGATCGCCTCGGAAGGCCGGTTTTCCCTGGTCAGCGAGATCGCCGGGGGATTGCATGTCGATCTGGCGGCACCCGGTGCGCTCGACGTGCTGCTGGATGCCTCCCGGAAGCGGCCGTTCTGCGGTGTGGTGGCCACCGATGACGCGGCCGTGGAACTGGGCAGTCGCATCGCCACCGCCCTGGGCCTGCCGCACAATCCACCCGCTTCTGCACAGCGCTCCCGGCGCAAGGACCTGTCGCGCCAGGCACTGCAGCAGGCCGGTGTCGGGGTGCCTGCATTTACCCTGATCGACCTGCAGCAGCCACTCGAGGCACAGTGCCGCGCCTTGCCCATGCCCTGTGTGCTCAAGCCGTTGTCGCTGTCCGCCAGCCGGGGCGTCATTCGTGTGGATGACCGCGCACAGGCGCATGCCGCCTGTGCGCGGATCCGCGCCATCCTCGAGGCCGATCCGCCCGCGGACGGATTTGAGGCCACGCACCTGCTGATGGAGCGCTTCGTATCCGGTGCCGAGGTGGCGGTGGAAGGACTGTTGCACGCCGGCGTATTCACCGCGCTGGCGATCTTCGACAAGCCGGACCCGCTGGATGGCCCCTATTTCGAGGAAACCTATTACATCACGCCCTCGCGCCACTCCCCTGCGGAACAACGGGACATCCTGGCCACTGTCGAGGCGGCCTGCCGTGCGCTCGGGCTGCAGGAAGGACCGGTGCACGCCGAGCTGCGGCTCACTGCACAAGGGTGCTGCATGATGGAAGTGGCCGCGCGCACGATCGGCGGGGAATGTGCGCGCCTGCTGCAGTTCGCCACCGGTCACGGCCTGGAGGAACTGGTGATCGCGCATGCCACCGGACGACCGCTGGATGCAGTACCGGTGGCCGGGGCGGCCGGCGTGCTGATGATCCCGATTCCGCAGGCGGGTATCCTGCGCCGGATCGAAGGCCTGCCTGCGGCGCGTGCGGTACCCGGCATTGAGGATATTTCCATTGCCACCCGGGATGGCTACGAACTGATCCCGCTGCCCGAGGGGGCCAGCTACCTCGGATTCATGTTTGCGCGGGCCCCGGACCCGGCAACCGCCGAGGCCGCACTGCGCACGGCCCATGCACGGCTGCGCATCGTGGTGGCTCCGCTGCTGCACCTGCAGGACAGCCGTGCGTGCGAGGCGGCATCTGCTGCAGAGGTACGCGGGCCACCATCGGAAAGCGGCTCCGGAGCGGGCTGACCCGGTCCGCTCCGTGTCGCGGTGCCGGCCCTGACCTGACGCAGACTTGCGGCGCCGGCCGGTGCTACTTCTTGGCCCCCGGCGGGCGGAAGCCCTGGGGTGCCCCGCCAAGTTCTCCCTCGCCGAACAGGAATCCGATCATGTGCTGTTCGATCATCTCGATGCTCGACGGGTCGGCGGTGTTCAGGCCGTTTTCATTGATGATCATGGTCAGCCGTTCCAGCCACTGATTCCAGCCTTCGGCGGACACGTTTTCGTAGATCCTCTCACCGAGCGAACCGGGATGGGGGATGGACTCCAGCCCTTCGGCTTCGCGCTTGAGTACCACGCAATTGACGATTCGTGTCATGAGACGCTCTCCGGGAAATTCCTGATGGAGGCAAGTGTAACCGAAACCCGCGCTACATCCCCCCTGATTTCAGAATGGTTTTACCACGACCAGCAGCACGATCGCGATCAGCAGCAGGGCGGGAATTTCGTTGATCCAGCGGTAAAATACTGCACTGTGACGGGCGCGGCGGGCGCGCAATTCGCGCATGATTACCAGGCAATAGAGATGGTACAGCACGAGCGTGCCGACCAGTACCAGCTTGAGCTGCAGCCAGCCGGATGCATGCCAGCTGGCCCAGGCATAGTCGACCAGCATCCAGATGCCGAATACGGCGGTGAGCACGGCGCCGATGGTCATGATGATGAACAGCTTGCGCTCCATGACCAGGAAACGGACATGACTGGTCTCGTCCGTGGCGTCGGCATGGTAGACGAACAGGCGTGGCAGGTAGAACAGCCCGGCGAACCAGGTGACCATGAAGATGATGTGCAGGGCCTTTATCCAGAGCATGCAGCGGTCCCGGTTTGCTGGTTTCCACAACGCGTGTCGTTGTCCGCCCGGCCGAGCAGACCGAGGATGTCCTGCTGCAGGCGGTTCATGTCCGGGATGCCGGTCCTGCGGTACACGAGCCTGCCATCCGGCGCAAACAGGAACATGGTCGGCGTCAGCTCGACATTCCCGAAAGCGCGTGCCGCGTCCGCGTGGATATCCAGGGCGACCGGGTAGGGCAGCCGGCGCTCGTTACGCACCGCCAGAACCCGGTCGGGGGGATCATAACTCATCGCGATGGCGATCATGCCCAGGCCGCGCGGAGCGAGCTCCTGGTAGAGCCGGATCAGCCGCGGTATTTCTTCCATGCAGCTGCGGCAGGTCGTTGCCCAGAAGGTGACCAGCAGGGGTCTGCCGTGATAGTCGGACAGCTTCAGTTGCCTGCCATCGACGGCAGGCAGGCTGATGTCCGGTCTTTTCTGCAGCCCGTGGGGGGCCAGCACGAACCAGGCCAGCGTGCCGGCAGCAACGAGCATCATCACGCCGAGCGTTAGCGCCTTCACGGCAGCTGTTTTCTTTCGCCAGCGGTAGTGTCGGCGATGCCGGTGGCGGGGGATTTCCCGGTAACCAGGCGCCGCACGGCAGCCGCGACGCGCTTGATACCGCGCCACAGTTTCGGCAACAGCCAGATCATCAGCAGGATAAACAGGATCAGCAGTGCGATGAACAGCAGAGGATGGTGCAGTGCGGTCCAGAGTCCGGCAACCACGGCAACATCCTCGCCCACCGAGGCAAACCAGTTGCTGAAGGGCTCCGGGGAAGTATTGATCAGTACCCGGCTGCCGGCCTTGGTCAGGTGGCTGCCGGCGGCCAGGCCGCCCCCGGCGATTGCGGCGGCGAGATGTGCAGCCGGACTGACATCGCCGATGGCGCCGGCAGCGAGGATGGCACCGGCCGGTATGCGAATGAAGGTGGACAGCCCGTCCCAGCCGGTATCCACACCCGGAACCTTGTCGGCGAAGAACTCCACACAGTACATCAGCCCGGCCGCGAGCATGACCAGGGGATCGGTCAGGATCTGCAGGTCGGGTGGCAGCACGATATTGCCGGTGCTGCCCAGATAGCCCAGGGTCAGGATTGCTGCGTACAGGTTGATGCCGCTGGCCCAGGCAACACCCATGGTCAGCGCGATCGTCTGGGTAATGTCCATGGCGTATGCGACCCTGAGGATGGCGCTGCGTTCAGTGGCCGTTCCGGCCGGCGGAGTCCCGTTCCCGGGAGACGTCCCGGGTGTTTCCGTTTGGCGACATAATTCTACTTCTCCATGATATTAAAAAGGAAAATTTGGCGTTAAATGTTACGGAAGTACGCGGTAGCTGTTTATATAATAGGCACGCTGTGATCCCCTTGTCATTCGCGGTTGCACGGAGGCGCGGAATGTTTGCGGAATTCGGAAGATTCGCCAGGCGCGGCAACGGTGCCGACATGGTTGCGCGCAGGGCAACCGATGCCGGGTTTGGCAGGAATGCCACGGCCTGCGTCGGGGAGCTTCCGGTGCCTGCCGTGGGGGGATGTAGCGGGGCAGTGAATTCCGGCAGCCTGCTTTTCAGCCCCGGTGCAGGCCCGTACCCGTTGCCGCTGCGGCGCCACCGGGCACGGCGTGTTACTCAACCCGGTACCGGACGTGCCCGTCGCGGCCTGCGTCATTGTTCTGCGGGTCGGGGTCATGAGCGCGCTGCAGGCACCGGGGCCGCCAGAGGCGCCGGGCAGCATCACGTGTCCGCAACCCTGCCGGTTCGATGCCGCGCAGGCTGATTGACCGGATTATTTTCCAACCACCTATGTAGAGTAAGGAGTAGTGCGATGAACAAAAAACTGATTCTTGTGGCCTGTATGGCCCTCGCCCTCGCCGGCTGCGGGGACAAGGGTGATTCCTCATCCAGTGCCGAATCGGCAAGTCCGGAACAGGCAACGGAACCCACCACCAGTGAAACCATGACGCCGGCCGGTGCGGCGAGCGAAACGGAAGCTGCCCCGGCAGAGGAAGGCGCCGGTACGGCATCCGAGGCCGCCGGGGGTGCGATGGAGAGTGCCGGCAAGATGGCAGACGATACCATGAACGCGGCGAAGGGTGCCGCTGACGCGGCTGCCGACACCGCTGAAAAGGCCAAGGACGCGGCGGGCGATGCACTGAAGGGCAACGAGGCACCGGCCCAGTAAGTCCATCGCGGTCTGGCAATGCACACTGGCGGCCAGTCGGGGTACAGGCCGCCAGTGTTTGCTGCGGGGTGAAATCGTGTTGCGGGCGTCAGTGGCAGTTTTTTTTGCGGGCTGGATCGCATGGTTCCTGACGGACAAGACCGGCCTGGTCCTGCCGCGTGCGACTGGCAGCCTGTTGCAGGATCTGCAAACGGGATTTGACATGCTGCGTGCCGGTTTCCCCCGGCCGGCATTTGTATTTACCTGGTACGGACACTACCTGGTGCTGTCACTGCTGGGCGGGCTGTTGTTGTCGCTGCTGGGCGCAACCGTGGCGCGGGCGCTGGGCAGACGCCGGCTGCGGAACCTGATGTTCCCCCGGCGCCGGCAGTCCGGCGGTCCGGGTACGGGCGAATCCGCGCAGGCGGCACCGGGAAACAACACCGACCCGGCAGCGCGCGACGGTGCTAGTGACTGATCAGCGGATTCAGGGCATCGGCCTGTTCGATCCAGCCGCTGACGACTTTTTCGCCGGGCAGGGTACGGGTCAGCTTCCTGGTAGCGTTGACCTCGGCCATTCTGGTTGCGAGGTTGGCGGCAACCCGGGTGCGCAATTCCTTCACGGTGTCCACGCCGGCGGCCTCCAGCAGTTCGGAGTACTCGGCTCCCACCCCTGAAATCCGCATCAGGTCGGACAGGTTTGCCCACTTGAGCAACTGCGACTCGCTCAGGCCGGTGTTGCCTGCCGTGGCCTTGCGGCCGGCCGGGTCAGCGCAGTGTTGCAGCAGGTCGTCGGTCGTGCTGATGCCTGCCGCTTCCAGCTTGCCGGCATATGCCGGGCCAATGCCTTCTATTTCTTCGATTTTATAGCTCATGGAGAAATCCTCGCGGGGTATGGTTGACGGGATGGCAGTGGCGGTTCTGATGCTCCCGGGGAACTGTGCGCGGCACAGCC